>SLAV01000208.1 GCA_007126655.1 Haloferula sp. | reverse complement strand
GCAGGGTGCGCTGGATGTCGCGGGCGATGCGGACCTGCTCTTCGTTTTTCTTGAGGAGCGGGAAGATGCCGACCTTGACGGGGGCGAGGGCGGGCTTGAAGCGCATGACGGTGCGGACGTCCTCCCTGCCTTTGGAGTCGGTGAGGGTCTCTTCGTCGAAGGCTTCGCAGATGAGGGCGAGCACGGTGCGGTCGCAGCCGGCGGATGGCTCGACGACGTGGGGGATGAACCTTTCCTTGGTTTCCTCGTCGAAATATTCGAGCGGTTTGCCGGAGCCTTCCTGGTGGACCTTGATGTCGTAGTCGGTGCGGTAGGCGACGCCTTCGAGTTCCTGGATGCCGAAGGGGAATTCGTATTCGATGTCGTAGGTTTTTTTGGAGTAGAACGCGCGGTCGGTGTCGGGGACGTCGAGGATGTGGAGTTTTTCGCGCGGGATGCCGATTTCCCGGTAGAATTCGAGGCGGGCCTCGAGCCATTCGTCGGTGAGGCGCAGGCCGTCTTCGGGGCGGCAGAAGTATTCGATTTCCATCTGCTCGAACTCGCGGCTGCGGAAGGTGTAGTTGCGTGGGTTGATCTCGTTGCGGAATGACTTGCCGACCTGAGCGATGCCGAACGGGAGCTTCACGCGGCTGGAGTCGAAGACGTTCTTGTATTGGACGAAGATGGACTGGGCGGTCTCGGGGCGAAGGTAGGCGACCTGTTCGCCGGTGGCCCCGAAGTTGGTCTGCAACATGAGGTTGAACTGGCGGGGCTCGGTGAGTTCGCATTTCGGCGATTGGCCGGGGCAGACGCTGGGTTTCTCCTTACACTGGAAGCCATCGAGCGCGTCGGCGCGGAAGCGGCCTTTGCAGGTTTTGCAATCGACCATGGGATCGCTGAAGCCGCCGATGTGGCCGGACGATTGGAGGACCGGTTCCATGGTGAGGATGGAGCCGTCCATGCCGACGACGTCGTCGCGCTCCTGGACGGTGCGCCGCCACCAGATTTCCTTGAGGTTGCGTTTGAGTTCGGTGCCGAGGGGGCCGTAATCCCAGACGCCGTTGAGGCCGCCGTAGATTTCGCCGGCCTGGAAGATGAACCCGCGGCGTTTGCAGAGGGATACGATTTTTTCCATGCGGGCGGGATCGGTGACGTCTTTGTTGGCCATGGCGGTATGGTGGGTTGGGGTGCGGAATGAAACAGGCCGGGGGGACGCGGGCAAGGCGGGATTGTGTTCCCGGCGATTGCGCGGGTGCGGAGCGGTGCGATGTTGGCGCGCGGATGAAGGAGGCACCACCAACACAGGCGCAGCGCGAGGCGGTCCGGGACCGCCCGGCGCGGATGGCGGTGATGCGGCAGCAGTGGTCGGGGCTCGGGTTTTTCCACTGGCGGGTGGATGCGGCGGAGATCGCGGCGCGGCTGCCGGACCGGCTGTTTGTGGACACGTTCGATGGTGAGGCCTGGCTGGGGGTGGTGCCGTTTTACATGCGGGGGGTGCGGCCGGCGGGGCTGCCGCCGGTGCCGTGGCTGTCGTGGTTTCTGGAGCTGAACGTACGAACGTATGTGCACGATGGGCGGGGACGCGCGGGGGTGTGGTTTTTCTCGCTCGATTGCAACCAGCCGGTGGCGGTGGAGCTGGCGAGGCGGTTTTTTCATCTGCCCTACGAGCACGCGGCGATGACGGCGGCGCGCGATGGGGACGGGATGATCGATTACCGATGCCGCAGGAAAGGGGAGCGGGAAGCCGCTTTGTGCCGGTATCCTGACGCGGGCGGGATGAAGACGGCGGCGGCGGAGCCGGGGACGCTGGAGTGGTTTCTGGTGGAGCGGTATCTGTTGTTTTCGGCGGACCGGCGGGGGCGGATTTTCACCGGGCGGGTGCACCACGATCCATACCGGGTGGCGGCGGTGGATGCGGCAGAATGCCCGGGAACGGCGCTGCCGGTTGCTTGGGATGGATTCGAACGGCCCGACCGGTCGCCGGACTCGGTGCTGGTGGCGGAGCCGGTGAATGTGCGGACTTTCGGTTTGGAGCGGGGGTGAGGGGGAGTGAGTGTCGATTGGCGGGCGGGGTGCCGCGGTCTCACGACCGCGCCTACGGTGATGGGGCGAAGAGGAAATCGGCGATGACGAAGCGGTGGTCGCTGCGGGCGGCGATGTCGGTGCGGCTGCGGACGGGGGTGAAGTGGGGGGTGGCGTGGATGCGGTCGATGCGGAGGATCGGAAAGCGGCGGTGGTAGGTGTTGCCGGGGCGGCGGCCGGCGGCGGGGTGCGCGTCGTGGAATTGTTCTTCGATTCGGCGGTAGATGGCGTCTCCGGGCGGGGCGTTGAAGTCTCCGCCGAGGATGGCCGGTGCGGCGGGGAATCCGGTGGAGGATTCAAGCGCGGAGATGGCGGTTTCGAGTTCGCGTAGGCGGATGGCGCGGTTGACGCGGTGACCGGTCCAGACGCTCCTGCGCCACAGGCTGAGGTCGGTGGCGGCGCTGACGAGGTGGACGTTGACGACCTTGAAGGTGGCTCCGCTTGCCGGGATGCGGATGGTGGCCTGGTGGGTGCGCTGGTCCGGCTTGGCGTCGTGCTCGAGGATTTCCCAGCGGGTGATGATGGCGTTGGTCCCGTGAATGTGGATGGACCCGTCCTCGCCAAACAGATCGAGGGCGATACGCCGGATCTGGTGAGGCCAGGTGTCTTGAAGCAAGACGATGTCAGGCTTCCATCTTGCGAGTTCTGGCGCGGGGTGGAGGTCGAGGTTGGCAGTGATAACGCGGACGACTGGCTCGCCCAAGTGGGGCCGTGCGGGGCCGGGGCGAGGCGGGTCGTGGCGGAAGTTGGCGAGCGTGCGGGCCTCGTCGGCGGTGGCGAGGATGACCACGAGCCACGCGGCGGCTGGGAGCCAGGCAATGCGCGAGCGGCAGAGCAGCAGGCCGGCGAGCGCGGCGGCGATGCCGATGCCTCCCCAGATCCAGACGGGCATCAGGGTGAAGGCGGCGAAGCGGTCGGGTTGCTTCGCGTAGGTGACGACGGTGAGGCCGAGCAGCAGGCACGTGCCGAGCAGGGCACCCCAGCCGAGTAAGAGGCGGGCGAGGTGCGGGGCCGTGCGGAGGCTTTCGCGCGGGTTCACGGGCCGGGCCGTGGTTAGAAGCCGGGCATGCCGCCGGGCGGCAGGCCGAGGCCGCCGGTGAGTTTCTTCATTTCCGCGGCGGATTTCTCGCGGCCCTGTTCGAGCGCCTCGCGGACGCCCTTGAGGACGATTTCCTCGAGGAATCCGACGTCGTCGGGATCGACGAGCGAGGGGTCGATCTTGATCGAGAGCACGTCGCCGGCGCAGGTGGCGGTGACCTTGACTTTGTCTCCGCCAACGCTGACATCGACGGTCTGCTTGGCGAGTTCTTCTTGTTTTTCGGCGAGGCCGGCCTGCATTTGCTGGGCCTGCTTCATGAGTTTGGCAATGTTCATGGCGGGGTCAGGATTGGATAATTCTGGCCTCGAATTTTTCGAGGGCCATTTGGATAAGCGGGTCGTTGGTGAAGGGGTCTTCGGCGGGGGCGGGTTTGGTATCGGCTTGCGGTGCGGGCGCGGGAGTGGGTTCAGGTTCGGTTTTTTTCTCCTCCGGCTCGGGCGTGGTTGCCTCCGGCGCGGCGGCGATGAGTTCGTCCATGGTCGGCGTTTTTGCCGGGGCGGATGATTCGGGAGCGGGGGAAGGGGTGGCGGTTTCGGTTTCGGTTTTGGAGGCCGGTGGGTCGGCCGGGGAGGAGACCGTGGCAGGTTCGGAGGGGGCTTCGAGCAGGTGGGAGCCTTTGGCAATGACGTTGATGACGTCGGAGATGCGCGCTTCGGAGAGTGTCTGGATGGCCTTGATGATGCCGAGTTCGAAGTGGAGGCGCTTGTTGGAGGCCCATTTCATGCGGCCTTCGGTCTCGGCGAAGACATCGATGACGGCGAGGACGCGGTCGGGCGCGACGTTTCCGGCGTCCTTGAGGAGCTGCTGCCAAAGGTCGGCGGGGATGCCGTCGCCGTCGGCGTCGGGGTCGAGCTTGGCGACGAGCAGGGCGCGCAGGCAGCCGATGAGTTCGCCGAGGAGCTGGGAGAGTTCGCGCCCGGTCTCGGCCTCCTTCTGGATCAGGGCGAGGGCGGCGGGGGTGTCGCGGGCGAGCAGCGCGGTGGCGAGGGCGGCGACTTTTTCGCGCGAGGTAAACCCGAAGACGTCGAGGACGTGGGCCTCGGTGATGTGGTCGCCGCAGAAGGCGACGAGCTGGTCGAGCATCGACTGGGCATCG
>SLAV01000322.1 GCA_007126655.1 Haloferula sp. | reverse complement strand
GGATCCGCCTCCCCGACCGAGATGGGGAATTATGCGACGCTTAAGCTCCGGTTCCGTGGGCGGCAGCCTCACCCGAGGATTTCCGCGACGGCCCGGGTGGCGGCTTCGAGGCGGGACTCGCCGGTGCCGCCGATCATGAAGACGCGGTTGCCGCGCGCGTCGAGTTCGCGGGCGTGGCGGCGGTGGAGTTCGCGGCGTCGCACGGGGTCGGGGAATTCACGCAGCGGGTCCGGCTGCCACGGCAGGTCGGGCGCGCAGAGGAGGTGGACGTGGTGGCGCTCGGCGGCGAGTCCGCGCGTGATTTCATCGGGCACCAGGCCGAAGGCGACATCCGCCCAGATGTGGTAGTTGAGCAGGTCGGTGTCGAGGATGCCGGCGGGTGCGTCCGCGGGGACGTGGCGGCGCTGCCAGGCGAGGTGGTCGCGGGCGAGCGCGGCGAGCGCGGCGGGCGAATCCGGATACGGCAGGCCCGCGGCGAGGTGGACGCGCGCGTATTCATCCGCCACCGGCAGGCGGAACGCGGCGGCGAGCGCGGCGGCGAGCGTCGATTTTCCGGACGATTCCGGGCCGGACAGCACGATGCGGACGGGGGCTGCCATCATTCGGGAACCTCGATTCTCGCCGGTACGTCGCGCACCTCGATGCCCGCCTTGGTGAGGGCCTCGAAGACGTTTAACAGCCGCTCGATGGAAATCGACTTGTCGGCCTCCAGTTCGAGCTGGCGGCCGGGATTCTGCCTTTGGAACGCCTCGAGGTAAGTGCCGAGCAGGCCCTCCGGCACCGTGAGCGAGTCGAGGGTGATGTTGCCGAGTGCGTCCACCGCGATCACAGAGCGCTCCTCGGCCAATTGTTCGGACGGGATCTCCCGCACGGTGGGCAGTTCGATGCGCATCACGTCCCGCGGGCGCTTGAACGTGGTGGAGACGATGAAAAAGACGAGCAGGATGAACAGGATGTCGATCAATGGCACGATCGGCACCTGGTTGCGGTTGCGTTGGATGCGTGGGAAATGCATGGCGGAACCCGGCTGAGATTGCGCTGGATCAGGAAACCCGGCGCCCCCCATCCGCACTGGCGGAGGCCAGGCCGGAGAGCAGGGACTCGAGCCGCGCGGTGAGCAGTTCGATGCGGCGGGTGAAATAGCTGTGGGCGATCACGCAGGGCACGGCGATGGCCAGCCCGGCGATGGTGGTGCTGAGCGCCTCGGCAATGCCGCGCGCAATGGCCAGATAGTTGGTCGTTTCCCCTAGCCCCTCGAAAATGACGACCAGCCCGGAGGCGGTGCCCAGCAGCCCGAGCAGCGGGGCCACGGTGATGACCACGTCGATCACGCCGATGCCGGCGTGCAGGTGGGCGGTTTCCTCGCGCGAGGCGGCTTCGACAGCGCGCGTGATCTCGTCGTGCGGCCTGCCGCGCTGGCCGACGGTGACGGCCGCGAGTCGGGCGAGTGAGCTGCGGCCGTCCTCAAGCTCGGGCATGATGGCATCGAGCTTCCGTTCCCCGCCCGGCACGGAGCATTCGCGGATGTGGTGTTCGAGCTTCTTCGGGATCACGCGCGAGCGCGAAAGCGACATCAGTTTGTAGAGTATCGCCATGACTCCGGCGACAGAGGCGACGCCCAGTGGCACCATGAAAACGCCGCCCCTGCCCAGAAAATCGAGGACGACGTCGGCGTTGGGGAGCGTCACTGCGGTGAGGCCGTGGATCAACAGTTCGGGCGGATGCATGTGATTTTATTAGAAATAGAAATTAAAGATGAGTTCAAGCGGTTCGCCACCGAGTTCCTCGCGGAGTCCGGCGGGCATCTCCGGGATGGCGGCGTTGCGGATCGAGTTCAGGGTGAATCCCTTCTGCACCTCGCCCGTTTCCATTTCCCCGACGAACTCGACCGTGCGCACGCGACCGGAAGGTTCAACGAAGAAGCGCACGGTGAGAAAGCCGGGGGTGATGAAATCGCGATGGCGCACACAGTTGCGCTGCCATTCGAGCTCCACAGCGCGACTGATCTGGGCTTGATAGCGGCCCAGCGCGCTGTCCTGCACATCGAGTGCGCTGCGACCGGTGCGCGAGATCGAGCCGCGGAGCGTGGTTTTGCGCTGGTGCCCGCGGAAGCCGGGGCGATCATCCGCGGCATCCTCCGCGGGCTGGGTTTCCAGCGGGGATTCGGCAACGCCTTGCGGCGGGGTCTCCGCAGGTTCGGGTTCCGGCGGTCCGTCCTCCTCGGACTCGGACTCCGGCGGCACCGGCACATCGGTGGTGAGCGGGCCTTCCAGCAGCCGGTCTTCTGGCGGGGGGGATTGGGCTTCGGCGGTTTCCTCCAGAACGTCGGAATCGCCGGGCGTCTCCACATCGGCCCCCTCGGGCCGGGGGATTTCGGCGAACTCGGAGGCGGATTCCGACGCGCCCGGAGCATCGAGCGGGCCGTCGCGGAAGTCGCTCTCGGTCGTCTCGATGTCGTCGGGCGAGCGCTGTTCGATGCCGACCTGCGCGGGCAACGGCGGGGCGTCCGTATCGGGGGCGAGTTCGCTGGCGGCGCGGGTATCGCGCTCGCCGGTGAAACTCGCGGATTCCGGCGGCTCCTCGGAGCGCTGGTCCTCATCGGTGCGTGCGAATCGTTGGCGCGCGTCCTCATCCGGCGCGGCGTGTTCCGGTTCGGGCGGCGCGAGAACCATTTCCAGGACACGCTCTTCAGCCCTGGGTGGCTCTGGCGGTGGAATTTCCCGGCTGAAAACCCATTCACGCACTGGTTCGGTGGAGAGCGCGAGCACCGCCAGTGAGTTGAGCACGAGGGACAGCAGAAGTGCGGACGCCCACAGCCGGGCGTCCGAACGGGCCGGGAAGGGTTGTTGCACGCTCCGGATCATCCAATTCACCGGCAGCATCGCAGCGAACCGACCGTTATGCAATTCGTGATGTGTGGCAGCCGCCCGATTGCGCTTGGACGCCGACATGTCGTCCGGGTAGGTTGCCGGAGTGGACGAGGCGATTCGCGAGAAGCTGGAGACATTCATCCGCCGCAAGGGATTGCGGCGCACCGCCCAGCGCGACCGGATCATCGCCGAGGTCTTTTCCAAGGATGAGCATTTCAGCGCGGAAGAGCTGTTCGAACGGGTGCGCAGGTCGGATGAGAACGCGTCGCGCGCCACCGTTTACCGGACCATCGCGCTGCTTGTAGAGGCCGATCTGCTGCGCCAGATCGACCTCGGCGACGACCAGACGACCTACGATCCGAACTTCATCGAAAAACCGTCGCACAACCACCTGGTCTGCATCGATTGCGGCAAGGTGGTCGAATTCGAGGACCCGGGCATCGAGGTGCTCAGCGATTGCGTGACGCGGCGGCTCGGCTTCAGGGCGGTGCGCCATTCCGTGAAGATCGAGGCGACCTGCGAGCAGCTCCGCAAACACGGGCGATGCCCGAACCTGATCGAGCGCCGCCTCAGCGGACGCCGGTTGCGGAAGCGGCGCTAGGCATCGGGCGGGGCGGCGGCCCCGGGCTTGTCGGACAGTCGTTTGAGCACGATCGCAAGGGCGGCCGAGACCAGGCACAGGCAGCCCGCCATGGCGAAGGCCGCGGCGTAGCTTCCCGTCATGCTCCTCGCCGCATTGCCGGCCGCGATGCCGACCACTCCGGCGATCCCGTAGGAGGTGAAGAGCCAACCGTAATTCGCCCCGAGGTTGCGCGCGCCGAACATATCGGCGGTTGCTGTCGGAAACAGCGAAAAGGCACCGCCGTAATTGAAGCCGACCAGCGAGGCCGCCACCACCAGGCCCAGCTCGGTCTGCATCGCGCCAAGCGAGAACATCGTCACCGCCTGGAGCAGGAACATCACAATGAAAGTGGGCGTGCGCCCGATGCGGTCGGACACGAATCCCCACACCACGCGCCCCAACGCGTTGAACAGGGCGAGCACGCCAACGGCCTTGGCGCCGTCGAGCATGAGAGCCCGCACCGCCTCTTCCGTCATCACCTCGCCGGCCGCCGTTGCGGCTCCGACGAGTTGTTCGCCGGCGAAGACCTTGACGATGCCGATCACCCCGAGGCCGGCCACCGAGGCGCTGAAATACATCGCCCACAGCACCCAGAAAGCCGGCTGGCGCAGCGTCGACTTCCAGGCGCTGTTGTCGGTCGCCACGCAGCCGGGCTCATGGCCCGGCGGGTTGCGCAGCAGCAAGCCGCCGATGGATATGCCCACCAGGCAAACGAGTCCATGGACGACGAAAAACGAGGCGATACCAAATTCCGAAATAAATCCGAGCGCGCCCCACCGCTGGCTGAACAACAGCGCACCCAGGCCGAAACCCGCCACCGCCACCCCGCTCACCAGTCCCTTGTGGTTTGGAAACCACTTCACCAGCGCCGCGATTGGCGAGACGTATGCGAACCCGACACCCGCGCCTGCAAGGAAACCCACCGTGCCCCACAGCAGGAACAGCCGGTCGAACTCGCCCATTTGGCCGACGTATTGGTTGCCCAGCACCACCGCGCCCACGATCATCGTCACCAGAATGGCCTGGGGCGCGTAGCGCGCCATCACCCGCTTTTCCGGATCGAGGTGTCCGAAAAGCGCGTGGTAGCCCATCAATACCACAAGCGTGAGCATTCCGGCGAAGAGCGCATGGGCGATGAAAAACACGATCGGGCTATTCAAGAGGCCGGCCACGATGAAGCCGCCCCCCATCAGGGCTGCACCGATAAATGTCGGGAAACGAGGCCCCTTCAGATCCTGGATCCGCCCGGCGAACACCATCACCACCGCGAAACTCAACACGCAGATGGAAAACGCGTATTTCAGATACCCCTCGCGTGCGCTGCGCTCGACCGCCGCCGCCGCATCGTCCGCCACCACGCGCACCGCACCACTCTCAATCCTCGATGCCTCGACGCCTGCTACCTGCGCCTCGGTGACAATCTCGGGAAAGACCTCGGATGAGAGCGGCTCCCAAAAAATGCTGTATCCGTAGATCGTCCCCAACAGCAGCTGGACGATCACGGCTCCTGCCAGCACGAGATATTTTGCGTGTGCCGGAGGTGCGGTTGGGCTCCCGGCTTGTTGGGCGGAGTTTTCGGTGGTCATGGCGGCATCAGGAAAACCCCCCTTTCGCCGTGTTGCAAAGCGCCTGACATCCCATGCGCGGCATTTGCAAATCGCGGCTCATGAAGGTGCCTTCTGGCGGTCGGCCCAAGCAACCGTTCCACCTAAAAAATCACGGACGCCAGGTCCCTACTCCCGACGCCCGTGACCCCTTTCGGGATGTGTGCCTTATCCCTTGCACACAATTGAAAGATTGCTTGATTTGTGCATTCTTAACCATTCCGTGATCATGTGATGTGTCATTTTGGCACATTCTTTGGAAACTGCCGTGTTCTGCTTTGGCACGGGGCGGGTTCCTGTGCTTGCAATTCGCAGGCGCGGTGGCATTCTGGTGAGCAAATCATACACCATTTTCTAATGACATGAAGCGATCCATTTTCAAAAAATCCATCCTTACCGCCGCTCTAGCCGGTGTCGCCGCATTTACTGCCACCGCTGGCGAAAAAGACGACGAGGGATTCGTCCAGATGTTCAACGGCGAGGATCTGACCGGGTGGCAGACCACCGGCAACTGGCTCGTCAAAGAGGGCAACATCATCAAGCTGGAGCCCCGCCCGGGCGAGCACGGATGGCAGCGATTCGACGATTACCTGACCACCGAGCGCAAATACAGCGACGTGATCATCGACCTCGAGTTCAAATACGAGGAAAACGGCAACTCCGGCGTTTTCCTTCGCGTCGGCGATCTCGAGGACCACGTCACCAGCGGCTTCGAGGTCCAGATCATCGACACCTACGGCAAGGCCGACGAGGATCTCACGCATCACGACGCCGGCGGCGTCATCCGCACCCAGGCCCCGACGCACAACGCGATCAAGCCCGCCGGCGAATGGAACCACTACCGCATCACCGTGGACGGCGACGACCTCACCGTGGTGCTCAACGGGGAGACAGTCAACGAGATCAAGCTCAGCGAATCCGCCATGAAGGACCGCCCGTCGAAGGGATACATCAGCTTCCAGGACGAGGGCAGGCCGGTCTGGTACCGGAACGTCCGCATCAAGGAATTGAACACCGGCGACGACGAGTGACCCGCTGAAGCGAAAAAACCGAACCCGCGCGGCGATGGCGACCTTCCCGTTCCTTCGGCGCGCGACATGGCTGTGCGCAGTGATTGCGTGCGTGCCCGCGGGCCCGGCCGCCGCGGCGGATTGGGACGAGCGCCTGGCCCGCGCGTTCTCGAATCGCCTCAAGGAGATCGACCGCGAGCTGGCGGAGATCACACCGCGGCTCGACGCCCTGCCAGGCATCCCGGTGGACGACCAGGGCGGCACCGGCGGATTCGCGGCCACCCATCAGGATCCGTCGCCCGCCGACGCGGGGCATGCCGTCGAGGTCTTCTGGCAATGCGGCGGCACGCATGTGGTGGACCTGATCGCCCTGGTGCCCGCGCGCAGGTATGACGCCCGCGGCCTCGACGCGCACTATGGCCTGCCGGATGAGTTCACGGTGGACCTGATTGACGCGGACGGCGGCTCCGTCGCGCGGGTGGCGCGCGAGCGCGACGCGCGCGGCCACCCGGTGCGGCGCGGCCATCCGTTCGTCTTCCACATCGATCCGCCGGTCGAGGCGGCGGGCATGCGGCTCGCCGCGCGGCATCTGCCCGTCGGCGGCGACGGCGACGAAGGCCATGTCCACGCCTGGGCCGAGTGGTTCGCATTTTCGGAAACCCGCAACCTCGCGTATGGCGGCGAGGTGCGCGCCACCGGCGGCTCCCAGCCGGCCGCCCCGTGGCAGTGGAACCCGGATTTCCTCGTCGATGGCCAGACGCCGCTCGGACTGCCGGAAGTGCCCGTCGAGGACCACCGCAACGTCGGCTGGCTCTCGCACGGCAGGGCGCGCGCCGACGAGGCCGCCAGCCTCACGCTCGACCTCGGGGCCGTTCACCGCATCGACGGCATCCGCCTGCTCCCGGCGCGGCGGCCCACGTCTGACCTGCCGAGCGGATTCGGATTCCCCGAGCGGATTGAGATCGCCGTTTCCGGGACAGCCGCCGCGGACGACTGGCGCGTCGTCGCCGAAAAGACATTGGGCAACCCCGGCCACAATCCGGTGTGGCTGCCCATCGACGCCGCCGACGCCCGCCACGTCCGCGTCACCGCCGTGGAGCTATGGAAGGCGTTCGAGACCTATCCCGCGTTCTTCGCGCTGAGCGAGGTGGAGATTTACTCGGGCGGAGAAAACGTCGCGCTCGGCAGGGCGGTGCGCTCGGCGGACGGCATGCCGAACCTGATCGCCCCGGGCGGGCGCTACTGGAGCAGCGCCGCACTCATCGACGGCCACGGCCCCGACGGACGTCTCGTGCCCGAGCGCGAATGGCTCGCGCGGCTCGACGAGCGCCTCGCCATCGAAACGCGCATCCACGAACTGCACGCGGAGGCCGCCACGGTCATCCGCGACTGGCGCAACGGCTCGCTCGTGCTGTTCGCCCTGCTCGGCGTCGCCGGGGCGGTGGCCGTCGTCGCGCTGCCGATCCGCTACCGCATCCAGTCGCGCCGCCAGTTGCTCGCCGTGCGCGAACGCATCGCGGGCGATCTGCACGACGAGGTGGGCAGCAACCTCGGCAGCATCCAGATGTTCGCGGACCTCGCCGAGGGCCGCGCCGGCCCGTCCGAGGAACTCAGGCGGATCCAGCGCATCGCGGCCGAAACCGTCAGCGCGGTGCGCGACATCGTGTGGCTGCTCCGCCCCGGCGGCAACCACCGCATCGGCACCGTCGAGCACCTGCGCGAGACGGCGTCGATCATGCTCGAATCGCTCGATTGGGAGTTCAATGCCGACGAAGCCGCCTGGTCCGCCGAGCTGCCGGAGGATGCGAACCGCCACCTGTTCCTGTATTTCCGCGAGGCCCTGCACAACATCCTCCGGCACGCGCGCGCGTCCGGGGTTGCCATCCGCGTCACCCGCTCCGCCGACCGGCGGCTCACGCTCGAAATCCGCGACGACGGCCGCGGCATTCCAGCGGAAAAAACCGATCGCCCGGCCACCCTGCGCGCCCTGCGCCAGCGCGCCGCCGCGCTGGGTGCGGATTTCGACGTCCGCAGCAACCCCGGCGAGGGAACCACCCTCACGCTCTCGATCCCCAGGGTGTGACCCCGGCATCGACAATCCCGCTTGGAAGTCGGGTGGCGCGCGCGCAATCTGGGCGGGTGGAAGCGATCCGGATCCGCGGCGCGAGGCAGCACAACCTTCGCGGCATCGACGTCGATGTCCCGAAGCACCGGCTCGTGGTCGTCACAGGCCCGAGCGGCTCGGGGAAATCGTCGCTGGCATTCCACACGCTCTACGCGGAGGGGCGGCGCAGGTTCATCGAGTCGCTCTCGGCATACGCCCGGCGGTTCATCGGGCAACTGGAGCGGCCGGACGTGGATTCCATTGAGGGCCTCTGCCCGGCCATCGCCATCGAGCAGCGCGCCGGCACGCTCGGCCCGCGCTCGACGGTGGCCACCGTCACCGAAATCCACGACCACCTGCGGCTGCTGTGGGCGGCGGCGGGAATCCCCCACGATCCGCAAACCGGCGAACGGCTGATGAAAACCACGCCCGCGGAAATCGCCGCGTCGCTTGCCGGGCTGGCGGAAGGCAGCAAGGTGCTGCTGCTCGCCCCGGTGCCCGCGGAGGAGCTCGAGGATCCCGAATTCCTGTTGGGCAACCTGCGGCGGCAGGGATACATCCGGGTGCGCGTGGACGGCGTGGTCATGGAAATCGACGAGGCCGCCGCCGCGTGGAGCCGCCTGCCGGAGTCGCTCGAAGTCGTGATCGACCGCTTCGTCATCCGCCCCGGCGCGGCCAGCCGGGTGGGCGACTCGATCGAGGCGGCGTTGCGCGTCTGCGGCGCGGAGACGCGCGCGGCCGTCCTCGACCCCGGCGCGGCCGACGGCGACGCATGGCGCGTCGTCTCGTTCCAGACGGCCTACCGCAATCCGGACACCGGCTATCTGGCGGAAACCTTCACGCCGCGGCATTTCTCTTTCAACTCGCATCACGGAGCCTGCCCGGAATGCGAGGGCACCGGAACCGCCGTGCCGCGCGGTCGAAAATCCGACGCGCCCCCACCCGCCTGCCCCGCCTGCCGCGGCCGCCGCCTCAAGCCCGAATCGCTCGCGGTGAAAGTGCCGCACCGATCTGGCACCGCGCTCGGCATCCACGAATTCTGCTCCCTGCCCGTCGGCGAGGCGCGGACGTGGCTCGATGGCGTGGAGATCGAACCGGCCATGGCCGAAGCGCTCGACCGGGTGGCCGGCGAGGTGGCCGCGCGGCTCGGTTTCCTCCGGGAAGTGGGCCTCGGCTATCTGGCGCTCGACCGCACGGGATCGACGCTTTCCGGCGGCGAGGCGCAGCGCATCCGCCTCGCCAGCCAGCTCGGCGCGGGCTTGTCGGGCGTGGTGTATGTGCTCGATGAACCGAGCATCGGCCTGCACCCGGCCGACACGGCCCGGCTCATCGCCACGCTCAAGCGCCTGCGCGACGCGGGCAACACGGTCGTCGTCGTCGAGCACGATGCCGCGATCATCCGCGCGGCGGACCATTTGATCGAAATCGGCCCCGGCGCGGGCACCGCGGGCGGCGAACTCGTCTATCAGGGTCCGCCGGCGGGCGAGTCCTCGCCGACAACGCGCTGGCTCGCCCGGCCCGCGCCATCCCTCCGCGACGGTCCGCTCCCGCCGCCCGGCGGCCCGGCACTCGTCATCCGCAACGCGCGCGAGCACAACCTGCGCGGCATCGACGTGGAAATCCCGCTCGGCCGCCTCGTCTGCCTGTGCGGGCCGAGCGGCAGCGGCAAGTCCACACTGGCCAACGACATCCTCGCCCCCGCGCTCACCGGGCGCAGCAACCCGGGCGCGCACGACGGCATCGAGGGCGCGGAGGCGGTGGGCAGGTTCGTCATTTGCGACCAATCGCCTGTCGGGCGGACCCCGCGGTCGAATCCGGCGACCTTCACCGGGATGTTCGACCTGATCCGCCCGCTGTTCGCCCGGCTTCCGTATTCCAAACAACGCGGCTTCGGCGCGGCGCGCTTCAGTTTCAACGCGGCCGGCGGGCGCTGCGGGCGGTGCCAGGGCAACGGGCGGCTCAAGGTGGAAATGCACTTCCTGCCGGACGCGTGGGTGACCTGCCCGGCCTGCGACGGGCGGCGCTTCAACCGCGAAACCCTCGCGGCCACCTACAAGGGCCGCTCCATCGCCGATGTGCTCGATCTCACCGTCACCGCCGCGCGCGACCTGTTCCGCCCGGTGCCGAAGCTGCACGCCATCCTGGAAATCCTCGACAACCTCGGCCTCGGCTACCTCCCGCTCGGCCAGCCCGCCGACACGCTTTCCGGCGGCGAGGCGCAGCGGCTCAAGATCGCGGTGGAACTGGCGAAACCTCCGGCCGGGCACACGCTCTATCTGTTCGATGAGCCAACGACCGGCCTGCACTTCGGCGACGTCGAACGCCTGCTCGCCGCATTCCAGCGGCTCCGCGACGCCGGACACACGCTGCTCGTTATCGAGCACCATCCCGAAGTGATCGCCGCCGCCGATCATGTGATCGAGCTGGGCCCCGGCGGCGGCTCGAACGGCGGCTCGATCGTCGCCGCAGGCACCCCCGCCGCCCTCGCCCGCACGCCCGGCTCGCCAACCGGCGAGGCCCTGCCCGCCATGAAATGAAACAGCCCGAAAAGGACAGCCGAAAGTAGAGCCGGATGGCTTTTGCGGCGAGCAAGAGAGCAATACATCAAGGCGTGGTTTCGGTCACTACCACGTCGTCAATATACCAGCCCATGAAATCCGCTTCGGTACCACCGGCGCCGTTCAGAATCCACTCGATGCGGATCATCGAGCCAACCGGCAGTGCGTGCGGGCCGCTGGCTTCCCACGGCGCCGCTTGGAGATCCGGGTCCTCAATGACGAGCGGGAAGTCACCGTCGATGATTTCATCGCCGGTTGCGGCATCATAGATCCGCACCACCGCCGAATCGTTCAAATCGAGATCGATGGCTTGGGCAAAGGTCAGCTCGGCAACGGCCACTTCCGTGAGGTCGATCTCGGGCGAAATCAGGCGGCTGTTGACGGTGGGATCAACGTAAAAGCCCGGATCACCCGCGCCACCACTATAGGCGCCAAGATTGGTTCCCCAGGCCCCGCCGGTTCCAGGCTCGGCGTCGTTACCGGCATCCACCGTGCCTCCCGGGCCACTGGAGTCCGGCGTGCCCCATTCCCACGCGGTGCCTTCATCGGCGCTGGCGGTGAAGCCGCCGGCGTCGTCCTCGAAATTCACATCCAAAAGAGGCGGCGGAGGCGGCGCGTCGGCTTCCCGCATGGCAAAGAAGCGGCGCGGATCCGTCGAGGGCACGGCGGTGAGCGTGGTGGTGGACCCGGCGGCCGGAATCCCCTCGTAAACCATCTCGCCGACCCCATACACCGGCCATTCGGCGACCGGTGTGCTGAGATCCACACTGCTCAGCAGGTCGTAAACCTTGCCTTCCTGACTGTCCCATTCGAAGTCGTAGCTGCCGGGGGTCGTCGCATTCGGGCGAATGGCGAGCGGGAATGGACTGCCAGTGGCCATTGGAGTGACTGTGAAGGTGTCGTCTCCATTGTCAACCGCCATAAGATCGAGTGAGGTGGTCGATATGAAATGGATGTCGTCTGAAATCGCGGAATGAACTGAGGCAAGATCGGGGAAGTCCCCGCCAAAGTTAGCGGTCACCGAAGCACCAGGGGCACTCAAGTCAAAGAAGTTGCCCGTATAGCCCTCCAACTCCAGGGCGCTGTCGACAAAATTCAGGGTTCCGCCAGGGAGGTTGAAGCTGATGGTCCGCCTGTCACTGAAAGCCATCTGCAATGTGGAATCCACACTGCTGATGTTCAATGTTCCGTTGGCATGGACCGTCCAATCCATCAAGCTTTCGTTGTCCCGGTTGAGACCCCTGCCAGCCGCCTGGATAATGTTGTAGTTGAGTACTGCGGATTCATCACCGCCGGGACTTCCGACACTGGAGCTCCAAGAGCCCCTGTGGACGAGACCTTGGCCCCTCCACGTTTCCACATCGACGGACATCGTGCCGAGCTGCATTTGGATCTGAGGTGTGCTCTCAGTCGTATTATTAAAAGCGTTACCGCCACTGAACGTTGGAATGTTATCTGTGGGCGCGGTTCCTTGGATGATGATATTGTCTTCTGTGGTTATGAGATCGAGTGCGGGCGTGTCGGGTGCCCTATCCACAGGAATCCCATTCTCGTCCCAGTTGTCGGCGTTGTTCCAGTCGCCATCGCCAGCGTCGCCCGTCCAAGTGTAAACGTTGGCGTGCGTCAAGGTGGAGCTTAGGATTAGGCCCGCGACAGAGGCGGCGGCCAGGAGGCGTTTTCTGTAGTTGTTGTTATTCATCGTGTTTTTCCGGTGGTGTTGAGCGATATTCAGGCTTGGCGATTTGAACTCAAATTTCATTTCATCGAAAATTTCCGAGGGTTAGGTGCCAAAATGCACATAAGGAGTCAAGATAAATCCAAATTTCCGCGGGCACCTCGATATGAATTCAGAGCTACACGTAACGCACAGAATGCGGGCTTTTCCGGAGCGTGCGCCGGATGATGGGCCGAGGATGAGCCGGAGGAGTGGAAGCAATCCCAGGATCCCCTGATGAAGCCCCGCCCAAGGCCTGATTCCGGATGAAGCTTGCGGCATCCGCCCGCAACACTTACGCAGGCAATATGATTCAGCGCGAAATCATCCGGATCCTCGAGGATCACGGTATCCGTCCCAGCAAGCAACTCGGGCAGAATTTTCTCGTCGATGCCAACATCGCCCGCTGGATCGTCGAACAGCTCGACCCGCAACCCCACGACGCCGTTGTCGAGGTCGGCCCCGGCACCGGCGCGCTCAGCGAACACCTTGCCGGCAAGGTGCGCCGCCTCATCCTCGTCGAGTTCGACGCACGCCTCGCCGCCTGGCTGCGCGAGAAATTCGCCGGCCGCGAAGATGTTGAGATCCATCACGCCGATGGCGCGAAATTCGACGCCCGCGTCCTCTTCAAACACCGCCCGGTCAAGTTCCTTGGCAACCTCCCCTATTCATCCGGCGGCGCCATCCTGCGCAACTTCCTCAACCGCCCGCACCCGTTCGAACGCGCCGTCATCATGCTGCAAAAGGAAGTGATCGACCGCATCGCCGCATCGCCCGGGAGCAAGGACTACGGCGTGCTCAGCCTGCGCATCCAATCCGGCTGGCATGTCGAGCCGCTGCGCACGGTGCCGCCCGGGGCATTCCACCCGCGCCCGCACATCGATTCCGGCGTGGCCGTCCTGCGCCCGCGCGATCCGGCGGAGTTCGCGCCCTACGACGCCCGCCTGTTCGACGAACTCATCCGCCGCGGCTTCGCCCAGCGCCGCAAGCAACTCGGCAAACAACTCCCGGCCGATCCGCCCTGGCCCGAAGTCGCGGAAAAACTCGGCCTCCCCCGCACCGCCCGCGCCGAAGAACTCACGCTCGCGCAGTGGCTCGAAGTCACCCGCGCATACGACGACCACCCGCTCAAGGAAAACGCCCAACACCACGGCGAGGTGTTCGACATCGTCGATGAAAACGATAATGTCACCGACACCGCCACCCGCGCCGAGGTGCATGCCGGCAGCCTGATGCATCGCGCCGTACACGTCTTCCTCCGCAACAAACACGGCGACGTCCTGCTCCAGCAGCGCTCGATACTCAAGGACGTGCACCCCGGCGATTGGGACTCCTCCGTCTCCGGCCACCTCGACTCCGGCGAAACCTACGAACAGGCCGCCCACCGCGAGATCCGCGAGGAAATGGGCGTCGCATCCGCCGAACTGCGCGAAATCGCCCGCATCGCCCCGTGCGAAAACACCGGCTGGGAACACGTCCGCCTCTTCGCCGGCGACCATCGCGGCCCGGTCCGTTTCCCGTGTTCCGAAATCCAGGCCGCCCAATGGTTTCCCCCCGCCGAGATCGACGCGTGGACAAGCTCCCGCCCCGCCGACTTCGCCACCGGCTTCCTCGAATGCTGGCGCGCCGCGCGCGGCGGCGGTGCGATTTGATCCGCCAGAGGACGAATCCGCTTCGATCAAGCTGAAATCCGCAGTTGGAAAGAGGATGAACTGAGCAAGCCGGTTGCTTCGCGCTGGGGAGCGCACGCGCCACCGCGTGCATCCTCCGGCGCCCTCGCCGGAGCAATGCGCCGCATACGGGTGACGCAAAACATCGGAACGGACGTCACCCGGTCGGAATGCCGACCTTCGCGCGAGGGCGCGCGAAGGGACACGCGGGGGCGCGTGTGGTCCCCCTTTGCCTCCGCGGCGGGTCACACCGGTTTTTCGCCGAGCGCGCGGATGCCCCTGGGCGTCAGTTTCCGGCGCAGGCCGAACTGGCGCACGGCGTGGCGGCGCAGGTGGGCGACGGCCTCGTCGTAATCGTCGGTGAAAAAGATGATGTCCGGGTCCTCCGGGCTGATGGTGCCCTCATCGACCATCCGCCACATGAAGTCCATCAGCGGCCGCCAGTAGTCGCGGCCCATCAGGATGATGGCGAAGTTGCGCAGCTTGCCGGTCTGGATCAACGTCATCGTCTCGAACATCTCGTCCATCGTGCCCGCGCCGCCGGGCAGCACGATGAACGCGTAGGAGTATTTCACCAGCACCACCTTGCGGGTGAAGAAATAGCGCATCGTCACCGAGCGGTGGACGTAGGGATTGAGCTTCTGCTCGAAGGGCAGCTCGATGTTCACGCCGATCGAGCGACCGCCGGCCTCCCAGGCACCCTGGTTCCCCGCCTGCATGATGCCGGGGCCGCCGCCGGTCATCACGGTGAACCCGAGCCGCGCGCATTCGGCGCCCATGCGGCGCGCCATTTCGTAATAATGCGTGCCCTCGGCGGTGCGCGCGGAGCCGAAAATGGTCACGCACGGGCCGGCGAAGTGCAGCGTGCGGAAGGCACGCAGGAAATCGCGCGACACGCGCAGCAGCGTGGCGAGGTCGTGGAGCCGCCCGCGCGGGCCGGCCAGCCAACCGGATTCCGGGTTTTCCAGCTCGAAGATCTCCTGCTCGCGGACCTCCTCCTCGGTGATCGGGATACCGGACGCATCGACGTCCGGCTGGCCGGGGCATGGCGGGCGCTTCATCGCGGGCACCGGGGGGATTGGCGGGCGTCACGCCCTGAAGGCTTCGATCATTTCCGCGAACTCGCTGAACAGGTAGGCGGGGTCGTTCGGCCCCGGCGCGGCCTCGGGATGGTATTGCACCGAGAAAACCGGCTGCGTCTTGTGGCGGACGCCCTCGACAGTGCCGTCGTTCAGGTTGATGTGGGTGACCTCGATGTCGTCCGGCAGCGATTCCGGATCCACCGCGAAGCCGTGGTTCTGCGAGGTGATGAAGACCCTGCCGGTGCGCACGTCCTTGACCGGCTGGTTGGCGCCGCGGTGGCCGAACTTGAGCTTGAACGTGCGCCCGCCGAAGGCGTGTGCCAGCAACTGGTTGCCGAGGCAGATGCCGAATACCGGCACCCGCCCGACCAGCGCGCGCAGCTCGTCGTGGATGTAATCGAGCGCCGCCGGGTCGCCCGGGCCGTTGGATAGGAACACGCCGTCCGGCTTTTTCGCCAGCACCTCGGAGGCGGACGTGGCGGCGGGCACCACCTCCACCTCGAACCCCGCCTGGCGCAGGCGGCGCAGGATGTTGAATTTCATCCCGAAGTCGTACGCCACCACGCGGCGGCGCGCGGGCGGCAGTTCGTGGTATTCGGAAAGGTCGTCGAGGATCACGTTCGGAAGCTTCCACTCCCGCGACTCACCGGTCCACGAGTAGGCTTCGGGCGCGGAGACCTCGCGGACAAAATCCGAGCCCGCCATCGGCGGCGCGTCCTTGGCGGCCTGGATCGCGGCCTCCGCGTCCAGCTCGGTGGTGAGGCACGCGCGCATTGCGCCTAGCGAACGCAGGTGCTTGGTGAGCGCGCGGGTGTCCACGCCCTCGATGCCGGGGATGCCGTGCTCACCAAGGTAATCGGAGAGCGTGCCGGTGGAACGCCAGTTCGAGGGCACCTCGCAGAGTTCGCCGATGATGAACCCGCGGATGTGGGGTTCGTGCGATTCGGCGTCCGCCGGGTTCACACCGTAGTTGCCGATCTGCGGGTAGGTCATCGCCACCATCTGGCCGCGGTAGGAGGGATCGGTGATCACCTCCTGGTAACCCGTCATCGACGTGTTGAAACAGATTTCTCCGGTGGCGGTGCCGGGTGCTCCGAAGGATTCCCCTTCAAAACAACGGCCGTCTTCGAGGGCTAGGATGGCTTTGATTCGCACGGTGCGGCCAAAGTAGGAACCCCGCCCGCCCGATGCAAGCGAAGGTTCCGGCGCTCCGCGTCCGAAATCACCCGGCGTGCTTCGCGTGCCACTCGGTGTAAACGGCTGGCGAGATTTCGGAGGGCTTGATCTCCGAGCGACCGCCCCAGAAGACGTTGGTGTAGGAGACCGGGATGCCCGCCGATTCCAGATGGCGGTCGATCGCCGCCTTGTGGGCGAGCACGCGCTCCTTTTCGGTGCCGTGAACCACGCCCATGATGTTCACGTTGCCGAAGCGCGGGCCGCCTTCGCGCCAGTAGCAATGCGTCATGCAATAATGGCGGCCGACCTCCGCCCCCGCCTCGATCTCTCGCCCGGGCGGGACCGCCCAGTGGAACAACCCGTTGAAACGCGTGACGCGCTGGCCGGACGACGATGGCTTCACATGTTCCAGAAAGGTCGAGAAACGGCCGATGACTTTTTTCCGGTTCAGGGTTTCTGCGATCTCACAGAAGCGGTCGAGCGTGACGCCACACGCGTCGGCGCGGCCCTGCCATGGATTCGGGTTGATCTCCCCGGGTTCAAGCTCCTCCTTGAGCGAAAGCAGGATGCGCCATTCCTCCGGTGTGAGGTCCACGGTGGTGGTGGTCATCATTACGGCGGGCTCGGGGGATTTGTCGCCCGGCTCCAGCGCCTTGCGGCGGACGTGGCCGACGCCGAGCGCAAACACGCCGTTGGCGGGCATGAGGATGTATTCGGTGGCGCCGGTCAGCCGCATCAGCACCGTCGCGTGGTCATCGAGCGATTCGCCAACCGGGACTTTCAGCGTGGTCCAAAGCCGGTATCCCGATCCCGAAATGTCGGCATCGGTCGAGCGGATCACGACGTGGCCGGAGAACGGGTCCTCCTTCGCCATGAAATCGAACGCCTCGTTGAGTTTTTCCTCGGGCACCTTCCATGCCACCAGCGCGCCGTGGGCGAGCTTGGTGGCGAGCAGCGTCTGGCGCACGCGCCGGATCACGCCGGCCTCGAGCATCGCGCGCACGCGCTCCATCACGGTGTCGAGCGGCACGCCGGATTCGCTGGCGATCAGTTGGAAAGGCTCGCGTTGGAAACCGGAAACCAGATCCTCGGAAACGGCGAGAATGCGGGCGTTGACCGGATCAGTGTGCTCGACGGGAACGGTGGGGTCTGGCATACGGGGGAGATTGCACCGCCGGGCCCGCGCGTCCAACCCGGAACACCAGACGCCGTGATTTTCACAAAATCCGACAAACCCGGCAGACGGAGGGCCACCGGATCAAGCGGGAGAAAACGGCGCGCAACGACCCTGCGCGCGGAGGAATCCGCGCGACATCCGCCGGGCAGCGGCGAGGCTCAGCCCTGCGCGTCCCTCGCGGCGCGCAGTTGTTCGAAGATCCGGTCCTTGAGGGCGGCGCGCTCGTATTTCATTTTCTCGATCTCCTCGTCGGAGATGGGCAGCTGCTTTTCCTCGAGTTCGCGGATCTCGTTGTCCACTTCGTCATGGCGTTTCACCATGGCGTCGAATTCGGAATCCTTGGCGCGCAGGGTGGCCAGGACGTCCTCGAGATCGGGAAATTCATGGGCGATGTCGTGATGTTCGGAGAGCATGGTTTCTTTGGGTTGGTTTTTCTGATTATGGGAGATGGGATCGGCGTGCCTCATGCGCCGTCGTGGTTCTGGCGGGCGTGTTTTTCGAGGATGCCCGCCACAAGTTCCTGCGGCACTTCCTCGAAATGATCGAACGCCTCGCGATGCCTGCCGCGCCCGGAGGTGATCGCGCGCAGCTGGCTTGAGTATTGATGGAGCCCGGCCTGCGGGACGTGGGCGACGACCAGTTCGAAGCGGCCTTCGGTTTCCATGCCGAGGATCCGCCCGCGACGGCTTGAGATGTCGGCCATCACGCCGCCCACGGCGTCCTGGGGCACGCGGACGCGCAGTTCCATCACCGGTTCGAGCAATTTGGGCCGCGCCGCCTCGAAGGCTTCGTTGAACGCCGCCTTGCCGGCGATCTGGAACGCGACGTCCTTCGAATCGACCGGGTGCTGCTTGCCGTCGTAGAAATCCACCCGCACGTCGGTGACCGGGAATCCGCCAAACGGGCCGTGCGCGCACGCGGCATGGACACCCTTTTCGACCGATGGCACGAAGACGCGGTCCACGTTGCTTCCCACCAGCGACTGGGTGAACACGACGCCGCTTCCCGAAGGCAGCGGTTCGATGCGCATCCACACTTCGGCGAACTGGCCCGCCCCGCCGGACTGCTTCTTGTGCCGGTATTTCGACTCGGCGGGAGTGGTGATGGTCGAGAGATAGGGGACGCCGGGCTCGACCAGATCGACCTCGACGTTGAAGCGGCGCTTCAATTCCTCGACGATCAACTGGAGCTGGATCCCCCCCTGGCCGGAAACAATCGTCTGCCCGAGCACGGGATCGTGGCCGAACTCGAAGGTCGGGTCCTCCTCGCGCAGGACGCCGAGGCCCTCGCCGAGCTTGTTGCGGTCGGCCCGCGACCTGGCCACGAACGCACCGCGGGTGTTCGGCTCGGGGAACTCGACAACGGGCAGGGTCAGCGCGCGCGACTGGGAGCAGAGCGTGTCGCCGCATCGCGTTGAGCGCAGTTTCACCGCCGCGCCGATGTCGCCCGCGTGGAGGGACGGCACCGGAATGCGTTCCGTGCCGTTGACCCGGAAGATCTGGCCGATCCGTTCGGTTTCCCGCCGCACCGGGTTGTAAAGCTCGCCACCCGCCTCCACGTCGCCGCTGTAAACGCGGAAAAACGACAAGGTGCCGACATGCGGTTCGTGCACCGTTTTGAACACGAACGCGAGCGTCTCAGGATCGGAAAGCGAGGCCCGCACCGTTTCGCCGTTCGCGTCGGTCGCCTCCACTGTCTCGCGGTCCACCGGCGAGCTGCCGTATTTCGCGATGAAATCGAGCACCCGGGCCACGCCGACGTTCGCCGTGCCCGAAACCGCGAACACCGGAATGATCAATCCGGCCTGGAAAGCGGTGTGAACGTGCTCTCGCAGGTGCTCCTCGGTGAGGGTGCCCTCTTCGAGGAATTCCTCCAGAAGGTCGTCGTCCGATTCAGCGACGAGGTCGATCAACGTGCGGTGCAACTCGTTCACGCGATCCTTCAGCCCGCCGGTCGCGGCCTTTTCCTCGAATCCGCCGCTGCCATCCGCCGCGAAGGTGATCACCTCGGAGCGCATGACATCGAGCACCGAGCGGAACCCCGGCCCGGCATCAACCGGAAGGCTCAGCGGAATCACCTTCGGCCCGTAATGTTCGCGGGCCTCCGCGACGATTTCATCAAAACGCGTGTTCTCTCGGTCGAGCTGGCTCACGACCAGGAAACGCGGGATTTCATAAGCGGCGGCCGCCTCCCAGACCTCGTCAGCACCGGTGTCCACGCCGCCCGTGCCGGAAATCACGACCATCGCCGAATCCGCCACGCGCACCGCGCTGAGCGGCTCGCTGATGAAATCCGGGGTGCCGGGGCAATCGATCATGTTGATCTCACGCCCGAGCCATTCCGCTGCCAGCGGCGTGGCGTGGATCGACATGTGATGCTGCTTTTCATCGGCATGGAAATCCGAAGCGGTGGATCCCTGCTCGATACCGCCGAGGCGGTCGATCCGGCCTGCGCAGCGCAGGACCGCCTCGCAGACCATGGTTTTTCCAGATGTCGCCGGGCCGGCGACAGCGATGTTGCGGATATCTGGGGCGCGGAAGTCTTTCATGGGTTGTTTGGGTTTGCGGAGTCCGCACGGCGGAGACATCCGTCTTGATTCACTTCCATGACACCGCACCGCGCGCCGCGCGTCAATTCATCCCGGTCCGATCAAAGGGATTGGGCGGCCTTTGCAAATCCATGCTCATGATGGGGTGCGCGGATCGGCAAGAGGAGAACCATGATCGCGTCGCGCGCGCTCCGCGCCTCATCCGAGCAATTCGAGCGCCTTCTCCTTCACGGAATGTGGTGTGTTCGCCGCATTGAGTGGAGCAAGAACGCGACTGCGGAAAAGATCGAGCATGGATGCCTCGTCTTCCACCGCGCGCTCCATGACTTCCGTGACCGCCTCGCCGAAGGTCATCACACGAAGCTCGCAAGGAACATCCGTGGTGATGGATTGGTCCCCAGCGGAGCGCGCGTCTTCGTGAGCGATGAAGGTGATTACGATGCTCCAGTCACCAATGTCTGAAATCGCATTCCATTCGGCTTCCCGCGCCGGCAGGTTGAGCCGCAACGTTCGTGTGTGTTCGTTGAGATAGACGTCCGTCAGCCTTCCCGCATGAGATTCATATGCGTGACACTCGCGCCGTCCCGCATGTTGGAAATCACAATCGCCGAGTTTCCTGGAAGCCGTATTGCTGGCATTGACAGGATCACCCAGTCCCCTCGACCGCCAATCCGGACCTCGATGTGCCATTGCGCCGAGAAAGTCCGTGACCCGCTGCTCGATGATCCCGCGCGTGTTCGTCGGAACTGACGAGACGTTTTCCAGAAACCGCTCCACTTCGGCGAGTCCGCCGGTGTCCGGCCAATGGATGGTCGTCGGCGTGTTGATGTCGATCAGTCGGAAAAGGCCCCGCCGGATGATCGCGGAAAGGCGTTTCCTCGCCGGATAGGGCAGTGAGGACAGGCCGAGCACGATCCTGACCAGGCTTTCGGCCTGCTCGCGGTTATCGTCCCTGGATTCGGCCCAGTCGTGGGTAAGCCGGTTCACGGCCTTGAAGTTGTTGAGGATCGGGTTGCCACGCGGAGCCAGGCCGGATGGAAAACTGCCGAAGATCAAACCCGCGACGCGCCCCCTCGGTTTGAAGGTGTAGATGTATTCCGACGGATGATCGTAAAAATGATCCACTACCGCTACATACATCAACATTTGCAGATACGGGAAGAACGGCCGCCCGTCGTCCGGGGCGAGGAGTCTGGCCAGCGAGCGGTGAAACCCATCATCCATTCCGAACGCCATGGCACCGGCCGAAATCAACTCCACCGTCGTCGCGCAATCCGCGTCCCCGAATTCCTTCTCGGACAATTGCCTGTCCTCCCCGAGCAAGGCGGCGACCGGTCCCTCCTCCAATTCGTGGTTGATTCTGAAGTGGGACAGAATCGCCCGCACCGCCTTCCAGCCCACCTGGCCGCCCGCGTCATTGGAGCCGATCAAACGGGCGATTCCCGCAGGTGAATAATGCGACTCTCCAGCCAGAAGCAGCACCAGCGGCAGGCGCGATGCCAGGAGTACCGCCGCGCGTCGCGACACACTGGAACTCCCTTGAATCCTGCGGATCAATTCGACATACACGGTGTGCGCGGGCCTGCTCGTTCTTGCCGCCCATGAGGCGTTCGCGATCAGAGGCCGGAGTTCGGCCGGCAATGCCGGAGCCTCACCCTCCGCTTCGATCCATGCGCCGAAAGCCGACTCCAATTTCAAACGGGCTTCGTCTTTGGACAGCCCCGCGCTTTCCAATCCGTCCAAAGCGACGTCGATGGCATCCGCCAGCTCCGATTCCTCAAGCGGCAGGAGTGTCAGGTTATTCAACATGGGATTTCATTTTCGCGGACAACTCCATGACCGCGGCGTCGTCGAGATTCAAGGCATCGCACCAGCGGAGGAATTCCTGAAGTGTGATCGCGCGCTTGCCCGTTTCCACCTTGGAAACATAGGTCTGGTCCCTTCCGAGGCACGAAGAAAAAAACTCCTGGGACATGTCGAGACTGCGGCGATGGCCCGCCAGAATCCGGCCCAACTCCTCATCAAACGTTTTCCGGGACACGGACCAACCTTGCCAGAAATCCGCGATCATGGGTTGACAAAATTCGGGCTCATGCCAAATTCGCATAATGAATTGTGTGTCACTTTACACCGGATGCGGCGGCCTTGACTTGGGGTTTTCCGAAGCGGGCTTCAAGACCATCTGGGCCAACGACATGGATTCATTCGCACTGGAAACCTACGGAAACGAGCTTGTCCGGCGGAAACACGAGATTCCTGAGATATCCTGCGGCGACATTGCCAAGGCGGACCTTCCCGGGCGGAATTCGGCGGATGTCGTGATCGGCGGCCCGCCATGCCAGGGGTTTTCGGTGGCGGGAAGGATGGATCCCGATGACCCGCGCAGCAAACAGGTCTGGGAATTCTTCCGTGTCGTCGAAAGGCTGGATCCCACCGCTTTTGTGATGGAGAACGTCAAGGCGCTCGCGATGAACACGCGGTGGTCGGGCATGATCAGCGCGCTTGAGGCAAAAGGGGAAAGCCTCGGATACCGTTGTCGCGTGCTGGTATTGAACGCCGCCGATTTCGGCGTTCCGCAATTGAGGGAGCGGATGTTCCTGATTGGCACGAAATCCGGAGTTGTGACCCGCCCCGTGATCCGCGGAAAGCGGGTGACCGTGCGTGAGGCATTGTCGGCCCTGCCGGCATATGGATCGCCCGGCAATGACTCGGTCTGCAAGGCAAAGGTGACCGCCGCGAGATTTCCGGTCCTGCGGAAGAGTCCGTATGCGGGAATGCTCTTCAACGGCCAGGGGCGCCCGATCGACCTCGACGGCCCGGCCTTGACCCTGCCCGCGTCAATGGGAGGCAACCGGACGCCGATCATCGATCAGCTCGCATTGGAAAAGAGAAGCGCGAAGCCCTGGGTGGTCGGATATCACGGGCGTCTTCTCGCCGGTGCGAGTCCGGCTGCGGAAGTGCCGCCACGGCTCCGCCGTTTGACGGTCGAAGAGGCCGCCTGCCTGCAGGGTTTTCCCGTTGGCATGAGGTTTTCAGGCAGCCAGTGCGCGAAATTCCGGCAGATAGGCAATTCCGTGCCACCCGCGCTCGGGGCGGTCGTCGCGGCGGAACTCGGGAAGGTCTTGCGCGGTTCTTCCGATACCGAGGAATGGAGAGGCGACCAAAAATGCTGGGTTGCCGAAGATGCCGTCGGATATGGCGCCGCCTGAAAGACGGTCTTCCGCACCCGGACGTCACGCAGTCACGGACCGACCGGGTCATCCTTGCGCCGGTTGCTGGAACCCGTGGCTCTGCCGGTGCCGTCCGCGTGGTTAATCAAAAGCAGATAATCAGGAATCCCGGATTTTTCTAAAAAATTAATCATTTGCCCTTGTTGAGGGTTTCGGATAACCTCCGCGCATGCATCATCGATGGATCATACTGATATTGCTCGGCTGTTTCGTCGCGAGCGGCGTGGTCTCCTGTTCGTCGCAGGTGCGGGCGCGGCAGCCGGTTTCCTATCAGTTCCAGCACGGTCGCACCGCGATGCTGAAGGACGGTGTGGCCTACGCGCCACGCAACGCGCCGGTGCCGGTGAAGCGGGCGATCGCGGCGGGCAACCGGCTCCAGGGCAAGCCCTACAAGTGGGGCGGCGGCCACGCACGGCACAACGACACCGGGTATGACTGCTCCGGCTCGGTGTCCTATGTGCTGCGCGAGGCCGGCCTGATGCAGGGTTCGCTCACTTCGAGCGGATTCATGGATTACGGCCGCCGCGGCAAGGGACGCTGGATCACCCTCTACGTTCGCAACGGACACGTCTTCATGACCGTGGCAGGGCTGCGTCTCGACACCGGCGGCCCGGGCAACGAACGCGGCCCGCGCTGGCGGCCGGAGACCCGCCAGAGCCGCGGCCACTACGTGAGGCACCCGCCGCGGTTGTGATTCCGGCGCGGCATTTTCAACCGAGGTCCACCGAAAGCCAGTCGCCAGTCGCGATCCGCCGCGTTTCATCGACCGGCGCGATGAACTCCCAGATCCAGGCCGTCACCGCGGCACCGCCGTCCGCGGGCGTCACCGCGATCCGCACGCGCCGGTATTCCGATCCCTCGAACGCATCCAGCGAGGCGAGCGTGTCCGGGGAGACGGCGAACAATTCCCCCGCCACAGCGCCTGCGGACGCATCGGGAATCAACGCCGGATACCAATCCACCCGGTAAAGCCGCCCGCAAACCGTGGCCGCGCCCAGCGACGCGGAATCCGCGAGCCGGAAATGGTTCGAGCCACCCGGACGCAGCGTGCCATAGACGAAGATGGTTTCCGTGGGATTCATGAGCTGGTGATTTCCGCCAGCCGCGCCCGGATTTCCGGGTGACCGTAGAACGGTCCCTGACCCGGCCCGCCGTATGTGAAGGTGGTGAGCAGATGAAGACCACCACCCTTGATGATGAATGCCGGGTTTCCACTGTCTCCGGAAACCAGATTGCGCCAGTAGCGGCGATTGATTTCCGGATCGTAACCAAGCTGCACGCGTCGGTCGCCAACCACGCCGATGCGATGGATCGATATGGTGCGTTCCTGGTCGGTCACCAGCACAGCGCGTTTGTAGGTGGCGTCGCCAGGTGCGGCCAGCGGGTAGCGGGCGATCTCGGGCGGCAGCGGCTCGTCCAGCGTGCCCACCGCGATGTCACCCATGCCCCGGAGGCTGGTGATGCCAGTGAGCCGCCGTTTGTGTGGCGTGCCGTCGCGCTCGTGGAATACCACGGGCGTGGACCTGTTCCGGGTGAAATGGCCGGCCATCACCACATGGCGGTCCGAGATCGCGGTGGCGGTGCGGTTGTCGTTCCACGACACCCCGGAGAAATCAAACCGCGACGTCCAGTTGTCCGCCAGGGGCGCGCGCCCCGCCGCGTTGTAATTGCGGAAGACCCGCCCGCGCTCGTAGCGCTCGGGAAGGAACGACAGATCCTCCGGCGGCGGGCCCGCGGGCGGCGTGGTGGCGCAGGCACCAAGCGCGAGGCAGGCTGCCGCGGTCATCGTCGGAATCGTGAATAAAACGCGCACGGACGCATCATCGCGAGCCGCACCCGCTTGTCAAAACCACATCCGCCCTTGCCGGGGAGCGCCCGCCCGCTTTCAATCACCGCGTTCGCGCATGTACATCCTCAAGAAATTCTTCCAGCTCCGGGAAAAAGCCCACCCGGATCATGAGAAACCGTTTCTCGAACATCTCGAGGATTTGCGCACGTGCGTCTCGCGCATCGTCATCACGCTGCTGATCACCTTCATCGCGTGCTTCGCCTTCCATGAATACCTCTTCAAGGTGATGCAACGACCGATCGACCGCGTCTGGGAAACCCAGATGCGCGAGACGCTCCCCACACGCGACCGGGAAGCCCCGCGGCCGGTGGACGCGCAGACGTGGGAAAACGCCAAGGTCGTCGAGCGCGCCGCCGCCGCGCTGCGCGAATCCGAGCGGGAGGCGTTCTTCATATCGTTGGGCGACGAGGAAATGGCGTTTCACGCCCGCATGGTCGCGCTGCTGCGCGCGGTGCGGGAATTGCCGGAGGCCGCGCGCGACGGATTCATCGCGACGCTCGATCTCGACGAGGATTCCGGCAACCAACTCGCCGCCCTGCTCGAAAAATCGCCCGATCCGAACATCGACGCGCGCGGAAACATCCGCATGATGTCCGCCCTCAAACCAACCGAGACATTCATGCTCTCGGTGAAATTGTCCTTTTTCGCGGCCATCGTCATCTCGTTCCCGCTGCTGCTGATGTTCGTGCTGCAGTTCGTGCTGCCCGGCCTGCATGCCAGTGAGAAACGGGTGCTGTGGCCGGCGATGGCCATCGGCTTCGGGCTGTTCATATCCGGTGTGTTTTTCGCCTACTTCGTGGTGCTGCCGCTGGCGCTCGATTTCTTCCAAGGCTGGGGCGACAACATGGGCGTCTCCAACGACTGGCGGATCGGCGAATACATCACCTTCGCCACCCAGTTCACCCTGCTCTTCGGCCTGTCCTTCGAGCTGCCGGTCGTCGTCATGGCACTGGTGAAGATCGGCCTGCTGAGTTACGCGACGATGTCGAACACACGCTCCTACGCGATCGTGGCCATCTTCGTCGCCGCGGCCGTCATCACGCCCACTCCCGACGCGCTCACCCTGAGCCTGATGGCGGTGCCGATGATCCTGCTCTACGAGGTCTGCATCTGGCTCACCTGGTTCGACGAGCGCCGCCGCAAACGCAAGGAGGAGCAGGAGGCCCGCGAATACGCCGAACGCCGCGCCCGCCGCCTCGCCGCGAAGCCCGACGGCGGCGATGATGATGATCATGATAACGATGATCCGGACGATGATCCGGACGGCGGTGGTGGCGACGACGACCCCGATGACGGTGGCGGTGACGGCCCCGACGAAGGCGGCGGCATCAGCGGCGGAGGCGGTCGCAGAAGGGACGAACCGCCGCCCGCCGGTGACCTCGAAACCCACTACGAGGCCGGCGACAGCGGCTGGAACGAGGACGTCCCGGTCGATCCCCACGATCCCGAATGGCACTCCGAAGTGCCGGACGATCCGGACGACCCCTACTGGTATCACGAGACCGATGAATACCGCCGCGAAATGGGCCTGCCGCCCAAGGACGCGGAGGGCGGCGACGGCCCCGCCAAGGACGGCCCGGACGCCGCGAAAGAAAGTTCGGAGTCCGCCGGAGACCGTGCGGACGCCGGCAAGGACAGCCCGGCCGATTCCTACGGCCCGCGGGACGGCGAAGAGCCGGAAAATGGCGAGGATTCCCGGAAACCCTGACGCGCAAACGCCATGAAAATCGACAGCCACCACCACCTCTGGGCCATCAACGACACCGATTACGTGTGGATGTCGGACGACCACGCCGCCATCCGCCGCGACTTCCTTTCGCCGGATCTCGACACCGTGCTGGACGAATCCGGCATCGACGGCAGCGTGGTCGTGCAGGCGCGCCAGCTTGTTGCTGAGACGGATTTCCTCCTCGCCATCGCCGATGCCAACCCGCGCGTCCGCGCCGTTGTCGGCTGGGCGCCGCTGTGCCACGACGGTGGCGAGCCGCATCTGGAGATGTTCGCCGCGCACCCGAAACTCGCCGGGGTGCGCCACGTCGTCCACGACGAGCCGAACGACGACTTCATCCTGCGCGACGACTTCAACGCCGGCATCGGCAACCTCACGAAATACGGACTCCGCTACGACATCCTGATTTTCTGGAAACACCTGCCGCAGACCATTCGCTTCGTGGACCGGCATCCCGACCAACCCTTCATCGTTGATCATATCGCCAAGCCGCGGATCACGCGCGAAGGTTTCGACGAGGAGTGGGCCGCCGGCATCCGGGAACTCGCGCGCCGCCCGCATGTTTCCTGCAAGTTCTCGGGCGTACTCACCGAGGTGCGCGGCGATTCATGGGATCTTGATCTCATCCGCCCGTATTTCGACACGGTTTACGAGGCCTTCGGCCCGGACCGCGTCATGTATGGCTCCGACTGGCCTGTGTGCCTGCTGCGCAGCACCCACGCCGAGTGGACCAGGATCGTCCACACACTCGTCGATCAACTCGGCGATGACGAGCGGGCCGCCTTCTGGGGCGGCAATGCGGCACGGATCTACGGGTTCTGAGGCCGACGGCGGGCGGATCCGTCATTCATCCTCCACCGGCAGGTCGAGTTCGCGCTCCAACCCTTCGCGCGCGGCTTGGAACTCCGCGTCGGCCGCGTCCTTGGCGATGAAAACGGGCCTGCCAAAACAAAGGCGGACCACGGCGCACGGCATCGGGATGATGAAGCGGTCCCACGTCGTGAGCCGGCGTGACGAACTGTAACCGGCGCGGATCGGAATGATCGGCGCGCCCGTGGTCTGCGCCAGCTTGATGATGCCCGGCTGGCAGACGTGGCGCGGGCCGCGCGGGCCGTCGGGCGTGATGCACGCGTCGCGGCCCTCCCGCATCGCCTGGCGCAGTCCGATCAACCCGGCCACCGCGCGCCGCGAGGAGGACCCGCGCACCGCGTCGATGCCGAACACGCCCATGGCCGCCTCCAGCACCGCCCCGTCCCGGCTCGCGCTCGTGAGCACCACCGCGCGGCGGTGACCGCCGACGTGGCGACGCCAAACCGGCGGCACCGTCGAGATGATGTCGTGCCACAACGCGTAGATCACCGGCCCGGGGAAATTCGACGGGTCGCAAATGCCGGCGTCGTCCCTCACCCGGACGCGCCAGGTCGCCGCCCAGCCGCGGATCAGCCAGCCGGTCGCGCGCCCAAGCCGCCGCGAGCGCTCGTCGCCGCGGATCGCGTGGCGGTGGTGAGCTTGCGCTTTATTGTTCATGGCGGGCGGGTCTCCGGGCGCGCACGCCTTTTCCGGCGCACGCGAGCCGATGCTCGCCGCGACCGCCAGGTTTGACAAGGTCGCCTCTTCGCCGGGCCGGCCAAACGACGCGGCAGCCATTTGGCTATCCACCTTCACACGCGTCGGCAGGACAATTATTGTCGCGATCGGTACAAAATTTGTCCATCCTCAAGGAGGATGTCCCGGTCTTTTCCATCTCCGCCCAAGCTCAAGCCAAACGCCCGACGCCTTCGTTCCACCTTTCGGATTGACGCGCGACTCGTCCGGCACTGGAATCCTCCGCATGCGACGCAAATTCAACCTCTCCGCGCTGGCGGTTGTCATCGGCATGATACTTCCGCTGCTCGCCTCGTGCGGCATTCCGGGCGCGCTCGGGCGTTCGTTCAACCGGATGATGGACCGCAGCGTCGCCGACGACGAGACCGGCAAGGCCCGCGAGGCGATGTTCGAGAGCCTGCGCGAAATCGACCGGGAGCTCGAGACCGCCGCGGCGGTCAATCCGCGCGAAGAAGATTCCACGCGGTGACGAGCGCCTTGAGGCCGGCCATTTCGATCGAGGGATCGACGCCCGCGCCCCACAGCATTTTCCCGTCGCCATCGCGCTGTGTTTGCACGTAGGCGGCGGCGCTGGCATCCGACCCGCCGCGCACGGCGTGCGACCGGTAGTCGGTGATCTTGAAGTCCTTGAGGCCGGCGCTTTCCAGGGCGTGGACGAAGGCATTGATTGGACCATTGCCGACGCCCTCGATCGAGCGCTCCGCCCCGTCGTGGCGGATCACCGCGGAGCAGCGCACCTCGCCGCGGTGCCCGGTGTCGTGGACCAGTTCGTATTCGACCAGGGCGAGCGGCGCGTCGAGGTTCGCGAACTCGCGGTAGAACACCTCGCGGATCTCGTCGGCATCGAGTTCGCGGCCGCGGTTGTCGGCGAGATCGTAGATGCGCTTGCCGACGGCCGGCTGCATCGTCTTCGGCAGGTCGAGGCCGTGCTCGCGGTCGAGGATGTAGGCGACGCCGCCTTTGCCGGACTGCGAGTTGATGCGGATGATCGCCTCGTAGGATCGGCCGATGTCGCGCGGGTCAATGGTGAGGTAGGGCACGCCCCACGGCAGGTCCGGCGCGTCCCGGGCCTCGCGGGCGTTGCGGTCGAGGCCTTTTTTGATGGCATCCTGGTGCGAGCCGGAAAACGCGGTGAAGACGAGTTCGCCGGCGTAGGGGTGCCGCTCGGGCACCAGCATGCGGGTGACGCTCTCGTAGGTGGCACGCAGCGTCGGCAGGTCGGAGAAATCGAGCCCGGTGGGGATGCCGTGGCTGTTCAGATTGAGGGCGACGGTGACGATGTCGAGGTTGCCGGTGCGCTCGCCGTTGCCAAACAGCGTTCCCTCGACGCGGTCGGCCCCGGCGAGGAGGCCGAGTTCGGTGGCGGCCACGCCGGTGCCGCGGTCGTTGTGGGTGTGCAGCGAAATGATCGCGGAACCACGGTTTTTCAAATTCCGGCACATCCACTCGATCTGGTCGGCGTGGACGTTCGGCGTGCTCCACTCGACGGTGGCGGGCAGGTTGAGGATGATTTTTTTCTCCGGCGTCGGCTGCCACACGTCCATCACCGCGTGGCAGCATTCGAGGGCGAAATCCAGCTCGGTATCGGAGAAAGACTCGGGCGAATACTGGAGGACGACCTCGGTTTCCGGCACGGTGGGCACCAGCTCTTTCACCAGCCGCGCGCCCCCGACCGCGATGTTGCGGATCGATTCGCGCGTCGCGTCCGCGAATGTGACGCGGCGCTGCAGCGGCGAGGTGGAATTGTAGATGTGCACGATGGCGCGGCGCGCGCCGGCGATGGCCTCGAAGGTGCGGCGGATCAGGTGGTCGCGCGTCTGCACCAGCACCTGGATCGTCACGTCGTCCGGGATCCGGCCCTCGTCGATGAGCCGGCGCAGGAACTGGAACTCGCTGTCGGCAGCCGAGGGAAAGCCGACCTCGATCTGCTTGAAACCGATGCCCGCCAGCACGTCGAAAAACGCGAGTTTCTCCTCGACGGACATCGGCTGCGGCAGCGCCTGGTTGCCATCGCGCAAGTCAACCGAGCACCATTCCGGGGCGGATTCCAGCACGCGGCCGGGCCAGCACCGGTCGGGCAGATCGACGGGCGGGAACGGGCGGTATTTTCTCAGGGCGTCGGGGCGCATGGCGGTGGCGGAGTGAAATGGGTAGGAAATCGCGGCGGTTGCGGTCAACCGCGAACGACGTCGATGGTGAGGCCGTCGTAGGCGACGTCCACGCCCTCCGGGAGGGTGGCGGCGAGGGTGGCGTGGTCGTTTTCGTGACCGAGGTGGGTGAGCCAGGTTTGCCGCGCCCCGCAGGCGCGCGCGAGATCGAGCGCCTCGGCGGTGGTGAAATGGGTGGGGTGGTCGCTTTCGCGCAGCGCATCGACGATCAGCACGTCCACGCCGCGCAGCATTTCCGCCGTGGCGACTGGTATGCGTTTCACATCGGGCAGGTATGCCAGCCTCGCGTTGCCATCGCCGAACATCAGGCCGATGGTCTCTACTGCGGCGTGCTCGACGGGCAGGGGCACCGCCTTGAGACCGGCGATCTCCAGCGCGCCTTCGATCACCTGGGGTTCTGGCCTCACGTAGCCGCCGTTTTTCGCGTTTACCGCGTCGAACGCCCAGCCGAACATCGTCCGCAACGTCCCCATGCAATTGGCCGTCGCGTGCAACGGCAGCCCGCCCGGTCGCCGCCAGCAGAATGCCCGGAGTTCGTCGAAGCCGACGACGTGGTCGAGGTGCGCGTGGGTGTAGATCACGGCGTCCACCGACCGCAGTCCCTCGCGCAGCGCCTGTTCGCGCAGGTCCGGTCCGGTATCGACGAGCACCGTGGTATTGCCGTGCCGGACGACGACCGACGACCGCGTGCGCCGGTTTCTCGGGTCTGTTGAGGCGCACACGTCGCAGTCACAGCCGATCACCGGCACGCCCACCGAGGTGCCCGTACCGAGGAACGTCACTGAAATGCCCGCCGTCATCCGCCACCAGGCTACGTTCCCCCGCTCCGGTCGACAATCACTGATCAAGGACCAGAGCGATTGCGCTGAAATCACGGTCTCAGTCATTTCAATAGCGAGAATGAAAAACCGCGAATAATTCACCCCCATTTTCGCATAGTGGGCCTGACATGGGTTTGCAGATGACCAAACCCGCACTGGCGGATGGCACCCTCATCCCGCGCACCGCCACCGAACCATCCGGGATCGGCCACATCAGCCAAACCCTCGACAAAAAAAATGCGCCGGATTGGAGTTGTGCGCGGGGCGGCGGCGGCATCATGTTCCGACACCAATGCAAGAGACCCCGCCACCGTTGCCTCCACAGGCACCGCCGCCGCCATCGCCCCTGCCCGGCGGGTTGAACGGCCGGCAATGGGCGCTGTTCCTGCACCTCTCACAATTTCTCGGCTACTTGATGCCTGGCCTTGGCTTCGCCGGGCCGCTGCTGATCTGGCTGCTCCTCAAAGACCGCTTGCCTGAGCTGGACGCCCACGGGAAGATCGTGACCAACTGGATGATTTCGTTCCTGATCTACAGTGTCGTGGGCTTTGTGATCACGGTGATCACCTGCGGGATCGGCGCGGTTGTGTTCATCCCGCTGCTGCTGCTCTCCATCATTTTCCCCATCATCGGCGCGATCCGGGCGAACGAAGGGGTGGTGTGGAAATATCCGATGAGCATCCCGTTTTTCCAGTGAGACCGATGTTTTTCCCCGAAAAGGAAAGAAACCAAGGGTAAATTTTACGGGGTGGTGTTCGTTCCGCAATCGTCACTTCGGTTCGCGGGTGTTGCCATGGGGCCGCAGTACTTCGGTCTGCGCTTCGCGGCGCTCGCTCTTGCGGAAAAATGGCACGCGAGCGAGCCACATCTTGAGCGCGTGCCAGTGGATGAGGCTGATGATTTTCACGGAGAGCAGCGGGTATTTCACCGCGCACCACAGCAGGCGGCCGGAGGTGAGCGGGACGGCGGAACCGCGGATCGCGCTGGTGAGGACGAGGCCGCCGGAGTCGAGGTTGTCAATCCGCACGCGCCAGCCGGCATCCGGGATGCCGAGGCGGAAATCGAAATCATCGCCCGGATCGGAGAACGGCGAGACGTAGAAGTTCTTGGGCATGCGGGCCGCGGGCGCGCCGTTGGCTCCGGGTTCCACGAGGTAGAGCTTCATTTCGCGGAACGTGTTCACCACTTCGGCAACAGCGTAGGGCGGGGATCCATCGGCCGGTGTGATGTAGTGGAACGAGACGGGGTTGAAGCCGTAGCCGAGGCAGCTCGGAAAGGTGAGCAGGCGCAGCGAGTCCTCCGGCGCGAGCGTCCTGCCGCGGTCTGCCAGCCAGGCCGCGAGGTTCGGGCGGATGCCGCCGGGAAGACCGAGGTCGATGTGATCCGCGTCGCGGATGGAAAACAGGTTGAAACGGTTGTGGGACAGCCCGCGGCAATTCCGGGCGACGCCGTCGAGCGCGTCGGGATCGACATCGAGCATGAATACCCGGTAGCGGAACGCGCGCCGCAGCGGGCGGAGGCGGCGGTGGACGACCTCGCAATGGTAAATCTGCGGACGGCGGGCGGTGGACATGCTGGGTGGCGGGTGGTCTTGCCGGAATGGGATCGATAGGATGGCTGAGACCGATGGCAAGCGACATGGCACACGCCATCGCGCGGGGCGTCACGCGGGGCGTCAGGCGGGTTGCTCGCGCGCGAGCCGGGCGGCCAGCGCGGGGAGCACGAGGCAGGAGAGCGGGATCGAGGCGAGGAGCGCCCCGATCAGGGCGATCGCGAGCGGCTGGAGCATGCCGGCCACGCCGCCGCCGCCGAGCAACAGCGGCGACATGCCGATGACGGTGCTGGTGGTGGTGATGACCACCGGGCGCAGACGCAGACGCCCGGCGGAGCGGAGGCGCTCGGCGAGCGGACGTTTCCCGAAATCATCCGGCATGCCCTCGCTTTCCCCGGCCTGGCTGAGGACGAGGATGGCGTTGTTGGCCGAGATGCCGATGGCGATGAGCAGCCCGGCGAGCACCATGGCGTCGATGGGTCGGCCCATCGACATCAGCAGCCAGAAGGCACCGCCGCCGCCGAGCGGCAGCACCACCAGGGTGGCGATGGCGAAGGAAACGCGGCGGTATTGGATCAGCAGCCAGGAAAAAACGAAGAACAGCGCCAGCCCGAGGGCGATCGCGAAGGTGCGCCGCGTCTCTCCGATGGCCTCCACCTCGCCCTCGGTCCACCAACTGGTTTGCGGCTCGAATGGCGCGCCCGCGAGGCTGGCTTCGAGATTGCGGAGGACCTGCTCCGGGGCCGACCCGGCGGGATCGAGCGCGGCGGCGATGCGGACGACGCGCTGCTGCTCGCGGCGCTCGATGTGGGTGGGCTCCTCGACGAGCGCGAAGGTGGCCACATCGCCCAGATGCACGGATCCGCCGCCGGGCGCGGGAAGCCTGCCTTGGAGCACTCTCTCGGGACCGGGTGCGGTTCGGAGGTGGCGCAGCCGCAGCGTGAGCGGCTCGCCGTGTTCGATCCGCTGGCGCACGACCCTCCCTTCCAGCGCACGGCCGACGAACCCCCGCAGATCGCTCTCGGGAATGCCGTGCAGCGCCAGCGCCTCGCGGTCGGGCCGGATCTGCCAGCGCGGGCTGACCCCGGCGCGCAGCCGCTCGACGTCGATCAACCCCTCGACCCCCTCCATCCGGGCCATGGCCTCGCGCTCGTCCTCACCGAGCGCCAGCAGGTCGCCATCGGTGCGGGTGAGCACCAGGATCACGTCCGCATCGGCAAGCCGCGTCTCGACGTTGCGGATGCGTGGCGTGGTGATGGATAGGCGGATGTCGGGAATGCCGAGGTCCGCGACCGCCTCGCGCACTTCATCGGCCCAATCGACGGAGCTGTGGCCGTCCCCGGTTTTGACGCGCACCATGTAATTCACGGTCCCCGGGCGGAAGGATGGCATGCCTTCGCGGAAATAGCCGCCCACCGAGGCGAACACGGAGCGGGTGCCCGGTGTTGAGGCGAAGGTTTGCTCGATCCGGCGCGAGAGCGCGTCGAGCCGGTCCATGGGAATGCCGGGCGGATGAACGAGGCGGATTTCGACAAACCCGTCGTCCACCACCGGAAGCACTTCGAAGGGCAGGGCGCGCGGGCCGAGCCACAGGGCCAGGGCCATGAATACGGCAACGACGAGCGCCGCGCTGGTGTGCAGGATCTTGACGAGTCGTGGCGGCACGCGGGGAGCGGGCGTTTGCGCGTCATCATCCGCCACACCGGGCGCGCGGACGCGCATCGCGGGCAGGATCACCATGGCGAAAGCGAAGGTCAGCACCGAAGCGATGGCCACGGTGAGGATCAGCGGGCGGAAGATCAGAGCGATCAATCCATCGACGAAGAGAAACGGCAGGATCGCCCCGAGGGTGGTGACCACCGCGCCGACTAGCGGGCGCACGACACTGGCGGCGGCGCGGGCGGAGAGGGTGGAGACATCGCCGCCCTTGCGCGCGGCCAGCCGCTCCAGGCGGTCGAAGTAAATGATCGCGTAGTCGAGCCCGAGGCCCACGGAAAGCAGCAGCCCGGCCATCGTCAGCAGGTTGAGCGACTGGCCGAAGGCGTGGAGCACGATCACCGATCCGGCGAGGCCGGCGAGCACGATGGAGGCGACGACCGGCGCGCTGCGGCGGTTCCGCAACCCGAGAATGATCAAGACCATTGCCAGCAGCGATCCGGCGGCCGCGGCAATGCCGACGTTGCGCGCCGCGGCGGCGGTGACGAGTGAATCGTCGAACAACACCTCGGCCTTCACGTCGTTCATCTCGGAAGAGGAAACGGAGCGCTCCACCGCGCCACGCACCCGATTGGCCATGCGAACGGCGTTGGCCCGGGTGGTGCGGTGGACGGTGAGCAGCACGGCGTTCTCGCCATTGAGGCGCACGCGCAGGCTTTCGTCGGAGGTGGTGCGGCGGATGGTCGCGATATCGGAAAGCCTGACGGGCCGCGAGCCGGCCGCGCGGGGTTTCACCGGAAGGGCGCCGATTTCCTCCACATCCCATTGGGTGGCGGCCAGCGTGCCCACGCCTTCGAACTCGGTGGTCCGGATCGCGCCGTCCACGGGTGGTGCCATCGCGGTGAAAAGGATTTCTTCGACGTCTTCATCGACGAGCCCCGCGGCATCCATTTGATCCGGGTCGAGTTCGACGATGAGTTCGCGGTTGTCCTCGCGGGCGATGAACGCCGCCTCGACGCCCGGAATGGTGCGCAAACGGGGCAGCACATCCGCTCGCAGACGGCCGCGCAGATCCCCGGCGGACATGGCTTCGGAGGAAAACGCGATCTGCAATACCGGCGACTCGGTGGTGCCCACCTGGAACACGCGCGGGTCGGGGAATTCCGGCGGAATCGAACCCCGCGCCCGGGCAACGCCTTGCAACGCGTCTTGCAAGCCACGATCCAGATCGTGGCCCGGCTGGAAAAACAACTCGATGTAGCTGCGCCCGTCACCCGAACGGCTTTCCATTTTGAGCAGGCCTTCGAGTCCGGCGAAAGCCTCTTCCAGCGGCTGGTTCACACTTTCCTCGATCACACCCGCAGTGCGTCCGGGGTAATCCCCGATCACGCGGATCTGCGGGTATTGGATTTCCGGCAACAACTGCAACGGCATCCGGAGCAACACGATCACCGCCGCGGCGACGACAACCATCACGACCACTGCAATCGGCAGCTGGTGCTTTGAGAGAGCGGTGAAAAAGCGCACCGCGTGTGATGCCCCTGAACTCATCAGTCGGTTTCGGAACTTTTGTTGCGTGGCACCGGATCAACCCGCGCGCCTTCCCCATGCGATCGGGGCTGGTAGAGCAGGACGGTGTCGCCATCATCCAAGCCATCCAATACTTCGACCATTGTCCCGGAGGTTGCTCCCAGGGTGACGGTGCGGCGTTCAACCCGGTTTTCGTCGTCCAGCAAGCCAACCCATGCCATATTGTCGTCGGTTGCGACCGAGGACCATGGAACCGCCAGGACGTCATTCGCCGATTTGTATCCGATGGTCGCCGCGCCCACGAACTCCGGGTTCCGCACGTCGAGCCATAATTCCACCCCCGTGGTGTTGGATCCCTGTGTGCCGTGGCGCATCGTCCGGGTGATCGGGTGCCGCCCGCCTCCTGACGTGGTGGCGGTAAGCATTCCGACATCGTCGAAATACCGTATTTCCGTGTTCGGCACCTGGATCCGGATGCCCATGGAAGACGCGTCCGCCAGACGGGCGAGGACGGTTTCTTCAACGACCGAGGAGCCAGCGACCACCGCTGTTTCCAAAATCCATCCGTCGGCGGGCGCGCGAATGATGCCTTCCGCGAGCAGGGCTTCGATTCCACGCAATTCCGCCATTGCCTGGAGCAGGTCGATTCGGGCGGCGGCCACCTCGGCATCGCTGGTCGCCCGGCTTGCGGCGAGACGTTTGAGTCGTTCTTTCTCCACTTCCAACTGCCCGACACGCTCGGCAAGATGACCTCGCCGGGCATCGGCATACGGGAACCGCATTTTCACGACCACATCGCCTGCTGAAACCAAGTCACCCACATCCAGGCGGAATTCAGAGACGCGGCCGTTTTCGGGAGCCACGATCTCATAGACCCTCAGGGGTTCCAGCGTTCCCTGCCAGGCCCGCTTTGTTTCAAATGCGTGCTTCTCCACATCAACGACCTCGACTTTCGGGTCCCGGCTTCCTTGTGTGCCATTGGTTGTCTCCTCATCAGGACCGCATGCCACAAAGATCGATGTGGCAAGAATGATGCCAACCAGTGGATGGGGGGTGATTTCCTGGAAAACCTTGGCGAACACGATCACCAGTCAATCATGATCCGGGAACAATACCATCGCTAAATGGTGGAATCCGAAGCCAGGAAACCGGGTTGATGCGGAATCAGGATGAAGTGGAATTTATTTTCAATCCATCAAACTCATCATCTTAAGCGTGTGAACAACCCGTTGGAAATCATGTTCCTCACCGATTCCATGAGGGTTCCACGGGAAGAACAACCTGGGTGAACCGCTTCACTTGCAGCGGCTTCGGAGGCCTTCAGGTCGCAGGTGAACCTTTCTTTCCCAACTTCACACACGGTTGTTCACAGGAATTTGCAACGTTGTTGGCAGGGTCCGCGTCGAACAGGTTTTGAACAACCATTGGCAAGATTGATTTAGATAGGCTTGGCCTTCTTGATTTTGTTCGATAGGGTCACGTCAAACAGCCGATGGGTGAGTTTTTTGCAATTGCCTGCGCCGTGTCCTGGGCACTGGCGGTCATTCTGTTCAGGCGATCGGGTGAAACCTTGCCCGCGTTCGAGCTGAACCTGTTCAAGAACCTGCTGGCGGCGGGTCTGATGGTGCCCACCATCTGGATTTTCCATGGTGTCTCGCTGCCCGGATACAGCGCGATGGAGTGGTGGATCGTGGTGGTGTCGGGCGTGATTGGAATCGCCATTGGAGACACCTGGTATTTTCGCGCGCTCAACCTGATGGGTGCGGGACGCACGGGCGTGATCGGCATGATGTTCTCGCCGTTCGTGATCGTGCTATCGCTGGTGTTTCTCGGCGAGCATCTGCGGCTGTTCCAGTATGCGGCTTTCCTTTTGGTTCTCATCGGCGTGCTGTTGGTCACGTGGCGGCACAACCGGCGCGAAATCAGTCCCGAGGTGCTTTGGAAAGGTGCCGCATTCGCGCTGGCCAGCGTGCTTTTCATGGCCATCGCCATCGTGATGATCAAGCCGGTCCTCGAAAACCACGAGTTTTTGTGGACCGTAGGCGTCCGTCTGATGGCAGGAGCGCTGGGCATGCTTTTGTATGTTGGCGCGGCGGGCAGTTGGAGGCGCGTCCTCGCTCATTTTCGATCACCACAGCCGTGGCCGACTGTCATCGGCGCGAGCGTGATCGGCAGCTACGTGTCGATGCTTTTCTGGCTGGCCGGCTACAAGCTGACGCAGGCTTCGATCGCATCCGTGCTCAACGAGACCGCGGCGATTTTCATCGTCATTTTCGCGTGGCTGATGCTGGGGGAACCGCTGAACTGGAGGAGAATCGCGGGCGTCATTCTCGCATTCTGCGGTGTGGTGCTGATTGTGCTTCCCTGATCGCATGGAGCATTCACGCGTTGAGCTGTAGGGTGGCTTTTTCAGGCGTGGAACCCGTCGGCACCGCGGTGCCTTCGGCATGGGTCAGGCGCATGCCGACCGGTTTCGAGACGCCGAACTCCTCCATGGTGACGCCGTACATCACGTCGGCGCGGGCCATGGTGCGCTTGGAGTGGGTGACGATGATGAACTGAGAGCGGTCGATGAACCGGTCGAGCACCTTGACGAAACGGCCGATGTTGGCCTCGTCGAGCGGGGCGTCGAGTTCGTCGAGCACGCAGAACGGGCTGGGCTTGATCATGTAAATCGAGAACAGCAGGGCGACGGCCGTCATCGAGCGTTCGCCGCCGGAGAGCAGGCTGATGGACTGGAGCTTCTTTCCTGGCGGTTTGGCGATGACCTCAATGCCGGATTCAAGTGGATCGTCCTCGTCCACAAGCGTGAGATCCGCCTGGGACTTCTCTCCGAACAGTTCCTTGAACATGTCGCGGAAGTTGACGCGGACCTGGGCGAAGGTTTCTGAGAAACGGCGCCGGGTCTCCTCGTTGATGCGGTCGATCACAGTGAGCAGTTCGGTCTTGGAGGTGACGAGGTCGTCGTGCTGCTTGCGGAGGAAGTTGTGGCGCTCCTCGAGTTCCTCGTATTCCTCGATGGCGTCGAGGTTCACGGGACCCATGGAATCGAGGCGGCGCTTGAGGTCGGTGACGGTGGCCTCGACGAAATCCCAATCCGGCTCGCCGGTGGGCTCGCCGGGAAGTGTGTCTTC
>SLAV01000343.1 GCA_007126655.1 Haloferula sp. | reverse complement strand
TTTCCTCGATGGTTTTCGCTTCGATGAATTCCTCGATGTCGGGGTGCCAGTCCTTGAGGGTGTTCATTTTCGCGGCGCGGCGGGTTTTGCCGCCGGATTTCACGGCGTTGGCGACCTGGTCGTAGATGCGGAGGAAGGAGAGCGGGCCGGACGGCTTGCCGCCGCCGGAGAGTTTTTCACGGGTCGAGCGCAGCGGCGAGAGGTCGCTGCCGGTGCCGGAGCCGTATTTGAAGAGCATGGCCTCGGAGGTGGCGAGGCGCATGATGTCCTCCATGGTGTCGCTGACGCTCTGGATGAAGCACGCGCTCGCCTGCGGGTGATGGTATTGCCCGGCGGCGCGGACGGCCCGCCCATCGGCTTCTTCCCAGTGCCAGCCGCCCTCGCCGCCGCCCTCGCCGACGCCGTATTTGTGGTGGAGGCCGACGTTGAACCAGACGGGCGAGTTGAACGCGCCATGCTGGTGGAGGCAGAGCCAGGTAAGGTCGTCGCGGAAGGCGGTGGCGCTTTCCGCTCCGTCGAAGTAGCCGTCGGCGAGTCCCCAGTCTGAAATGGTGTCGGCAACCCGGCCGATGAGCTGGCGCACGGAATGCTCGCGGCCGCCGGTCGCGGGATCGTCGCCGAGGGAGGCGTCGCCGTAGAAATACTTCGAGACGGCGATCTTGGTGGCGAGTTCGCTCCACGATTCGGGGACTTCGACGTTTTCCTGGCGAAACAGCGGTTGGCCGCGGTCGTCGGTGATCTCGGCGGTGCGGTGCGCCCACTTGATGTCATCGAAGGGGTGGACGCCGGATTTGGAAAAATGGCGCTCGAATGAGAGACCCGTGGGACTCGGCGTGGTGGGTGAACCGGATTTGTCAGGCGGGGCTTCAACGGTGGCGGAGGCGGATTTCATGGCGGGTTTTTGTCGCAGGGGCTAGGGGTTGTGGTGGGATGCGGATGAAAACGAAAAAACACAACATGTTGTGTTCGTGGTTTAATCTACCAACTAGATATGGGTTTTATCAAACATAAAAAGTTGTCACGACCGCGCGAAATCCGGAATCCCTTGGTTTTCAAATGCCGGGTAACCGAAAAAACCGCGTGCCTAACAAAAGCACCGTTGCCCTGCGGTGCGGGGCATGGGATTGTCATTCCGATGACGTTGCTGCGCCTGCTTGCGAATCTCGGGTACGGATCGCGCCGCGAGGTCGCGCGGATGATCCGGGCGGGGGAGGTGACGGACGCGGACGGCAACGTGCTCGGGGAGAAATCCCGCCCGGACCACGGCGGGATCCTGGTGCGCGGCGAGCCGCCGGATCCGGCGGCCCCGCTGGTGGTGATGCTGCACAAGCCGCCGGGTTTCACCTGTTCGCGCGAGGATCCGGGGCGCGTGGTTCACGAGTTGCTGCCGCCGCGTTTCGCGGCGCGCAATCCGCCGCTCTCACCTGTGGGCCGGCTCGACAAGGAGACGACCGGCCTGCTGCTTTTCACCGACGACGGCGGACTCCTGCACCGGTGGATCTCCCCGAAATCGGGATGCGGAAAGACCTACATTGCCAGCCTCGACCGCCCGCTCCGGGGCGACGAGGCCGGGATTTTCGCGTCCGGCGAATTGGTCTTGCGGGGCGAGACCCGGCCGCTGCGACCGGCCGAAATGACGGTGATCGACCCGCACACCGCGAGGCTGACCCTGACGGAGGGCCGCTACCACCAGGTGCGGAGGATGTTCGCCGCGTGCGGAAACCACGTGGTGGCGCTGCACCGCTGTGCCTTCGGTTCGCTGGAGCTGCCCGGTGATCTGGCACCGCGCCAATGGCGGGTGGTGCCGGAGGAGGTGTGGCGCGGGATGGTGTGAGCGGAGCGGACCGCGCGCTCACCGGTCGTTTTCCGAGGGGACGGGGATCTCGATCGGCGGGGTGGTGACGGAAGTGCCGCCGCCCGCCGGGGGCTGCACCGGGGGTGCCGGCGGACTGGTGGCGGCGGCTGGGTCCGAGGGTTCGCCGGGTTCGGGCGGGCCGGTGGTGATTTCGTCGCGATCCTGAAGCAGCGGCTGGACGACGGATTTCGAGACGAGGAAGGTGCGCCCGGCGAAGCCCTGCTCCTTTTCGAGCTTGGCGGTGAGTTCCTCGTGCCGTTCGGCGAACGCGGCGTCCAGTTCGGCGGCCTCCTCCTCGCTCTCCTCCGGGTCGGCTTTCCGTTCGGCGGGCAGCTCCGCCTCGACGGCGACGGTGATCAACTGGTCGTCGGTGGAAGCGGGCGGGGCGTCGGGGTCGTCAACGGGTTCCCCGGGCACCGCCGGGGCGATGGTGATGGTGTAGGTGAAGCCCTCGAAGGTCCCGATGGTGGCGACGCGCGGCGCGGGCGAATCCGCGGTGCGCGCCTCGACCTCCGCGGCGGGGACGACGTCCTGGAAGCGCGCGAAGCCCATCAGGCGCTTGAAACCATCGCTCGCGGAGGATTCGAGCGTTTCGCCGGGCGCGCCGTCGGCGAGGCGGAAGTCGTCGTCCTCGGAATCGCGGACGACGCGCCAGAACGGGGCGTCCGGATCGGCGGCGGGCGCGACGCGGACGGACGAGATTTTCTCGGGGCGGACGAATCCGTCTTCGAGCCAGCGCGCGGGGTCGCGATCGAACATGTGGAGCATGTCGCTCACGGTGTAGAAGCCGGATTCGTCGTCGTGGTTGCGGACGAACCTTCCTCCGCTGTCGAGCATGCGGCCGATGGAGAAGCTGGCGATCTCCGCGCCTTGCCCGTCGGCGAATGAGGCGGTGATGCCGCGTTCCTCCGGGGTGGTCGCGCCCTCGTCCATGCCGAAATGCGGTGCGAACGACGGGCCGGCCTCGGTGGCCTGGGCGACCTTGAGTTCGCCAAGCGTGCGGAGGATGGCGAGCACGTTGGATGCGCGCGCGGGGTAGTCGTCGCGGTCGGCGACGACCCACGCGCCGTTTTCCCTGCGGATGGTGATTTCGCCGCCTGCGTCGCTGAGCGTGACGGAGGCGACCCCGGCGGCGGGGAAGTCCTCGAAGACCGTCTCGCCCGGGGCGCGCTGGGTGGCGGTGTCGCGGGCGGCTTGCTGGCTGATCTTGACGAGGGCCACGGCGAGGCCGAGGGCCACGGCGATGATCCAGAGGACGATGACTTGGCGTGGGTTCATGGCGGGGTGAATCGGGTGGTCGTTGTTCTCGGAGGTTGGGACAGGGCGGGCCTCAGCGCGCGCGGGTGGACGAGCGGCGCTTGATGTAGAGGGCCAGGCCGAAGAGGATGACGATCGCGGGCATCACGGCGACATTGAGCGTGGTGACGCGGCCGGCGAGCCGGTCCTTCTGGCGGCGCAGGTCGATTTCCTGCTCGCGGATGAGGCGGGCGTATTTGACCTGCTCCTCGCGGAGTTTCTGGATTTCGGCCTCCTGTTCCGGGGAGAGGAAAAGCTCGCTGCCCTGCGCCCGCTGGGCCTGGAGTTCGTTGAGGCGTTCCTGCGCCTCGGCCTGGCGTTCCTCGAATTCCTGGATTTTCTCGCCGACCTGGCGGTTGAACTCGGCCTCCATGTCGGCGATGACGGTGAACGGGCGGCGCAGCGCGGAGCGCGAACGCGAGCCGATCAGGTGGGGCGAACCGACGGCCTGGTCGATGAGGTTGAACATCAGCGTGGAGTTGCCGTTGATTGGGGAGACCATCCGCATGCCGCCGAAGTTCTGGACGCTGTAAGCGAAGTTGTCGAAGAACATGTCGATGTCGGCGATGAGGAAGACGTTGCCGGCCTCGCTGGCTTCGGCGAGATGATCTCCGGATTCCCCGGCCCCGGTGTTTTCGCCGTCCTCGTCTTCGTCTTCTTCGGTGGAGATGCCGGGCGGGCCATCGGGGAAGGCGCTGCGGAATTCACCGCGCAGGTGGGTGGCGAGATCGAAACGGGTGCCGCGCGGGCGCAGCTCGGTGGCAAGCGCGGGATCCAGTTCGGCCGCGCGCATGGGATCGACAAAGCCGGCGTTGGTGGTGGAAACGACGAGCGGCGTGGCGTCGAGGCCGGATGCGCCGTCGAGGGTGAAGGCGCCGGGCAGGAACATGGTGATCGAGCCGAGTCCCCGGGTGATGACGCTGTCTTTCCGGGGCATGTTTTCCTGCGGCAGCGTGAGCACGGCGAGGCCGTCGCGGTCGCCGCTGAGGCGGGTGGCCAGCGAGGGATCGGCCAGCACCTGGCCGGACTCGAAGGTGACGCCCCACGCGTCGAGCAGCGTCGGCAGGGTGGATGTGGTGGGCGCGCCGCCCATCATGCCCATCATCGGGTTGCCTCCGCCGAGCATCTGGGCGGCGACGGAGTAGGCGTCGAGGCAGGCGACGACGGTGCCGCCGCGCAGCAGATACTGTTCGATGGCGTATTCGGCTTCCGGGGTGATGCCCGCGGGGTGGAAGACGAGCAGGACGTTGATCTGGCCGGGATCGATCACTCCGGGTTCGTCAAGCGGGATGTCGCGGATCTCATAGTTCTGTTCGAGCTGCTGGTAGAAGACCCACGGCTCCTGCGGCTGTTGGCCGGGCATCATGGCGGGCTCGCCCTGCAGATCGATCCCGGACATGACGCCGACGACCGGCCGCACCGGGGTGCTCACCTCGTGGATCGCGCTCGATAGGTGGTATTCGAGCATCGTCTCGTCACGCGGGTCGAGGAAGGGGATGACGGTGGTCTGGTCGAGGCATGAGACGGCGATGCCGAAGTAGAGGTTCTCGTTGTTGATGCGCTGGCCGGAGAGGCCGTCGAGCTGCGCGGAGTCCTCGGCCTCGGTATCGGGCTCGGGATCGAGGTGCTCGATGCGCAGCATGCCGTTTGAGAGGGCGGCGTATTCGGCGAGCAGGTCGTCCACGCGGCGCATGTGGAGCTTGATTTCCTCCGGCATGAAGTTCGATCCACGGGTGGCGTAGTAGCGGATGACGACCGGCGTGTCCAATTCGGCGAGGATGGCGCGGGTGCCGTCGGAGAGCGTGTGGATCCGGTATTCGGTGAAATCGACGCCGCGGTTGCCGGCTGGTGTGAGGGAGACCAGCCAGTTCGCGAGGACGGCGATGGCGACCAGCGCGGCGATTCCGAATGCCGAACGGGTGACGGGGTGGGTGGTTTTCATGGGTCAATGCGGAAATTCTGAATTTCTGAAATGCGGAAACGGATCAGGAGCGTTTGGCGGATAGGATGGCGCTGGTGCCGAGCAGGGGGACGATGATGAACGAGGCGAACCAGACGACATCCTGCAGGCGGAGCATGCCGCGGTTGAGCGAGCGGAAGTGGTCCCACACGCCGAGCGAGGTGACTGCCTCGACAACGGCGGGCGAGGCGGCCTTGGACAGCTCGCGGGTGAAATCGTCGTAGCCGCAGAGCACCATGGTCACGCAGATGGCGACCGAGACGATCAGGCAGACGACCTGGTCGCGGGTGCATGCGGAGACGAGCATGGTGATGGCGAGGAACGTGCAGGCGACGAGGAAGCTGCCGATGTAGCCCGACAGGATCTGGCCGTTGTCCGGGTTGCCGAGGTAATTGACGGTGATGACGATCGGGAAGGTAAGCAGCAGGGCGACGAGCCAGACGGTGGCGGCGGCGAGGAACTTGCCGAGAATGGCGACCCAGATGGAGACTGGGAAGGTGCCGAGCAACTCGATGGTGCCGGTGCGCTGTTCGTCGGCCCAGAGTTTCATGGCCACGGCTGGTGCGAGCAGCATGTAGATCCACGGGTGCCAGAAAAAGAACGTCCATTCCAGCGAGGAATCGCCGACTCGCATGAAGTTGCCGAAGCTGAACGTCATGATCATCGAGAGCAGCAGGAAGATCACGATGATGGCGTATGCCGTGGGTTGTGCGAAGTAGCTGGAGAGTTCGCGTTTGTAGATGGTGAATGTCATGGCGGTGGTGTGGGAGATCGCGGGTTGCGGGCGGGGTGGGTGACGGCTTGCGGGCGGGGTGGGGGAGGCGCGCGGCTCAGGCCCCGGCTTTCGCGGTTTTTTTGCGGGACTTACCGGATTTTTTCTTTTCCCCGGGGGCGGCGGTGTCGCGGGTGGTGACCTGGCGGAACAGGTCGGTCAGCGAGCCGGTGCCGGATTGTTCGATGAGTTCTGTCGGCGTGCCGTCGGCGACGATGACGCCGCGATCGACGATCACGGCGCGGGTGCAGGCGGCCTCGACCTCCTCGAGGATGTGGGTCGAGAAGAGGATCGTCTTGGTCTCGCCGAGGCGGCGGATGAGCTGGCGGATCTCGTGTTTCTGGTTCGGATCGAGGCCGTCCGTGGGTTCGTCGAGGATGAGCACCTCGGGATCGTGCAGCAGCGATTGCGCGAGGCAGGTCCGGTGGCGGTAGCCCTTGGAGAGGGTGTCGATGGACTGGCGGGCGACGCTTTGGAGGAAGCACGTCTCGATGGCGCGCTCGACGGCTTCCTTTTTCGCGGAGCCGCGGAGGCGGCGGATGCTGGCGCAGAAGTTGAGGAAGCCGGTGACCGTCATGTCGTTGTAGAGCGGGGCGGATTCCGGCAGGTATCCGACGCGTTTCTTCGCCTCGGAGGGCTGGTCCACCACCGAGATGCCGCAAACCCTGGCGTCGCCGGAGGTCGGTGGGATGAAGCCGGTGACCATGCGCATCGTGGTGGATTTCCCGGCCCCGTTCGGGCCGAGGAATCCAAGCACCTCGCCTTTTTCGACGGAGAACGACAGGTTGTTCACGGCGACCTTGGTGCCGAAGGATTTTGTGAGGTTTTCAACTTCGATCATGGTGATATCGGGGCTGGGAGAGGGTCAGGTCACTTGTTTAATCCGCGCCCGAAGCGACACGGGCGGGATCTCTTGTTTTAAGAAATTTTTCTGATTTTCCCATCGCGTTGAAAACCGGCTTACTGCGGATTGGAGCATTCGGGAAGCTGGCTCTTTCTGATTAGAATTGCCATGATGGGCGGGTTCGTTATCATTGTTCGACGACAAGTACCTCGAACCATTCCCAATCCCATGCGCCCACTGAAGAACAATTTCCTCGCAGCGGCCTTTGCGGCCCTCCTGATGTCGGCTCCTGCCATGGCTGAAGACAGCCCGAAGCTCAGTGCCAGAATGGAGGACGAGCGCATCGTGGTGATGATCGGCGACCAGGAATTCACCTCGTATCTGTTCGGCGAGCAGCACAAGTATCCGTTTTTCCATCCGGTCACGGGCCCCGCCTCGGGGAAAACGCTGACCACCTGGGACCAAGAGCCGTTCCCCCACCACAGCTCATTGTATATCAGCCTCGACCGGGTGAGGAGTGAATCGGTGCGGCACGCCAACTATTGGCAGCCGCGCGACAATCTCTCGACCGGGCAGGTTTTCTCCCGCAAGCCGGAAATTGTCTCGCAGGATGATGGCAAGGTCGTGTTGAGGGATGAGACGGAATGGATCGTGCCGGCAAGCGGCGTCCACCAGCTGAGCGACACGCGCGTCGTGACGATCACCGCACCGAAGCCGGGTATCCGGCTCATGGATTTCCGGTTCGACTTGAAGGCGGAAAAAGATCTGGTGTTCGGCCAGACCGGACACTCGTTCTTCAGTGCCCGGATGCGTCCGGAAATCGCCGTGGGATGCCGGAGACTCGGTGCCGACTGGGCGGATCTTGGCACCGGCACGGTGATCGATTCGCTGGGCGGGCGCAATGAAGAGGGCACGCGGGAGCGTGCGGCCGACTGGGCCGCGGCATTCGGCACGCTCGACGGCCATGTCGAGGGGCTGGCAATCATCCAGCATTCGTCCAATCCGATGTATCCCGCGAAGTGGTTCATGCGCGACTACGGCTTCATGTCGCCGACTCCGTTCGCCTTTGACGGCAATACCCCGATCAAAGGTGGGGAGACGCTGACTTTCCGTTACCGGGTGGTGGTTTTCACGGGTGACCCGGAAGAGGCGGACATCGCCGGGTGGCGCGAGGATTTCGAATCAGGTGCGGATGACCACGAGGATTGACTCGCGTGTTGGAATCCGCAGGATCCGAGGACATTTCACCCGCGGCCGATGAAATTCGCAATTTGCAACGAGACGTTTCGCGATCACGACTTTGCGGGGACATGCGCCGAGGCGGAGCGCCACGGTTACTCCGGCCTCGAAGTCGCGCCGTTCACGCTGGGAAACGTCCCGAAGCTCACCGAAAGATACGCGGCGTCGCTCGGTGGTGTGGTCCGCGACCACGGGCTGGAAATGGTGGGGTTCCACTGGCTTTTGGCACGCACCGAGGGCCTGCATCTCACGGATCCCGACCCTGCGAGCCAAACGCGGACCTTCGACCATGCCCGGCATCTGGCTTGTTTGTGCGCGGCCATGGGCGGCGGTGTGATGGTGTGGGGCAGCCCGGACCAACGCACGATCGAAAGTTCATGGAACCGCTCCGAGGCGGAAAAACGGGTGATCGATTTTTTCCAACGGCTGTCCCCGCATCTGGCTGAAGTCGGCGTGGTGGTCGCGATCGAGTTTCTCGGACCCAATGAGACGAATTTCCTCAACACGGCGTCCGAGGCGATCGAATTGCTCGGGAAAATCGATTCTCCTAACGTGCGTCTGCATCTCGATGTGAAGGCGATGTCCTCGGACAGCCGGCCGATCCCGGAGGTGGTTGCGGATTCGCTGCCATGGGCGGCGCACGTGCACGCCAACGACCCGAATCTCGCGGGTCCCGGAATGGGGGACGTGCGCTTCCAGCCGATCGCCGATGCGCTCGTCAAGGGCGGCTACAAAGGCTGGATCTCCGTGGAGGTGTTCGATACGAATCTGGAACCCGATTTGCTCGCCTCCGAAAGCATGCGCAACCTCCGCGCGGCGTTCGCCGGTTGATCCACCCACCCGCGTCTCCCGGACAAAGCTCCAACCCCAGACAAACCCAGCCACACAAGAATCGACGTGAAATCCAACATCTCCTCCAAAGAAGAAGCCCTTCTCGATGAAGCCGCGACCGCAGGCACCCTGCGCAAGGCCGCGATTTACACCCGGCTCTCCGGGCCCGGCTGGCTACAGGGCGCGCTGACCCTGGGCGGCGGCTCGCTCGCCGGCGCGCTCTACCTCGGAATCCTCTTCGGCCCGCACATGCTGTGGCTGCAGCCGCTCGCGATGATCTGCGGCGTGGTGATGCTTTCCGCGATCACCTATGTGACGCTTTCGACCGGTGAGCGTCCGTTCGCGCTGATCATGAAACGGGTGTCGCCGTTTCTCGCCTGGGCATGGCTGATCGCCACCGTCCTGGCCAACATGGTCTTCTGCCTGCCCCAGTTTTCTCTCGCGACGGCCGCGCTCCAGCAGAACATCGCTCCCGATGCCGCAGGCGGGTTGAGTCCGTATCTGATCGGCGCGGTCATCTTCATCGTCTGCGCGGTGATCGTCGGCTCATACAACCGCGGTGGCATGGGGGTGAAGCTTTTCGAGACCATTCTCAAGGTCATGGTCGGGCTGATCCTGATCTCGTTCCTCGGTGTCGCCGCGCTCGTCCTTTCGCAGGGTGTTTTTGATTTCTCCTCCATCCTCAGAGGGCACATTCCCAGCCTCAGCTACTTCAACAACCCGACGCCCGCCTTCCAGGAGGTGATCGCGCGGACCGGCGAAAACAGCGAGGTGTGGACCGGAATCGTCACCGCGGATCACGCCGGCATCATGATCGCCGCTTTCGGTACCGCGGTGGGCATCAACATGACCTTCCTGTTGCCCTATTCGATGATGAAACGCCGCTGGGGCAAACGCCATCGCGGCATGGCCATCTTCGATCTCGCTCTTGGCCTGATCATCCCGTTTTTCATCGCCACCGGCTGCCTCGTCATCTCTTCCGCTTCGCAGTTCCATGGTCAGACAGCCGACGTGTTGGATGCGGACGGGCAGCCTCTGCCTGCGATGGAAGGTTCGTATCATGCGGCAATCGCCCCGTTGATTGAGGAACTGCAGGCCTCCGGCCGCGCGGGCAGCCCGGAAGAGGCGGAGGCGCTGATCACACCCGAGGACCGTGATGTTGCCGCGATGCTCTCGCGGCGGGATGTCGCACAGCTTGCCTCCGCGCTGGAACCTTTGACCGGCGAGTTCTTCGCGCAAAAGATTTTCGGCTTCGGGGTGATGGCGATGGCGGTATCGAGCATCATCATGCTCATGCTGATCAACGGATTCGCCGCGACCGAAGCGTTCGGTCGGCCGGATGACAGGCGGCTTCACCTCATTGGTGCGTTGATGCCGGGCGTGCTGGGTTTCTTCAATCCGGTGATCTGGACCGGCGCGTCCCGCGCAGCCCTGGCGATTCCCGCCGCGACCATCGCCGGCGCGCTGATCCCGATCGCCTATTTCACGTTCCTGCTGCTGATGAACTCGCGCTCCGCACTCGGCGGCGAGCTGCCCACCGGCGGACGGCGCATCTATTGGAACACCATCATGCTGATCGCGACGTCGCTTGTCTCCTTCGGGGCGATCTGGGTGACCTATCAGAGAACGGGCAGCTCAAATACCTACGAGGTGGTCATCGCATGGGCGATGCTCGGCTCGATGGCCGCGTTGTTCATCCTTGGGCTGGCCGGATTCTTCCGCAACAATCGGGTTGCGGGTTGACCGCGTGCCTTATGGCTTCAGCATCCCGCTGCCGTCATCATCCCGTGCCTGCGGCTTTCCACTCAAAAGGCGCTTCCGGTAGTTAGAGCGGACGGGCGTAGGTGTCGCAGCGGTTGTGCCAGCCGGCCTCCCAGCGTTGTTCGCCGCGATCGGGCGGGCTGTTGGCGATGCGGCGGCTGAGCACGCGTTTGGCGGATTCGGCGAATTCGCGCGCGGCGTCGGGGCCGGTGGGCGTGCCGCGCATGCCGTCGAGCACCTGAAGCAGCCCCCATCCCTCGCCGCGGTAGCGTTCGTTCGGGTTGGTGCCCTCGCCCTTGAAGTTCACGTAGTCGATGAGCGCGTAGGTGCCCTGCGGGGTGGAGGCGACGTTGTGGTAGTTCGCCTCGATGCGGGCGCGCCGCCCGGGTGGCGCGGCGGCGAGGATTTTTGGCAGCGCGGCGCGCGAGCGGAGGATGATGAAGTCGGTCTGCAGGGCGACGTTTTCCGCCAGCCACCCGCGCAGCGCGGTGAGGCGGGGGCCGTTGATGTCGCGCTGGAATTCGGCGCGGCTGTTCCACGGGCTGTGGCGCTCGCGGGCGACGGCGGGCGGGTCGGCGCCGTGGCGCACGGCGTAGCTGACGAAGCGCGGCCAGCTTTCCTCGAACGGCCCGTCGAATCCGGCGGGATACCAGATGAAGTGGCCGATCCCGAGCGAGGGGAATTCCTCGCCCGCGTTCCACGTGGTGAGTCCCGAAACGCGGCCGCCCGATTCGTTCTGCCAGATTTGTTGGCCGATCGCCGCCCGCTGTGCCTCGGTGAGGCGGATCGCTTCGTTGCCGGCCCCCCGCGCGTCGCCGCCCGGCGGTCCGGCGGGCGCGCATGCGGTGATGATGAGGATGGCGGCGAGCGGGGCGAGGCGGTGTTTCATGCGCGCAGGGATAACCCGTGGCGGCGGATTCAACAAGCGCCGGGATTCCATGGTGGCGGGCGGTCGATGGCGGATTCCGGGAAATTTCCGGGAAGAACGGGCGATCGGACGGGTATCCTTTTCGCATGCGTTTTTGCCAACGCGCCTCCGAAACCCATTGTTCCATCCATGAAAGCCCGCGTTCTGCCGCTCGTCCTCGCCGCACTGATTTCGAACTGCTTCGGCGCGTCGGCCGCGCCGCGGCCGAACGTCGTCCTCATCATGGCGGATGACATGGGGTGGTCGGATCCGGGATGCTTCGGCGGCGAGATCCGCACGCCGGCGCTCGATGCCATGGCGGCCGGCGGGCTGCGGTTCACCGGTTTCCACAATGCGGGACGCTGCTGCCCGACGCGCGCCAGCCTGCTGACCGGCCTCTATCCGCACCAAGCGGGCATCGGCCACATGGTGAGCGACCGCGGGCATCCCGGCTACCGCGGGCGGCTCAACGAGACGAGCGTGACGATCGCCGAGGTGCTCCGCGCCGCCGGATACCAGACGTTCATGAGCGGCAAGTGGCACGTGACGCCATACCATTACCAGAACCCTGAGCCCACGCTGCACCGGGCCACCTGGCCGCTGCAGCGGGGGTTCGACCGGTTCTTCGGCACGCTCGCGGGCGGCGGCAGCTACCACACCCCGGCGTCGCTGATGCGCGACAACACGTTCCTGGACACGCCGGAGGACGGATTTTACTACACCGATGCGATCAACGACGAGGCCGCCGCCTTCATCCGCGAAGCCGACGGCGACCAGCCGTTCTTCCTATACATCGCGCACTACGCGCCCCACTGGCCGCTGCATGCGCGGGACGAGGACATCGCGCGTTACGACGGCGTTTACGACGAGGGCTGGGACGTGATGCGCGAGCGCCGCCACCGCAGGCAGATTGAACTCGGGTTGTTCGACCGGGAGACGTGCCCGCTGCCGCCGCAGGATCCCATGTCGGAGCCGTGGGAGGAGGCGGAGCACAAGGAATGGGAGGCGCGCCGCATGGCGACCTACGCCGCGATGGTCACGGTGATGGACGAGGGGATCGGCCGGGTCGTCGAGGCGCTGCGCGAAACCGGTGCCTACGAGAACACGCTGGTGATTTTCCTGTCGGACAACGGTGCCTCCGCGGAGGTGATCCAGGGCACCGACACGCGCCACGGGCGGTTCGCGCGCGGGGGCACCCGGCCGGACGTGATGCCGGGGCCGCCGGACACCTACGCCTCGCTCGGCCCGGCGTGGGCGCACGCGACCAACGCGCCGTTCCGCCGCTTCAAGTCGAAAGCCCACGAGGGCGGCGTGGCCACGCCAATGATCGCCAGTTGGCCGGCCGGCATCCGCGACCATGGCGGGGTGCGCCACACGCCGGGACACATCATCGACGTGCTGCCGACGCTGGCGGAGCTGGCGGGGGCGGATTACCCGGAGGAGTTCGACGGCCACGACATCACTCCGGCGGAGGGGCTTTCGCTGGTGCCGGTGTTCGAGGGCGGGGAGCTGCCGGAGCGCGACCTTTTCTTCGAGCACCAGGGCGACCGCGCGGTGATCCGCGGGGACTGGAAGCTGGTGTCGCCCCACAAACGCCCGTGGGAGCTTTATCATCTTGCCGAAGACCGGGCGGAATCCCGCGATCTGGCCGACCGTTTCCCCGATCGCGTGGACGAATTGCAGTCCGCCTACGACGCGTGGGCCGGGAGGGCCAACGTCCTCCCCTGGCCGCTGCGTTGAGGCACGGGGTCCGCTATTTCCATCCTCACGGGCGGACGCGCGTTTCCCACCAGAGACCGACGGAAACGCCGGTCAGGATCACGGGCGGGGTGGCGTATGAGACCCACGACCCGCCCGAATGGAAAACGTGAAGCATCGCACAAATGCCGACCGCTGCGGCGAACGGCACCATGAGCCGCCAGCTCATCACGGAAGCCAGCAGGTCGAGGATGAGCATGAGGAGGTTCAACATGGACTCGCCCCGCGACTATTGCGACGTCCGAAGCGCATGAAAAGCGGGAAACGACGCGTCGCGGGGCGGGGTGGTGTTTATTCCGCCGGGATGCCGAAGACCTCGACCTCGGTGTAGTGGTTGGTGTCGTCCGACGTGTTGCCGTTGCTGTGGAGCCGCACGTATCGGCCGCGCGTGCCCCGGGCGTCCACCAGCAGACCGTAGCGGGACTCGATGTAGGGCAGGTCGGTGCCCCGGCCCAGGCCGGTGGAGTTGTCGAAATCATTGTTGAAGATGGTGGTGACGTTTTCCTCGAACCCGGGGTCGTCGGAGATGCGGATGATCACGTCGTGGTAGGCGCGGCGCTGGGAGTGGAAGTGCCACACCCAGACGGCGTGGATTTCGGCGGTTTGCTCGAGATCGATCTGCACCCACTGGGGTCCGGAGTCGAGTTCGACATAGTATCCCTCGCCGGCGTTCTTCTCGCCGTTGGTGATGACGTCGAGCGAGCCGATGAGGGGGAAGTCGTCGCTGGATGTGACGGGTTTGCCGCGCGAGAGCAGTTCCGTGCCTTCGGGAACCATCATGGTGGGCGGTTCGGTCGGCACTCCGACGAGGCCGGGCACGTTGATTTCCACCGGCGTGCCTTCGATCATCTCGGGCGGCAGGTCGGTGGTGAGCGGGATTTTTTCGCCGTTTGTTGTTCCGGCGGTGGTGTCGGCGATGGCGGGCGGCGCGCTTGTGTCGGGCGTGCGCTGGGTCCAGACGATGGCCAGCGCCACGGCGGCCGCGGCGGCGATGCCCGCGGGGGCGATGAATCGGAGCCGGCTGTGGGAGGCGGTGGGGCCGGCGGATCCGGTGATTTCTCGATCGACTTCCGCGAGCAGGGTTTCATCCGCGCCGGTGCCGGCGCGGGCGTGTTCGCGGATCACGGTGTCCATCAGCCGGTCGTCGGCGTCGGGTGCGGGGCGGGGGTGTGTGGATGTGGTTTTCATGGTTCAGGCGTGGTTCGGGAGTTTGCGGTCGAGGCAGTTGCGGAGGGTTTCGCGCGCCCGCTGGAGGCGCTTGCGGATGGCGTCGGCATCGACGCCGAGCGCGGCGGCGATGGCGTCGGTGGATTGTTCCAGGTAGTAGAATTGCCGGACGGGTCCGGACATGGACCCAGGCAGGCGCTCAAGGCAGTCGTCGAGGGCGTCGAAGAGTTCGGGATTTCCGTCGCGGCGGCTTTGGTCCCAACAGGCGAGGCGGTTTTCCCAGGCCTCGATGGTGGCGTCGTCCACGTCCACCTCGCGGGCGTGGCGGCGGAGGTGTTCGCGCCATTTGTTGCGGACGATGCCACGGAGCCAGGCGCCGAAGTCGCGCGATGTGTCGAAGCGGTCGAGGCCGCGCCAGGCGGTGACGAGCGCGTCCTGCACCAGGTCGGCGGAGGTGGCTTCGCTGCCGCTGAGCGCGCGGGCGAAAACGAGCAGGCCGCGGTGGTGCTCGCGGGCGAGGACGGCGAACGCACGCCTGCCGGTGGCCGGATCGTCGGACGGGGTGTGGCTTGGTGCCTTCATGCCCGATATTGGCGCGGCGGCCGGCGATTGTGACATGAAAATGATTTTTTCCCGCGCGCGACCCGTCGGGACGGGTCGCGCGG
>SLAV01000246.1 GCA_007126655.1 Haloferula sp. | reverse complement strand
TATTTCCGGCAGCGTCGTGTCGCATGGTTTCTGGGATACGGAGACCAGCGGACAGGCGGAGAGTGCGGGAGGGATCGGTGTCGGCACTGCCGAATTGCGGCAGCAGGCCACCTTCCCGGTGCTCAACTTTGCAAGCGCATGGACCATCGACGAAGGCATTGCCGCGCCGGTGTTCCAGGATCTTTCCCTCCATGCCGGCGCGGTGGAAGAAGTCGATCTCTCCGAACTGGACGGCAGCGGAACGGAAACGGATCCCTACATCGTCACCTCCGCGTCGGAACTGCACGCCATCCGTCAGGATATGGCCGCCCATTACCGGCTTGGCGACGACATTGATCTCTCGGAATCGCTCGTGTGGAACCACGGTCGCGGCTGGGACTCCATCGGCAACAACCATAATCGCTTTAGCGGAAGGCTCGATGGTGCCGGGCACAGCATCTATGGTCTGACCATCAATCGGCCAACAGCGTGGTATCAAGGTTTGTTCGGCAGCACCGCTTCCGGCGCCATTTTACAGGATCTCACCCTTGCCAGTGCACATGTTTACGGGGCGCGGGAAAGTGCGCTGCTGGCCGGTGAAATGATATCGGGCAGCCAGGTGCAAGGCGTGAACCTGTCCGGGGTCCTCGTGGCAAGCGAATGGATGAGTGGCAGTGTCGCCGGTCGTGGACAGGGGATCGCGATCTCCGAAGTCTTCGCGGATGTACATGTCGAGGGGAGAGACCGCACCGGTGGTTTGGTCGGCTATCTCGATTTGAATACCAGCATTGACCGTTCGTATGTCCTTGGCACCGTCATCGGTGCGAATCGGACCGGGGGCTTGGTGGGCTATAGCTATCGCAATGGTCAGATCACCGATAGTTTCGCCCGCGCCCAGGTCATTGGCTCAGACGAGGTTGGTGGGCTTGTCGGGCATCAGGAACACACCGCGTCCAGCCGGATCCTGCGTTGTTACGCGGTCGGCACGGTCATCGGGAGCGGGAGTCATGTCGGCGGGTTGCTCGGGCGCTTGAGCCACGGCACCGTGGTGGATTCCTACTACAACACCGACTTCAGCGATGACGCCGGGGGCGGTGGCGAGGGCAGAACGACCACCGAGATGACCTATCCTTCATCAAGCAACACCTACGAGGGATGGGACTTCGAGGCCGTTTGGATGGCAGACGCCACATCCTCCTTCAACGACGGCTATCCGGTCTTGATCGGGTCCTCCTTGGCTCCCGTGCGCTTGGTTTACACCGCCGGTCCGGGTGGACACCTGACAGGTCCTTTAGTTCAGGATGTGGTGGCGCTGACCGATGGCGAGGAGGTCTTCGCCATCGCCGAAAGCGGTGCTGTCTTCGCCCGCTGGAGTGATGGCGTGACCGACAACCCGCGCCGCGATCTTGCCGTGACCGCGCCCATCGAGGTCACTGCTCACTTCCACAGTGAGGGTGATGTCGAGATCGACTGGTATGCCGAACACGGCATCGCCCCGACCGACGGGCAAAACTGGGCCGATCTTGTTTCCCTCGACCTCCTCGGAAAGGGCATGACCCTGCGCATGGAGTTCCTCGCGGGCACCGATCCCAACAATGCCGTCGACCGTTTCACCGCCCACCTTGAAGGCGACGAGATCCACTTCTATCCGAGTCACGCCGACCGCCGCTACACCCTCTGGCGCTCGGGCGATCTGGAGGAGTGGACCATCGTCCCCGGCCAACGCGATGTGCCCGGCGGCAACGGCCCCCTCATCGATGACAACCCGCCGGGCGACGGTGCCTTCTACCGCGTGGAAGTCGCCCTGCCCTGAGTCCCACTGCAAGTAGCCCGACACTCTAACACCCCTATGTTGTCGATGAGAGCAGGTATCTTCCATTAACCATATTTCGCAAAGAGCCCGTCTGAGATCTTTATGCGCCGTGTTTCAACTAAAACCAACCCCTTAATAACCATGAGACGAATCAATCTTCACCTTTTTCTCGGTTGCCTTTCCCTCCTTCTGCTCCCCGTAGCGGCCATTGCCGACATGGACGGCAAGCTGACTTTGCAACACTCCACCGATGCCCAGACGTGGAGCGACATCGAAATCACCCCGGACATGATCGACGAGGACGGTCGCCTTTCGCTCACAGGGATGCCCAACCCGTCGTTCTTTCGCTTGGATGTGACGGACTTCGCCGCTTCGGCAGCGCCCGAAGGCATGGTGCTGGTCGAAGGCGGCACGTTGCCAGCATCCTCAGAGCTTGGTGCGGTCGACGTCGCGACTTTCTACATGGGCATCCACGAAGTGACGTGGGGCGAGTGGCAGGAGGTGCGGGCTTGGGGCGAAGCCAACGGATATGAGTGGCCGGGATGGGCGGGCGGTGGCTGCGCGGCCGACCACCCGGTGCATACCGTCAATTGGTTCGATGCTTTGAAATGGAGCAACGCGAAGAGCGAGATGGAAGGCTTGACGCCAGTGTATACAGTGAGCGGAGCGGTCTTTAAGACGGGCCAACCGGACCACAAGACAATCTCGCAAAACCTCTCCGCCAACGGCTACCGTCTACCCTTGGAAGCGGAGTGGGAATTTGCCGCTCGTGGTGGCAACCAGACCACCGGCTACACCTACGCTGGCAGCAACGACCTGAACGCGGTGGGGTGGTATCTGGACAACAGCGGCGGGGCGGCGTGCGGGGAACCTTGGTCTGGTCTTGAACGAGGCACTTGGCCAGTGGGTCAGAAGGCGTCGAACGAGCTTGGGTTGTATGACATGAGCGGTAATGTGTGGGAGTGGTGCTGGGATCAAATTGACTCCTACCGCAGCATCCGCGGCGGCGGTTGGTACGACCCGGCTGGCAGCTGCACGGTTTCACTCCGGGGCAATGCCGGCTCGGTCAACCGGTTCGACCACTACGGATTCCGGCTCGCCCGAGGTTCTGGCAACTAGTATATCCCGCCTTACAGATCATTGATTGAAAGCTTGATGGTGATGACACCCCGGTTCCGGTCCGGAGACGGTCCGCAATCAGAAATCCAGATAAATCTCCGTCCTCCGGTTCGCGCGGCGTCCCTCGGGGTCGTCGTCGCCGGTCTCAGTGATATTGGGTCTGCGCGGCTGGCTGGCGCCCTTTGCAAGCGTCACGATCTGGTCGGCGTTGACGCCGGCCTCATCAAGGAAATCCCTTACCACCGAGGCGCGGCGCGCGCTTAGCGCGTCGTTGTAGCTTTGCGAACCAATCGCGTCGGTATGCCCGCTGATCGTGATCTTCCGTCTGGAATCCGACTTCAACACCCCGGCGATGATTTCCAACTGCCGAACGGTGCGTTCGTTGAGCGCGTCTTCATCGAATTCGAAATACAGCGCAATCGTCTCCCCACCCTCCGGGCTGCGCACAAACGGCGAATAATAAACGTCGCCCCCCGCCACACGGCTCGCGTAATCCGCCAACAGGCGATCGAGGTTCACCTCGCTCACCAGCCATCCGCCGTCCCCGTCCGTCTCGCGCAGGTTGATCCCGAACTGTGCCGCCTGGCTGCCGTCCGCCGCATCCACGTTCACCAGATAACCCGCCGTGTCCCCGCGCTGATAAAGCACCCGCAGCGGACGCGACGGGCGCAACCGATAATCCCCCTCCTCAAAGAGGATGCACAGACCGGCGATTTTCGCATCAGAAACTCCCTCCGAATCAACAAAACGTTTCGCCTGCCCGAAATCCTGGCGCAGTACATTCTGCAGGAACGCATCAGCCACACCCAGCGAATCCATGAGCGCGCGTGGGTGGTCCGCGTCGTCATTCGCCTCAGGAATCATGACCCCATCGACCCGCCAGCCCTCGTCCCCCCGCACCAGATCGACAATCACGCGGTCGTGACCGTCGCGCGCCTCTTCGAATTCCAGCATCCAGCGGGTGCGCCTGTTCAACTCCAGCTCGCCGACCTCGCGGATGCCACCTTGTGATCGCAAGAGGGGCGATCCGCCCGCCAGCCTGTCAAGCACCTCATGTGTGACAGGATCAAGTTTCTCTCTGCCGATCAGATTCGTCAGCGCATCAAAATCCCCCTGTTGAAGCGCTTCGGCGATGCGGTTGACCAGCTCCTCGGGGCTCGCGGCGGCCAATCCCTGACCGAGCACCTCCGGCGGGGTGGCCTTCACATCCTGATCCGACGGCTCGTCGTCCAGCTCCGGAATCGCGGTTTCCTCGGGTGGTTCGGGCACCACTGGAGTGGAATCCACCGGTGCTTCCACCATCTCCGGCCCGGGGTCAGGCTCCGGGTCAATGCCAGGCTTGATGATCCAGACCACCAGTGCCGCCAACGCCAGAACGATGGATAGGGCGAAGAAAAAATATGGAACCTTGGATCGATTCATGGGCG
>SLAV01000348.1 GCA_007126655.1 Haloferula sp. | reverse complement strand
GGGTGCGCTGGAATATTTGAACTCCGCCCCCAGTCGCTTGCCATTCTTGCTGTACAGCAAGTCCAACGCAGCGCCACTTTGCGTTGCCCAGAAGTAGGCATACCTCTCTTCCAGAACGGATAGAAGATTTCCGAAGCATTCCAGGTCTGTCCGTGATAATGCGCAAGCATAGATAAAAAATTTCGTATAGTATCCCTGCCGGGGTTATGCCCGAAGGATGGCAAATCTCTACCAACAGTCATCATGATTGAATATTGAAACCATCGCTTTCATATTGCAAGAACATAACAGACAACCAGTATAACGATTACGCTCATCAATTTCAGAAATATCTATTGCTGGAAAGAGGTGCACGATGTAGTATCATATTCTAAACATTCAAATTCAAATACAACAATATCGCAGGAAAAGCAGCCATGTTTGATTATTCTGCAGCCCGGCGATTCCTTGCATGCAAGCAAGCGCAATTCGTCCAAGATAATTTGCAACGATGGGAATTGGCATCGCAAGACGCGCGCAAGATCATAGCGATGATTCAAACTGAGTTCAGTCCCTTGGCAATCTATCAATGGGGCTCCGTGATTCATAAGGAAAACTTCAGGGAATATTCGGATATCGACATTGCCGTCGAAGGGTTAGCCCAAGTAGACGCAATTTTCAAGATTGCCCGCAAAGCCGATACCTTGACAACATTTCCTGTTCATATTGTTGAGCTAGAAAAAATCGAACCGCAATATGCCGAACTTATTCGCCGGAAAGGAAAGAAAATCTATGAATCCCACTGATATTTGCGAACTAAAAACAGAGATTCTTAAAGGACAAGAAGTACTTGCTACCATCCAATCCTACTTTGATGCAAATTCAGCACCTGGAGTTTTCCAAAAGAAGGACATCAAGGATGCGGTCTTCCTGGCCGAAATATACGTAAACTACTACACCGCAGCCGAAACAATCTTCTTGAGAATTTCACAGTTTTTCGAGAATCACCTGAGCAAAGATTCGTGGCATCGATCTCTACTCAACAAAATGCGACTCGAAATCCCAGGCGTCAGAAAAGCCGTTATTCGCGATGAAACGTACGATGTCGCAGACGAATTACTGCGTTTCCGGCACTTTAAACGCTACTATTTCGAATTTCGCTATGATTGGGATCGCATTGAATTTCTCGGAACAGAATTCAAAAAGCTAACCCAGCTTCTCCAGCAAGACCTAAAGGACTACATCAACTTTTTGGATGAACTTGCTCAAGAAGCCACCTGACAGCGTAACCGCCCCCGCCATCTCGCAATTACGCAATCCCGCAATCAAGCAATCAAGCAATCCCGCAATTCCCCATCCCGCAATCCCGCAATCCCTACGCTCCCCCTCCCCACAATTCATCCAGAAAAAGCTGCCACGGCAGAATCCGGATATCACCAACTCGACGTTCGACAGGCTCGAGCGAAACAACCATATAGTTCTTCAAGCGCTGCTCCTCCTGCAGTGCCCGAATACCACGCAAATCGCGCGAACCGACATTCCGTTTTGCCTTCACTTCAATGGCCGTAGAATCACCTAATATAAAATCCACTTCGAATCCCGAAGCGGATCGCCAATAGTGCAAACCAGATCCTTTGCAGTATGCAATGTAGGTACGCAATTCGTGGTGAATAAACGCTTCAAAAGCAGCCCCGAACTCACTCGATCCCTCTTGGAGTCCTCGCCTGCGCTGCAGGTAACGCGCAATTCCGTTATCGAAAAAATAAAATTTTGAAGTTGTAAGCGGTTTGCGCTTTACCGATTGCTGCCATGCGGGAAGGTCGAATCCGACCAAAGTGTCACGCAGGATCTGAAAATATTCCTGAACAGTAGATTTAGGAACCTGTGCATCATTTGCAATGCTCGAATAATTGATAAGTTGCCCTTCGCAACAAGCGGCGACAGAAAGAAACCGGGAAAAGGCAGGAATGTTACGAACCGCTGCTTCAGCAGCAATCTCTTCGCTGAGATATTGCCCAACATATGATTCAAGGTCATCATAAGGCTCATCCGAAAAATAGATAGAAGGAACAAGGCCAACACCTAAAGCACGCAGCAAATCGAAATTCCCTGATAACTCAGCCTGAATAAAAGGATGTAAATGACGAGTGCGCGCTCGTCCCCCCAGAAGATTCGCTCCCGAACGCTTCAGTTTACGAGGGCTGGAGCCCGTCAACAAGAACCGGATGCCTCGCTCTTCGATCAACGCATGAACTTCATCCAGCAACTCTGGCAGCTTTTGCACCTCATCAATGATAACGATTTTTTCGGACACACCGATTTCTTCACGCATACGGCTCGGTGCATAACTAAGACGAGCAAACACATCGGTATGCAGGAGATTATAGCAACGCACATTTGGTAAATCGTGCGCGATCAAAGCCGTTTTACCCGTTTGGCGCGGACCAAACAGAAAACAGGATTTGCTTCCAAGAACACTCTTAAGATCAATATGACGTTTAATATACATGCCCAAAAACCAAAAACAAAATATAACTGACATACATTCCGTCAATTATCATGCCGCGTGACAACAACCACGTCAATTAATGATTTTCAAAACCGCGATTTTTGCCGTCTGCTTCAATAAATACGATTTCCCTGTGCCCGAGGCTCAACAGAAAAACGTTTCCAATAAATGCTTGAGATTACGCTGCATCATAACAAAGCAAAGCATACGCAATCACGCAGTGCTCTCTGCTCTATGCCCTATGCTTTACAGCGGCAAACCGATATTTGAAAATGCACCAAAGGGCGCGCACCCCATCCTTCCACGTGATCTTCTTACCCTCCGAATAACTCCGACCATAATAAGCAATCGGAACCTCATAAATCCGCCACCGCTTGCCGCGCGATATTTTCGCTGTCACTTCAACCTCGAATCCGAATCGGTCCTCACAAAGCGTAATACTATCAAGCACTTCGCGCCTAAATAACTTGTAGCAAACCTCCATGTCCGTAAGGTTTAGGTCAGTCATCATGTTCGACATCAAAGTCAAAAATCGATTTCCGATATAATGCCAGAAAAACACAACGCGGTGCGCCCCCCCACCAAGAAAACGCGAGCCATATACCACATCCGCATGACCATCTAATATAGGAGCTAACAAACGCGGATATTCATTGGGGTCGTACTCTAAGTCTGCATCCTGAATCAGTATGACATCCCCAGTAGCAGCCGCAAAACCACTGCGCAAAGCAGCCCCTTTGCCACGGTTGTAGGCATGCAAGACAACCTTCCAATCTGGATGTTGTTTGCTCAATTTTTCCAGCAGCTCCCTGGATCCATCGCGAGAACAATCATCAACCAATACGATTTCTGTTTCCAGCCCAGTATCCACAGCCAAAACCTGCTGCAAGATCTTCTCCAAAGTCGCCATCTCATTATAAACCGGAATCACAACCGATAACTTCATATCCCCTCCATTTTTCCTATTTCAAGTTTCAGGTTTCACCTGCCGCAATGCTCCCTGCCCTATGCTCTCTGCAATCCCGCATTCCCGCATTCCCGCAATCATCCCTATGCGCCATGCCCTATGCTCTCTGCAATCCCACATTCCCGCATCCCCAAAATCCCGCATTTATTTGCTTGATTCGTCTGTTGATAGCAAACACAGTTGATCCATGGCTAAAATTGGAATAGTTGCAACAGCGTTAAGCCCCGGCAGGACAGGCGGTGCGGAAACGTATATCAGAAAGCTTTTTGGGTGTCCAGAATACCAAGAAGCGCTTCAAAAACACGAAGTGATGCTCTTCGCAGGGACTCCCTGTGATGTTGCCCTCAAAGCATCTCCCTTTCAGATCATCGAATGCAACATCGACTCCCGCAATCGAACAAAGCGCATTTTATGGGAACAATTTTTCCTGCCAGGCATTCTCAAGAGCCATAAGCTGGACCTTGTGCACTTCCCCTACTCGACAAACTGCCTCGCATACACCAAACCATCGGTAATAACCATCCATGATACGACGAACTTTATTATGCCAAAATCAGTCTGCCTGTCTGAAAAAATATACAGGCGCATATTGCAATCCGGCATAGTGTCTAATGCCAATAATCATGTAATTGCCGTTTCGGAGACAGACAAGACCATCTTGCAAAAACATTTGCCGTTACCCGAATCGCGCACGTCAGTCGTATATCATGGCGCACCACAAGATTTTTTTCTCTCGCAAGAGCCAACAACACCGCGAACATCCGGGTGCATACTCTGGATTGGAAGACCTTACTATCACAAAAACATAGAGTTCCTCGTCGAAGTTCAGAAGCATTTACGCGATCTCCTGAACGCGCCCCCCCCCACGTTACGGTTCATCGGCC
>SLAV01000027.1 GCA_007126655.1 Haloferula sp. | reverse complement strand
GCGGTCTCGTCGAAAACGTGCTCGCCTTCACCCGCGACAAGTCGATGGGCGCGCCGGAAAACTTCGACGTCTCCGCCATGGTGGAAGACGCCGCGTCGCTCATGAAACCGCTCGCGGAGCGGAACCGGATCACCTTCGAAACCGAGGTCGCCGCATTCCCCGAATCCCCCCGGGGAGACGCGCCCGCCTTGCACCGAGCGTTGCTCAACCTGCTCGACAATGCCGTCAAGCACGCGCCCGCCGGGGGGCATGTGAACTGCGTCGTCCGCCCCGTCGATGGCGGTCGCTGGTCCATCGAAGTCTCCGACGACGGCCCCGGCATTCCCGAATGCGAGCGGAAGAAAATCTTCGAGGCCTTTTACCGCATCGGCGACGAACTCCGGCGCACCACACCCGGCACCGGCCTCGGGCTCGCCCTCGTCAAACGCACCGCCGATGCCCACGGCGGCCAAATCACCGTCACCGACGCGCCCGGCGGCGGTGCCCGCTGCACCCTCACCCTCCCGATCCATCCATGAGACTGCTGCTCATCGAAGACGAAGCCTCGCTGCGCACCGCCATCATCCCGCTGCTGCGGGACGCCGGCTACCATGTGCAATCCGCCGCCACCGGAACCACCGGCCTCGAACGCGCCGCCACCGGAAACTTCGATCTCATCCTGCTCGACATCATGCTTCCCGGCATCGACGGATTCGCCATCTGCCGCGAGATCCGCAAACGCGGCCACAACGTGCCCGTGCTCATGCTCACCGCGCGCGGCACCGTGGACGACCGTGTGCGCGGCCTCGATGGCGGCGCGGACGATTATCTGGTCAAGCCCTTCAGCGGCACCGAATTGCTCGCCCGCATCCGCGCCCTCTTGCGCCGCAGCGCGCCGGAATCCCGCCCGCCGTCCTCGCTCCGCCTCGGCGCGGTGGACATCGATTTCCAACAACTCACTTGCCGCCGCGGCGGGACCGCCATCGACCTATCCGCCCGTGAGTTCCGCATCCTCGAAGTGCTGGCCGCCGCACAGGGCCGCCCGGTGAGCCGCGAGCAATTCCTCGACAAAGCCTGGGACTACCACGCCTTCCCCACCACCCGCACCGTGGACAACCAGATCCTCGCCCTCCGCCGCAAACTCGAAGCGGACCCCGCCCACCCGAAGCACATCATCACCGTCCACAGCGTGGGCTATCGATTGGAAAACTTCTGACAAAACGCCTGACAACCCGCCGGAAAACCTGCATGATCCAAATTGAAAACCAAAACCAAAGCCCGGCATCGCACTGGCTGCGCGTCCATCCGAGGAGTCCGGTGCGGTAGTTCCGCCCGCCGGGATCTGTGAGGGGGACGCCGGGCAACCGGCGTTCCTACCTCAATCGGAGAAAAACAATTTCATGTGTAGGTCGTATAGCGGGAGCCAATACCCGAAGGCCCTGCGAATAAAAGTGTCCGGCTGAAATACCTGAACCCATGAAACCGCTACAATCGATTCTACTAAACTTTGCGATATTCGGCACCTGCCACGCGTTGGATATTGGCACTCCCATTGCAGACTTGCTTCCTGAGACCGATCTCGTGGTGGTCGCCTCGATGTCGAATGTCGAAGGGTGGACGACACCCGAGGGCAGACACGGAAAGGGTGTCTTGACCGTGTCAGAATCTCTCTCCGGTTCCCTTGCAAAGGCAGGCACGGTGACCGTTACATGGGTGAGCCGCGCGATTTGCCCGAGCGTCAACTTCTGCGATACCAAAGGTGAGGAATTCATCTGGTTCCTTCAGAAGAGGGAGGACGGAACGTTCACCGCGAACAATTCAAGTCGGAGGGTCACGCTCGAGGACAAGGAAAGCATCGTACGCTTTCTCGCCAGACATAATGCCAAACAAAGCGGCACGGGGCAACCCGGTACCCGCTCCGAGTCGAAGTCGGAGGGTTTCGACAAACCTCAACCTGAAGCGGAGGCGCGCTCCCGGTAGCGGGTGTCAGGCCTCATCGTCATGACGGATCTTGCACGCGCAGCCACACGGGAGGCACGGCATCCCGCAAGGCGGGACCGTGCTGGAGAATGAAATTGCGAATGACCAAGCCGCTTGGCGTCGCACTCATTCGCTTTCCATTCTCATCCACCACTAAAGTGTGGTGGCTCCGTTTCGCCTGTAGATGCAAGGGATCCCCCGTGCAAAAATCCGCCATGATCTTAATCGTTGTGTGCAATAATCTGGCTTGAACATGGGCACACACTCGCTACATTATTTACATTAGCAACGTCGTAAAATCTCTGGAGAACGCCGTAGAGCAGCTAGGTCGTAACGATCTGGCTGAATTTCGCGACTGGTTTCATGCATTTGAAGCCGCCGAGTGGGATGCACAGATAGAGCGTGATATCCATGCCGGGAAGCTCGATCAATTGGCTGAAGAAGGAATCCGGGAATTCAAGGCAGGAGCAACCCGAGGTCTTTGACGGTCGTGTTCCACCATGCCACCTGAAACTTCTGACAAAACCCTGACAATTCCTCCGCCAAATCCATGCACACTCCCGCCATGACCCGACACTTTTTGCTCTTCCTCGGCCTCTCCATTGCCACGGCCCACGCTTCCGAACCCACGCCTGCGGATCTGCTGCGGCAGGGGTTGTTTGAGGAAGAGGCGAACCAGAACCTCCACCAAGCCGCCGAACACTACCGCGCCGTGATCGCCGCGCATGAGCGCGAGCGGGTGATCGCCGCATCCGCGACTTTCCGGCTCGGCGAGATCGCCCGCAAACAAAACGACAAGGAGGCTGCCGCCGCCGCCTTCCGCACCATCGCCGAACGCTTTCCCGAGCAATCCGAACTCGCCCGCCTCAGCCGCGAAAACCTCGCCACGCTCGGCGTCGAAACACCCGCTCCCGGCGCACCCGCATCCGCCGGCCCCGAGGATGCCGAGATCGCCCGCCTCAGGGAAATTGCCCGCAACAGCCCGGACCTCATCGACGGCGCGGATGCCGACGGCTGGTGGCCGATCCACCACGCGGCCGCCAACGGCTGGAGCCGGGTGATTTCCTACCTCTTGGAACACCAGGCCGAGCCCAACCGGGTGACCATCAAGGAACAATTCACACCGCTTCACCTCGCCTCGGTCCACGGGCACCTCGGTGCCGTGAAGGTCCTGCTGGCTGCCGGAGCCGATCCCGACGTGTTCCTCCGTTTCCGCGAGGAAGCCATGCATGCTTTGCCGGCAATGGACGGCAGACTTGAACATGGCGCGGGAAGGTGGACCGCGCTTGACCTGTCGATCGTCTATGACCGCAAGGAAATCGCCCTGGCCTTGATCGAGGCCGGCACCAATATCGAACGGGTCGGCCCGGTTGTCTCCGAGCGAATTCTTACTTACCGGGATGGGTTCAACACGCTCATACTCGCCATCTACTTGCAGCGGGACAACCTCGCAAAAGCCTTGATCGATGCAGGATCACCGTTGGGCGCTGTCGGATCGGAACACCCCACTACTCCTCTTGCGGTGGCATTGATCAGCAATATCCCCATGGTCGCGACTTTGCTTGAAGCGGGTGCCGATCCGAATATAGCCTATTCCTCAATCCGTATTCCCCCCCTTCATAGTGCCCAATCAGTCAAAATCGCGAAGCTGCTTGTTGATGCCGGAGCGGATATCCACGCCACCACGACCGAAGGGGAAACCCCGCTCCATTGGTCACACAATGCCGAAATGGCGGAATTTCTCATCACGAAGGGACTTGATCCCAACGCCAAAGACAGCTCCGGACTCTCGCCGCTGGATTCCGCAGCCCGAAGGCACCCGACCGAACAAAATATCGCGTTCATCGAAGCCCTGCTCAAACACGGAGCGGTCGTCACCGATCCGCTCGAACTCCTGCGGCGGACGTCGGAATCCATGGTGCCGTTTGTCGGGGAACGCCTGGTGTATTCCAACTTCCACAACCCGGATGCGATTCTTCTTTCCGCCAGTGGAAATCATCAGTTCTCCGTGGTGCCGCCTGCGGATTTCCGATCCAGGTCAAGTCGTTCCACAACCCCGCCGGAACTCGTCACGCTGGAAACCCGCGCGTCTCCCGCATGCCCGCCACCGTCCCTGGCGGAAGTGATGCACATGGCATTCGCACGACAGAGTGGCTACCCGCAGAGCATCCGCATCCTGCGGCGTGGTGAAAACGATGGCTTCGAAATCATCCACGAATGGTCCGCAGCCGCAGACAACAGCAAGCCCACCGATTGGCCCGCCCTCGAATGGGGGGATCTGGTGGAAGTCCGCAACTCATTTACCCATAGGCATAACGCTCTTTCCGTCGGCGATTTTTTCGCCATGATTCCCGCGCGCGGGGTCACTTTCCGCCACAGCGGGCAGGAAATGCCGGTGTCCATTCCCGGAGACGGAATCTTTTGGCTGGGTTCCGGATCATTCGACGCTTTTCGGCACCGGCTTACCGAGATCGAGGCACTACAGGATTCCCACCGCTTCTCGATCCACCGGGAAGGATTGTCCGGACCGATCACGATCGATCTTTCCGGGCCACCGATGCCAATTTTCCGGCTGCTCGATGGCGATACGGTCGAGATTTTATCCGACGAGCCCCTCGAAGGGCTTGAAATCCGCATCACCGTGACACAGGAAGGAATCGAAATCGAGGGAGAGCCGGTCACGAAGAAAGAATTGGAAGACAAGCTCAGAGCACTTCCGGAAGGCGTGCGGATCACCGTTTCTGCCGCGCCCTCCGTGGCGTTTGCGAAAGTTGTATCCATTCTCGAACTCTTGGAAAATTCGGGACATCATCAGATGACCGATTTCAGGACCATAGGGGAAGCAGAGCATGATTGAGCCATCACGCCCAGTGACGCTCCACGGCCCAGCGCTCATAAGCCACCGCACACCTGCGCATGGAGTGGCGGCTTGAAGCCGCCATGATTCGCACATGCGGCTTCCAAGCCGCATGATCCTGAGATCCGCAGTTGGAAAGTGGATGAATGCTGCGTGCAAACGATGGTTTCGTGGGGAGCGCACGCGCCCCCGCGTGCTTCCTCCGGCGCCCTCGCCGGAGGAATGCGACTCAGGCGGGTGACGTGCAAGATCACCACTGGCGTCACCCGGACTGACTGCCATCCCTTCCGCGAGGGCGCGAAAGGGCACACGCGATGGCGCGTGTGGTCCCCAATCCTCACCGACTGCGGATTTCGGGATGATTCGGGTTTCGAGCGGCAGGAATGCCGCGCGTGCGAATCATGGCACCCGGAGGGAGCCACTCCGTGAGGTGATTTTTGATGTCTTGACATCAAATAAACAAGATTCATGTTGTCTCCATGCGCACGACACTGACCATTGATGAGGATATCGCCGACCGCATCCGCAGCGAGGTTGCGTTGGGCAAGCGATCGCTCAAAGCGGTGATCAACGACGCGTTGCGGCGCGGGATGGGCATCGAGCCTGTCAAGCGGCGGAAGCCATACCGGGTAAAGCCTCACTCGTCCGCCTTCGTCGCCGGTGTGGACCCGGCGCGGCTCAACCAGTTGGTGGATGAGCTTGAAGCGGACGCATTTCTCTCAAAGCACGCGCCACGCCAATGATCATTCCGGACATCAACCTGCTCATTTACGCCCACAACGAACAAGCTCCCGACCATCAGAAAGCCAGGACATGGTGGGAAGGCTTGCTCAACGGTCGGGATCCCGTGGGCCTGCCGTGGATTGCCGCGGGCGGCTTCATCCGCCTGATGACGAATCCGCGCGTGCTTGAAAGACCGATGGGCGCGAAGCAAGCGACATCGTGTGTTCGCGACTGGCTCGATGCGCCGCCCACCCGCATCATCCACCCGGGTGATCGATTCGCGGATCTCTTCCTTGGTTACCTCGACAGCCTCGGCACCGCGGGCAATCTCACCTCAGACGCGCAGTTCGCCGCGATGGCCGTCGAGCATCAGGCGGAACTCCACAGCGCGGATACCGACTTCCACCGCTTCCCCGGCCTGCGGTGGAAGAATCCGCTGTGATCGATCTCAACCGTCAATGCGGAAGCGCCCGTGTCATTCACACCGACACAAGGCCGGATCATGTCGGCCTCAAACGCACCATCGGCCTTGTGCGCGACTATCCCTCCGGGTCCCGCCTCGGCGGCGACGCACTTCGTCGTTTCCGAAATGCGCCCTCACCCCGGATACCGGCTCGGCGGCACCCCCGTATGCCGTTTGAACCATCTGGAAAAATAATTCGCGTCGTCGAAGCCCGTGCGCCCCGCCACCTCGGAAATGGCCAGCCCCTGCCCGAGCAACCGCTTCGCGCGCTCCAGCCGGATCGCGTCGCGCTGCTGGATCAACGTCAGCCCGGTCACCTCCTTGAACCTCCGGTTCAGGTAATCCGGCGCGTAGCCCGTCTCCCGCGCCAGCCGCGCGATCGAGTTCTCCGTCGTGTCCATGTCGCTTGCCAGACGGATGAATTTCTTCACAAACGCCGGCACCGCCACCGCCTCGCGAGGCAACACCCCCACCGCTTTCAACTGGATGTCCAGAATCCGCAGCGCCGCCGAGGCCGCGCTCAACCGCACCTCCGGCGCATCCGGAGCCTTCATCCGCCCGAGCCACGCCAGCTCGCGGCGGATCCGCGTCGTTTCCGACTGGTTCAACTGCGCGAAGGCAAACCCGTGCCCGCCCGCCAGTTCGAAGTCCGCCGCCATGCTCAGCGGCCGCCGCCCCGCCGCCTCGCGGAAACCATGCACCACCCCGGCCGGCAGAAACGCCACCGCCCCCGGAAACACCCGGATCTCCTCCCCCGCCGCCCGCAGCGTGCCCCCGCCCGACAAGTAACACAGCACCTGGCAGAACCCGTGCGCGTGATCCTCCAGCGCGTCCGCCTCCGGCAAATGCCGGTGCAGGCACAGCCGCCGGACCTTCAACCCCGGCAGCTCCACCTCGATTTCCCTCAGCAACAACGACCGCAGATCCTTCATCGGTTGACGGTTTTTTAGGTCGGAAAAACACCGGTCCGCAAGCCCTGATCCGGGGCATGCCGGGCGATCTTGCTCCTTGCCCCGGCCCGCCGCCGCATCCAAATATCCCCCATGCGCCGCAACCGACCGCGACCCCGCCACCGATTCAGGCCGGGCATGACCACGCCGGAGGTGCTCATGATCCTGTCGCTCATCTGCATCATCATCTGCGTGTGCTTCATCGCCACGATTCATTACAGGCGCGCGGCAGACAGATCGGCCAACATCATGAACCTGCGCAACACCCAGCAGGCCATGCGCGGGCACGAAGGCATGCGCAGCCTGCGCGTTGGCGACCCCTTCACCCGCGACGACCTCGTGCAATACATGGATTTCCCCCGGAACGTGAATCCCCACACTATCTACACGCCCGGCGACAAGGTCACCCCCATCGGCGAACTCTGGCTCCGCGTCACCCCGGAAGGAGACGCCGGAGGCCGCTACGGCATGAATCCCGGCGAGTTCAGCGACTGGTGAACAAAAAAACGCCGGTCAGGAGGATTCGGCCTTCACATAAACGTGCGCCACTCCCTCATGGGCCGCCATTTTGTATTGCCCCGAAAAAAACGAATCGACCATTATTTAAGTCGGAAATGTGCGGATTGGACATGCCTTTGTCATCACCCAAATCGCCGATCCCCGCCATCATGCCGGCATGGAATCACCCGCCACCATTCTCGTCACCGGCTCCAGCCGCGGCCTCGGCCGCGGCGTCGCCCTCGAACTCGCCGCCCGCGGCCACAGCGTCGCCGTCCACTACGCCGCCAATAAAACCGCCGCCGAAGAAACCGCCGCCGCCTGCGCGAAAACCGCCCCCAACCCGGCCCAAACCTTCCCCCTCATCGGCGGCAACATCGGCCTGGCCGCCGACCGCGCATCCATCATGGACCAAACCCTCGCCGCCTTCGACGGCCACCTCGACGCCCTGGTCAACAACGCCGGCATCGCCCCCCGCGTCCGCGCCGACATCCTCGAAGCCGGCGAAGAGAGCTACGACGAAGTCCTCGCCGTGAATCTCAAAGGCCCCTACTTCCTCACCCAGCTCGCCGCCCGCCACTTCCTCGAAAACCCCGGCAAATCCCGCCTCCCCGGCGGCTACCAGATCATCTTCGTCTCCTCCATCTCCGCCAACACCGCCTCCGTCAACCGCGGCGAATACTGCATCTCCAAGGCCGGCATCGCCATGGCCAACCAGCTCTTCGCCACCCGCCTCGCCAACGAAGGCGTCCAGGTCACCGAAGTCCGCCCCGGCGTCATGGCCACCGACATGACCTCCGGCGTGAAGGAAAAATACGACGCCCTCATCGCCGACGGCCTCGTCCCCCAGATGCGCTGGGGCAAGCCCGAAGACATCGGCACCGCCTGCGCCGCCCTCATCGACGGCCAGCTCCCCTTCTCCACCGGCGACGTCCTCAACATCGACGGCGGCTTCCACCTCCGCCGCCTCTAAAAACCGTGGCGCGGGCGTCTCGCCCGCAGCTCAAAAAACAAAATCACCCAAAAATCGAATAGTTTGACCACAGATTACACAGATTTTTTTAATTTCATTTTTTGCTGCCGCAGGCAGCAAACCCAATCTGTGAAATCTGTGTAATCTGTGGTTCAAAAAACCTCCAACCCACCCACCAACCTCCGAAACACCCATGATCCAAATCAACCCGTCCCTCACCCCCGCCGATCTCACCAGCAAGCTCGACCAGTTCTTCGCCCTTGCCAAAACCAAGATCACCACCCTCGACCGCGAATACGACGAATCCAAAGGCTCCCCCGTCTTCACCACCGCCGGAAAATACACCACCCGCGGCTGGACCGAGTGGACCGAAGGCTTCCGCTACGGCATCGCCATCCTCCACTTCGACGCCACCGGCGACGAGGAAAGCCTCGAAAGCGGACGCAACAACACCATCCGCCGCATGGCCACCCACGTCTCCCACATCGGCGTGCACGACCATGGCTTCAACAACCTCTCCACCTACGGCAACCTCCGCCGCCTCATGCTCGAAGGCCGCCTCCCGCAAAACGATTGGGAACAGCACTTCTACGAACTCGCCATCAAAACCTCCGGCGCCGTCCAGGCCGCCCGCTGGACCCAACGCCAGGGCGGCGGCTTCATCCACTCCTTCAACGGCCCGCACTCGCTCTTCGTCGATACCATCCGCTCGTGCCGCATCCTCATGAAGGCCCACCAGCTCGGCCACGTCCTCATGGCCGAAGGCGACAAACCGATCTCCCTGCTCGAACGCGCCCTCCAGCACATCGAATCCACCGCCCTCTGCTCCGTCTTCTACGGCGAAGGTCGCGACAGCTACGACGAACGCGGCCGCACCACCCACGAAGCCATCTTCAACACCACCGACGGCGCATACCGCTGCCCCAACTCCCAACAAGGCTACACCGGCTTCTCCACCTGGACGCGCGGCCAGGCATGGGCCGTCGTCGGATTCGCCGAAGAACTCGAACTCCTCGAAACCCTCACCGACGAGGAACTCGCCCCCTACGGCGGACGCGACGCCATCGAAAAAATGATGCTCAAGGCCGCCACCGCCACCGCAGACCACTTCATCGCCAACACCCCGACCTGCGGCATTCCCTACTGGGACACCGGCGCACCCAAACTCCACCTGTTAGGCGACTACCAGGACCGCCCCGCCGAACCCGTGAACCCCTACGAACCCGTCGATTCCTCCGCCGCCGCCATCGACGCCCAAGGCCTGCTCCGCCTCGGCACCTACCTCAAAAAACACGGCCAAACAGAGCAGGGAAACCGCTACCTCCAGGCCGGCCTCACCGTCGCCAACACTCTCTTCGCCGAACCCTACCTCTCCACCGACGAAGCCCACCACGGCCTCCTCCTCCACTCCATCTACCACGAGCCCAACGGCTGGGACCACAAACCCGAACCCGGCAAAGCCGCCTACGGCGAAAGCAGCATGTGGGGCGACTACCATGCCATGGAACTCGCCGTTTATCTCCAACGCCTCATCAAAAACGATCCCTACCTCACCTTCTTCGCCTGAGACATATCGATCATTTTTTAACCACAATGGAAGCGAAGCGAACATGGACGAACTAACTTCTCTTCAATAAATGAGTCAAATTACACAGATTACTCAGATTTTTTTAATTCTAATTTTTAGTGCCGCCGCCGGCGGCTAATCCAATCTGTGTAATCTGTGAAATCTGTGGTTCCCAAACCCCGCACGTATCCAAAGCTCGCCATGTCCCAAGACCGCCTAGCCATCCACACCATCACCACCAAGGCATGGGATCTCCCCACCGCCGTCAAAAAATACGCCGCCGCCAACGTCCCCGGCATCGGCGTCTGGCGGCAATGGCTCGATGGACGCCCGCTCACCGAATCCAAAGCCCTCCTCGACGACCACAACATCAAACCCGCCTCCCTCGTCCGCGGCGGATTCTTCCCCGGCCTCACCGAAACCGAACGCCAAGCCGCTCTCGACGACAACCGCAGCGCCCTCGACGAAGCCGCCGCCATTGGCGCGAACCAGGTCGTCCTCGTCTGCGGCGCCAAACCCGAACTTTCCCTCCCCGAAAACCGCAAACAAATCACCGAAGGCATCGCCGCCTGCATCGACCACGCCGCCTCCCTCGGCGTCAAACTCGCCATCGAGCCGCTCCACCCGATGTATTCCGATTGCCGCAGCGCCATCAACACCATCGGCCAGTGCAACGACATCATCGACCAACTCGGCGACGCCCACATCGGCATCGCCGCCGACGTCTATCACATCTGGTGGGATCCCCAGTTGGAACAGGAAATTCAGCGCGCCGGCAAGCGCATCATCGGCTTCCACGTCTGCGACTGGCTCACCCCCACCACCGACTTCCTCAACGACCGCGGCCTCATGGGCGAAGGATGCATCGACATCAAATACATCCGAACCCTCGTCGAAGCCGCGGGGTTTGTGGGCCCCATCGAAGTCGAAATCTTCTCCGACCGCCACTGGGCCCGCGACCCGGACGAATTTTTAACTGATATCATCGACGCATACGAGAAGCACGTCCTCTCCGACTCAGCCCTAAAACCACCGAAACACTGAGAACCACTGAAACACTGAAAATAAATTATATTTTCAAAAATTCAGTGCCCTCAGTGGTTCTCAGTACTTCAGTGGTTAAACATCTCCGCATCTTATAAACACTCACCACCAACATCGACCAATGAAAACACATCGCATCGGCATCATCATGAACGGCGTCACCGGACGCATGGGCACCAACCAGCATCTCATCCGTTCCATCGACGCCATCATCAAGGAGGGCGGCGTCCGCATCGGACCCGAAGAAACCATCATGCCCGACCCAATCCTCGTCGGACGCAACGAAACGAAACTCAAGGAACTGTGCGACCGCACCTCCGTCACCAAGTTCACCACCAACCTCGACGAAGCACTCGCCGACCCGCAATACACCGTCTATTTCGACTCCCAGACGACCGGCCGCCGCGCCGACGGCGTCCGCAAGGCCGTCGCCGCCGGCAAGCACATCTACTGCGAAAAACCCATCGCCGTGGACAGCAAGACCGCCCTCGAACTGCACGAACTCTGCAAAGCCACCGGCGTCAAGAACGGCGTCGTCCAGGACAAGCTCTGGCTCGCCAGCTTCGTCAAGCTCAAGCGCCTCATCGACACCGGCTTCTTCGGCCGCCTCCTCAGCGTCCGCGGCGAGTTCGGATACTGGGTCTTCGAAGGCCACACCATCCCCGCCCAGCGCCCGAGCTGGAACTACCGCAAGGAAGACGACGGCGGCATCATCGTGGACATGCTCTGCCACTGGCAATACGTCCTCGAAAACCTCTTTGGAAAACCCAAGGCCCTCTCCTGCCTCGGCGCCACCCACATCCCCGAGCGCATCGACGAAAACGGCAATCCCTACCAATGCACCGCCGACGACTCCGCCTATGCCACCTTCGAACTCGAAGGCGGCGTGATCGCCCACTTCAACTCCTCCTGGACCGTCCGCGTCCGCCGCGACGACCTCCTCACCGTCCAGGTCGATGGTGAAAAAGGCACCGCCGTCTGCGGCCTACGCGACGTCTGGATCCAGCACTACGGCAACACCCCCCGCCCCGTCTGGAACCCCGACATCCCCCAGCCCATCGACTTCCACGAAGGCTGGTCCAAAGTCCCCGACCAAGAAACCTACGACAACGCCTTCAAGATCCAGTGGGAACTTTTCCTCAAGCACATCGTCCGCGACGACCCCTTCCCCTGGGACCTCCACGCCGGAGCCAAAGGCGTCCAGTTCGCCGAACTCGGCCTCAAGTCCTGGCAAGAACGCCGCTGGCTCGACGTCCCGGAATTGTAAAAAAAATCGCCGCGTCATGCGGCTGGATGCGTATCCGCGAACACGCGACCGCGTGCCCGCCTCAACGGATCTGGTTCGCAGCTCGGATACCCGAAAGACACACACCATGGACGCTGGCGAATTGGTCCTTTTCCGTCGCCTCCCCGGCGAAAAAGACACGATCAGCAAGCGACTCCGCCAACACATCCCTCATCCCGGGATGCGAACCAATGGCATTGTATGATGTAGGAACCCTGTGAAAAGGGATCCCCCTGGCATTGCACCCGAACACCTGAAGCGCTCCATTCGATGCGCCGCACCACCTGGGACGTTTTCACGTCGATGCCCTCGGCCAAAGGCTCCACTAACGACCGATAGCCGTGGGTGGATTCCCCTTTTCCTCATGGATCCAGTGCGCGCTCAAATCCGTCGGCATATCCGGCCAGTGGTTGCTCGTCCACGTCCGGCCTCCAAGACGCTCCCTTGGCTCGAGAACCAGGACCTCAGCCCCCCCGTTCCGATAAAACGCGTGCACAGGCTAGGCCCGACATTCCGGCACCGACAACCAGGATGCGGCGACCGTCCATGGATGCATCTTCAATGGCGGGCATCGATCTCATCATCGTTTCTCCAACCGCAAGGCCCATGAGGGTTTTCAAACAATGACGGCGTTTCATAAGTCCACCGGAAAACGCTAATTCCCCAGAACACACGTTTTCAAGCCGGGGAGTGTCTCGATTCAAAATTCTTGATGCGTCGTCCCTGCGGTCCTGAAAAGGAGACGAAAGCGGCGATGATGAAACGGGGCCGCGCCGCCAAGATCCGCGTTAAACGGTGGCCGGAGTTTGCGGCGTTAGCCCGCCTCTCGCCCGAATGGCGGGACAAGATCGCAAAGGCCCACCGGCTGACATTTACTGACAAATGAGCCTTAACGAATGCAGCCGTGCTTCCTGGCAAAGTTGAATATGGTCACGGGATGTGGCTCTTCCGGGTTCGGGATTCGGCTTTTCATTGGCCGGGAAATGTCGGATAAACCGGGAATGCGTGATCCGGTGGCGTTGGAGGCATTAAAGCGGCGGCTGGAGGAAACGGCGGCCCGCCACGACCGCGAAATGGCGGAGCTGCGGGAGGCGCTGGACCGGCTGCGGGCCGACGGGGAAGAGGCGGCGGAGGCCTCAGCGGAAGAACCGGTGGAGAAAACGCCGGCGGCGAAGCCGCCGCCATTGCCGGTGCCGGTGCCTGCGGCGGAAGAACGGGCCACAGCCCTGACGGAAGCGTTGGCGGCATCCCGGAAAAGCCCTGGCGATGATGAGGAGGAGAAGGTTTCCCCGCAGGCGGGACACGATGCGCCGGATGTGCCGCAGGCGGCACGGGATGCGGCGGGTGAGATTGATTTCGGGCGGGTGTGGTTCGTGCGGATCGGGGTGGTGATTTTGCTGACGGGGCTGGTTTTTCTGGGCAATTACGCGTATCAGAACTGGATCCGGGAGCTGTCCAACGGGGTGCGGCTGGGGGCGCTGGCGGTGCTGGCCGCCGCGTGGGTGGAGACCGGCAGGCGGCTGGCGCTCCGGGAACATCTGCGGAGGTTCGGCGAGGTGCTGATGGCGGGCGGGCTGGGGTTTTCGTATTACCTGGTGTATGCGGCGCATCACGTCGAGCGGCTGCGCGTGATCGGGCATCCGGCGGTGGCGGGGATCCTGCTGGTGGCGGCCGCGGCGGGGATCGCGGCGGTGGCCTGGCGCCGGGATTCGCGGATCACGGCGACGATGGGCGTGCTGCTGGCGTCCTACACGACGGTGGTGCAGCCGATCGGTTGGCTGGCGTGCGTGTCGAACGGGGTGCTGGCGGGCACGGGCCTGTTTTTCCTGACGCGGCGCGGCTGGTCGGCACCCGGATGGGTGGCGATGGCCGGGATGTATCTGGCGTTCCTGTTGTGGCAGGTGTTCGGCGCGGCGGGCGGCACGGGCGACGCGCGCGCGGTGTTGTTGTTTCTCGCGCCGTCGTGGCTGGTATTCGCGGTGGCGGGGGTGGTGCCGGACGGTGGCGCGGCGCTCTCGGCGCGGGCGCGGGCGTGGTTCGCGGGTGCGAACAACGGGTTGTTCTTCGGGTTGTTCGCGAGCCAGTGGGTGCGGCATTACGGCGACGATCGCCTGTGGATGGTGGCGGGCGTGATGGCGGTGGTGCTGGCGGGCTTCGGCGTGGCGGGCCGCCGCACGCTGCCGGTGGCGGGCGCGGTGAACCTGGCCCAGGGGCTGCTGCTGCTCGGGCTGGCGCTGGTGCTGCGGCTGGAGGGGTTCCATCTGGCGCTGGCCTTTGCGGCGCAGGCGCTGGGGCTGGCGGCGGCCTACCGCCGGTTCGGCGGGCGTGTGGAGGCGGTGTTCGCGGTGGCCGCGGGGGTGGCGGCGGCGGGCTGGATCTGCCTGGCGGAGAGCCGGCCGCCGTTGTGGAGCGCGATGGTGGCGGCATTGCCGCTGGCGGTGGCCTGCGTGGCGATGCGCGAGGCGGCGGGGTTCGAGCGCGGGCGCGGCTTCCGGCCTTTCGCGCGGGTGGGAGCGGGGGTTTTGTTCGCGTCGGCGTGGCTGGTGGTGGTGGCCGGTGTGCTGCTGCGGATGAACGCGGATTTCGCGCACGCGGCGCTGGCGCTGGCCGCGGTGGCGCTCGGAGCCGCCGCGCTGCGGCTCGACCGGAAGGCGCGGATGAACGAGCTAGCCTGGGGGGCGACGGGCATGCTGCTGGTGGCCATGTGGATGCTCGGTTATCATGCGCTGGAGGTCGGCATGCCATGGTGGGCGGCGGCGCTGGCGCTCGCGCCG
>SLAV01000326.1 GCA_007126655.1 Haloferula sp. | reverse complement strand
GGTGATGCGGTAGCCGTGCTCCATCGCGGCCACTTCGGCGCGGCGGATTGTTCGGAGCCAGTCGGTGTCCGGCCGCTCGTTGCCGCGGTATGCCGCGAACCCGTGGAAATCATGGACTCCAATGAAGCACTCCAGCGCCCGCGCGAGCAGGTCGGCATCCAGTAATCGCGGCAGATGCCATGCGAGACCGGCCATCAGCGGCGGCAGGACCGGGTCGGTCCGGATGTCGTAGTGATAGATCTTGCCCGTCGCCGAGAACCGGCTGTGGAAATCCGGCGGCATCTCCTCGCATTCGAGCACCCGGATGGTGGGCGGCAGGCCGGAATTAATCGCTGGAACCCAGTTGTACGGGTTCATGGTGAGTCCCGGCGGAGGCGTGAAATGCGCGACCTGGCCGTGCGCGTGCACGCCGGTGTCGGTGCGGCCCGCGCCGTGGGGCCTGACCGGTTCCTTCGCCACGGCGCTGACGGCCCGGGCGAGATGATCCTGCACGGTGTTCCCACCCGCCTGCGACTGCCAGCCTTGGAACGGGCGGCCGTCGTAGGCGATGGTGAGTTTCAGCACGGCGGTCGGCATCACTGGTGACGAGGATCGGATGAATCGTGAGCGCCAGGCAATCGCGATGCCGCACACACCTTGAAAAAGTGAATGTGGTCGGGGCGGCCAGATTCGAACTGACGACTTCCTGCTCCCAAAGCAGGCGCTCTACCAGGCTGAGCTACGCCCCGTGAAGGAGGCGGAATCTGCGCCTCACGCGCCCGGGAGGCAAGCGAAAAGAACAGCAATACATCGTCGGGATGGAGAATTTGGAGCGCAAGTGAAGGAACCGCTGATCGGTGGACGGGTCACGGCAAGGGGACCACACGCGCCCCCGCGTGTTCCCGCTCGCGCCCCCGCGCGCGGGACGGCATTCCGGCCAAGTGACGTCCGTTTTCCATGTCGCACCCCGCCCACATCCGGCGCTCTGCACCGGCGAGGGTACCGGTGGATGATTCCGCTTGCACACTTCATCCACTTTCCCAACCGCGGATTTCAGGATCAACCGCCGCGCGTGCGCGAACAGACCCGGACGCGGGCCGGCATTTCCCCGCGTTGCGGATAATCCGCCTCGCCCGGTCGTTTCCGCATTTTACACCCGGGGTGAATCCGCGATACTCCACGCCGGATTACCAAATTTACAATCCACTGGCACGCGGACCGGCTTCCCGGCCCCGGCCGCACCCGGATCAAACCCACCCTTGACGTCACATGCCCGAATGGATCGAAGCCCTTGGAATCGGCCTGCTCATCATGGTCGCGCGCATGGCCGACGTGACCATCGGCACACTTCGGGTGATCTCAGTGATCGACGGCCGCATGAAAACCTCTTTCATCCTCGGCTTCATCGAGGTGGTGGTGTGGTTGTCGGTGATTTCGATGACCCTGACACGCATCGAGGCCAACCCCTGGCTCGGCTTGTTTTTCGCGCTCGGGTTCTCAATCGGCAACGTGCTCGGCATTTATGTGGAAAGGCGCATCCCGCTCGGCAACCTGACCCTGCGTGCTGTCGGCGGCGATGAAATCCGGACGCTCGCCAAGCAGTTGCAGGAACACGGACTCGGAACCACGCTGCTCAAGGGCGAGGGATTCGGAGGTGACGAGCGCAACATGCTGTTCTGCTTCATGCCGAAACGCGCGCTGCCCGTGGTGAACAGGGTGCTCAAGCCGATGCGACGGGACATTTTCTACACGCTCGACTATGGCGGAGTCGCCAACAAGGTATTGATGCCGCGCACCATGCAGCCTCCGGGCCGCCGCCGCCTGCCGTTGCGGAAATGATGAATTTGGCAGCGCCTGCCTCAGTAGCGGGGCACCGAGGAATCGATGCGCGACGACCAGGCGTCGATCCCGCCCTCCATGGAAAACGCGCGCTCGATCCCCTGCTGCCGCAGATACCTTGCGGCGCGCAGCGAGCGCACTCCATGGTGGCAGGAGATCACGATGCCGCGGGCGGATTCGCGCCGCAGGTCATCGATGGCAGCCGGGATTTGGCCGAGTGGGATCCAGCGTGCGCCATCGATCCGGCAGATTTCCAGTTCGTCCGCCTCACGACAGTCGATCACGACCGGAGCGGAAGCATCATCTGCGGCAAGCCATGCCGCGACGTCTTCCGGCGCGACCTCCTCGGTCGCCTTGGGATCAGGCAGGCTCATTCCACGATCACCTTCGTGCCGAGTGGCGCATGCTCGAAGAATTTCTGAGCCATATGGTGCGGCATGCGCACACATCCGGCGGATGCCGGATAGCCGGGAAGATAGCCGGTATGCAGGCCGACGGCACCGTTGAAGCGCATGAAATAGGGCATCGGTGCGGCCACGAAATGTGCGCCAGGCGGCGGCACCGGCTTCTCGCGGACGTCAACATTATCGTCGATCGTCTCGCCGGCCGCGTTCTTGAAGACCCCGAAAAGGTTCGACCGGTGGTTCTTGCTTTTCTCCGTGATCCGGTAACGTCCGGCTGGCGTGCCACGATCCTCACGTCCACTGGATATCCGCGACACACCGACCAACTGGTCATCCTTGTAAAAATACGCCTTTTGCCGGCTGCGGTTGATGCGGATCAAGGGTGTTCCGCTCACGCCGTCACCGGCCCAGTAGGATACATCATCCGGTATCGGAGACGGCGGATGATACGGACTCCCTACTGTGTTCTGCCGGATCGGTCCACCGATTCCCGTCAGATAATCCCCGCGTGTACCTGTTTCAGGAGCACAAGCCACAAGCAGGGCGACAGCGGCGGCGGCGGCAAGTTGCAGAACGTTGAGATATTTCATGTTTCCAAAGCTTCTGTAGCAACACGAGCGCCAAAGAGTCAAGCGATACCGAATCACAGTTCCAAACAAAAACATTCCTCGCACGCGATCCGGCCGGAATTTCCGTACCGGGGCGTGGAGGAATGCTTGAAGAGGATGCGGATGGAGTTATTCCGCCGGAGGAGCCGGTGTCCCCGGTGCGGGAACGGCCGGAGCTTCAAGCTCATCTTCGTCTTCCGCTTCTTCGGCTTCTTCGACTTCAGGCGGATCCATGTCGACGTCCTCGCTTTGGCACGCGGTCATGCAGAGGAATCCTGCGGCTCCGCAGATCAAAAGCAGATGGCGGGCAAGTGATTGAATTTTGTATTTCATGTTTTCTGGTGTTGGTGTTGGGGAATGTCCTGCGGACGCTTTCTGAGTACCACGCCAAAACAAGCATGGCCAGACCGAAATCAAACGGATTCAGGCGGTCATGTCAAACGTTGGCTTCGTCCGGGGTGTTGGACTCGGGGTGCGAGGCCTCGAACCCGAGTTCTCCGTCATCGCCTTTCTTCACGACGTTCACCTTGTCACCCTGCTTCACGTCACCACGCAGCAACGCTTCCGCGAGCGGATCCTCCAGATAGCGTTCGACTGAACGCCTCATCGGACGCGCACCGTAATCGGGATCGAAGCCCTTTTCGCCGAGGAAATTGCGCGCTTCTCGTGATAGTATCAGCTCGATCTCCTTATCGGCGAGGCGCTTGACCAGCTTGCTTACCTCGAGATCGACGATCCGGTTGAGGTCTGCCTTCTCCAGCATGTGGAAGACGACGAGATCGTCCAGGCGATTGAGAAACTCCGGTTTGAAATGACGCTTCGATTCCTCGAGGATCTTTGCCTTCATGCCCTCGAAATCCGACTCGTCCGCGGACATTGCGCCGAATCCAAGCGCCGTCTGACGCTTGATGGACGACGCGCCGACGTTCGACGTCATGATGATGATGGTGTTGCGGAAATCGATCTTGCGACCCAACGAGTCGGTGACGGTGCCTTCCTCCAGGATCTGGAGCAGCAGGTTCATCACGTCCGGATGCGCCTTTTCGACCTCGTCGAATAGCACCACGGAATACGGCCGTCGGCGGACCGCTTCGGAAAGCTGGCCGCCCTCCTCATAGCCGACATACCCGGGAGGAGAGCCGATCAGGCGCGAGGCGGTGAATTTCTCCATGTATTCGGACATGTCGATCTGGATCAGCGCGTCGGCGTCGCCGAACATGAACTCGGCCAAATTGCGCGCCAGATAGGTCTTGCCGACGCCGGTGGGACCGAGGAACAGGAACGACCCAATCGGGCGGCGCGGATCCTTGAGATCGGCGCGGGAACGACGCAGCGCTTTTGAAATCGCCACAACCGCCTCGTTCTGACCGATCACGCGGTCCTTGAGCTCGTCCTCCATCTTGAGCAGTTTTTCGGTTTCCTTCTGCTCCATGCGCTGGAGTGGCACGCCGGTCCATTTCGAGACGACGTGCATGATGTCGTCATCCGTGATGTCCACGATGGTTTCTTCGGATGAGGCGCGCCAGGAATCGAGGGTTTCCTGAAGTTCTTTTTTGGCATTCTTTTCGTCGTCGCGCAGGGCGGCGGCCTTCTCGAAATCCTGTTCGGATATGGCGGCGATCTTCTCGCGGTTGACACGCTCGATCTCCGCCTCGAGCTCCTTGATTTTCGGTGGGCGCGTCAATGTGCCGATCCTCCCGCGGGCACCGGCCTCGTCGATGATGTCGATCGCCTTGTCCGGGAGATAACGGGCGGTGAGGTAGCGCGAGCTGAGCTTCACGGCGGCCTCGATCGCCTCTGTGCTGAATTTCGCCTTGTGGTGGGATTCATATTTCTCCTGAAGTCCCTGAAGGATGCTGATGGTATCCTCAATCGACGGTTCCTCCACCTTCACCTGTTGGAAACGACGTTCGAGTGCGGAGTCCTTCTCGATGAACTTGCGGTATTCGTTGAGCGTTGTGGCTCCCACACACTGGAGTTCACCGCGCGAGAGGGCGGGCTTGATGATGTTCGACGCATCCATCGCACCTTCTGCGGAACCCGCGCCGACGATGGTGTGCAGCTCATCGATGAAAAGGATCACGTTCTTGACCTTGCGGATCTCATCCATCACCGCCTTGATGCGCTCCTCGAACTGACCGCGATATTTGGTACCGGCCACCATCAGCGCGAGATCCAGCGTGATCACGCGCTTGTCCCGCAGGATCTCCGGCACGTTGCCGGTCGCGATTTCCTGGGCGAGCCCCTCGACGATGGCCGTCTTGCCAACACCGGCCTCGCCGATGAGCACCGGGTTGTTCTTGGTGCGGCGGCAGAGGATCTGGATGACCCGCTCGATCTCCGATTCGCGCCCGATCACCGGATCAAGGGCATGTTCGCGGGCCACTTTGGTGAGGTCGCGCCCGAAGGCCTTGAGCGCCGGGGTTTTGACTTTTTCACCGCTTCCCTTGCTTTCCTCGCCCGCAGGCACTCCCTCCTCTTCGAAATCAATGTCGTCATCATCGTCCATGTCCTCCGGGGAGAAATTCGGGTCGATCTCCGCGAGAATCTCATTGCGTGTGCGCTGGATATCCACTTCGAGGCGCTTGAGCACCCGCGCGGCGACTCCCTCGCCCTCGCGCAGCAGGCCGAGCAGCAGGTGCTCGGTGCCGACATATGAGTGGTTCAGCGATTTCGCCTCCTTATTTGCCAGGGCCAGCACTTTTTTGACCCTTGGCGTATATGGAATGTTGCCGGGGGCCTGTTGTGGCGGGCCTGAGCCGACTTCCTTCTCGACTTCCGCGCGTACGGAATCCAGCGCAAGGCTCATGCGTTCGAGGACGTTCACCGCCACTCCCTGGCCGAGTTTGATGAGACCGAGCAGCAGGTGCTCGGTGCCAACGTATGCGTGGTTGAACCGGTCCGCCTCCTTGCGGGCGAGAGCGAGGACTTGTTGTGCTCTGGGTGTGAAATTGTTCATTCGTCTGAGGAGAAGTTCATGTATTCCAATGTGATTGCGTTCCCGCCACCATCCAAAGGATGATTACGCGGGGAATCAAGCGAATGCAACCGGACGCCCGAAAATTCCGCGTTTCTTATCAAAAGCTTGGCCCGTGAGCGCGATGAGTTGCCGACTCGGCGCGATCAGGTGCAGTGTGCACCCGCCATGAGCAAACAAAACCAAACCAAACACGAACCCCTCCGCAAATGGGTGGAGGAAATGACCGCACTCTGCACCCCGGACAGCGTCGAATGGTGCGACGGATCTCAGGACGAATGGGATCGCCTGACCGAGATGCTCTGCCAAAAAGGCACTTTTACCCGCCTGAATCCCGAAAAACGCCCGAACTCGTTCCTGGCGCGCTCCACACCGTCCGACGTCGCGCGTGTCGAGGACCGCACCTACATCTGCACCAAGCGCCGCGACGAGGCGGGCCCGACCAACCACTGGGCGGATCCGGCGGAAATGCGTGCCACCCTGATGGAAAAATTCAGCGGCTGCATGAAGGGCCGCACCATGTATGTGATCCCGTTCTGCATGGGCCCGCTCGACTCGCCGCTGGCCAAGATCGGCGTGGAGATCACCGATAGCGCATACGTGGTCGTCAACATGCGCATCATGACGCACATGGGTTCTCACGTCCTTCAGCGCCTTGAAGACGAAGCCGCCGGCAAGATCGAAAAGCAACGCGACGGCCACGGCATGTTCATCCCCTGCCTCCACTCCGTCGGCGCTCCGCTTGAACCCGGGCAGGAGGATGTCTCCTGGCCGTGCAACGAAGACAAATACATCGTCCACTTCCCGGAGACCCGCGAGATCATGTCCTACGGATCCGGATACGGCGGCAACGCATTGCTCGGCAAGAAGTGCCTCGCGCTGCGGATCGCCTCGAACATCGCCCGCGAACACCACTGGATGGCCGAGCACATGCTCATCGTCGGCGTCGAAAACCCCGAGGGCCAGAAAACCTATCTCGCCGCCGCCTTCCCGTCCGCCTGTGGCAAAACCAACCTCGCGATGATCGTCCCGCCGGAAAACTACCGGAAAGCCGGTTGGAAAACCTCGATCATCGGCGACGACATCGCCTGGATCTGGCCGCATGAGGACGGAAAGCTCCACGCCATCAACCCGGAAACCGGTTACTTCGGCGTCTGCCCCGGAACCTCCTATGCCACCAACCCGATCGCCATGGATTCAGTCAAGGAGAACTGCATCTTCACCAACGTCGGCCTAACCGACGACGGCGATGTGTGGTGGGAGGGTATGGACGGCGACCCGCCGGCCCACGCCATCGATTGGACCGGCGCTGACTGGACGCCCGATAGCGACCGCGTCTGCGCCCACGCCAACGCGAGGTTCACCGCGCCCGCCTCGCAGTGCCCCACCATCGACCCCGAGTGGCAGAACCCGGAGGGCGTGCCTATCGACGGCATCGTCTTCGGCGGCCGCCGCGCCACCACCATGCCGCTTGTCTATCAGGCGTTCAACTGGAGCCACGGCGTCTATGTCGGCTGCACCATGGGTTCGGAAATGACGGCCGCCGCGTTCGGCACGCTCGGAAAAGTCCGCCGCGACCCGATGGCGATGCTGCCCTTCTGCGGATACAACATGGGGGCCTACATCGGCCACTGGCTTGAAATGGCGCGGTACCTCAAACACATGCCACGCTTCTTCAACGTCAACTGGTTCCGCAAGGACGAGGAGGGCAAGTTCATGTGGCCGGGCTTCGGCGAGAACATGCGCGTGATCGAATGGATGGTGAATCGCTGCCACGGCACCGCCGCCGGACACGAAACCCGTATTGGATGGGTGCCGCAGTTCGAGGACTTCAATATCGAGGGACTCGACGGATTCACCAAGGCCGACTTCGACAAGGTGATGCGCTTCGACCGCCAGGAATGGAAGGCCGAGCTGGTCAGCCAGTCCGATCTGTTCATCGACCTATACGACGAGCTGCCGAAGGAAATCGTCTTCCAGCGCGAACTGCTCGCCGCCAGGCTGGTGTGACGCGGGATGCGCGCCGACATCCGGCGCCGCCGCTGTCGGCGCATCCGCGAAACACCTCGCAACTCCGCCCGCCTTCCGTCACACGACGGAGGGCGGGCTTTTTTCTACCCTTCCGGATCCAGCCAGCGACCCAGCGATCCCAGCAGGGCCGGCGAGCGCCGGACATGGAATGCCGGTCCCGCCTCCACCGTCACGCGCCGACCCGCGCTGTTGTGAAAATGCAGCAACACCGGGGTTTTGCCCGGGCTTTTCGCCAGCGCGCTGCGGATTTCCTCCAGATCCATTGCCGAGTGGCGGGTCGTCCACAACGTGAGTTGCAGCGGGCCCTTCCCGTTCGCTCCGCCACGGGGTTTCGCGACGAGGGGGGCGATCTGGTATCCGGTCAGGCGGCGGTTGTCGGTGCGATCATCCTTCTGCACCGTGACTCTCAGCCGGATGGTTTTGCCCGGCACGAGCAATCCCTCGTCGCGCGCCGGCACGAACGTCTCGCCCCACAGCATGATTTCCGCGGTGCCCGTGAAATCCTCCAGCACCAGGATGCCGAACGGCTTGCCCGCCTTGGTCGTGCGGGGCTCGATGCTGCGGATCATGCCCGCGACCGGATGCCGGTCGCGCGGGTTGTCCAGCAGGATCTCATCGACCAGCCCGAGCCGCCGGTAGCGGTCGGAATCGATGATGCCCCGGAACTTGTCCAGCGGATGACCGGTCACGTAGAAGCCGAGCAATTCCTTCTCGTGGCCGAGCCGCTCGTCCTTGCTCCATTCCTCGACCGCGGGATGGCCGCCATTCGACCGCGCGGGGCCCGACGCGGGGGCCGCAGCGAAGTCCATCGCGTCGAACAGCGACACCTGGCCGGACGCGCGGTCGCGCTGCGCCGACACCGCCGATGCGCAGATCTGCTCCAGCCGTGAAAACATCGAGGCCCGGGTCTCGCCGGTCCAGTCCAGCGCGCCGGCCTTCACCAGGTTCTCCAGGATGCGCTTGTTGACCGATTTGGAATCCAGCCGCGTCGCGAAATCCTCGATCGACGCGAACCCGCCGTTCGCCTCCCTCTCGGCGATCGCCGCCGCCATTGCCGCACCACCCACATTCTTGATCGCCGCCAGGCCATACCGGATCGCCGGGCCTCCGTTCGGCGTGTGGCCGGGTGTGAAGCGCAGTTGCGATTCGTTCACATCCGGTGGCATGATGTCGATCCCCATGCGGTGGCACTCCGCGACGAAAACCCCGATCTTGTCCGTATTGTGGATCTCGTTCGACAGCACCGCGGACATGAACTCCACCGGGTGATTCGCCTTGAGCCATGCCGTCCAGTAGCTGATGTGCCCGTAACAGGCTGAGTGGGACTTGTTGAATCCGTAGCCCGCGAACATTTCGATCTTGTCGAAGATCCTCGCGGCGAGGTCCGGGCCGATGTCGTTGTTGGAGGCGCAGCCGAGGATGAATTTCTCCCGCTCCTTCGCCATCTTCGCCAGGTCCTTCTTGCCCATTGCCCGGCGCAGCAGGTCCGCGCCGCCGAGCGTGTAACCCGCCAGCAGCTTCGCCGCGTTCTGCACCTGCTCCTGATAGATCATCACCCCGTAGGTGTCGCCGCAGACCCGCTCCAGCAGTGGGTGCTCGTAGGTCGCCTTCTTCCGGCCCAGCTTCACGTCGAGCATCTGGTCGATGAACTGCATCGCCCCGGGCCGGTAGAGCGCGATCAGGTCGATCACGTCGTCGATGCTCTCGATCCGGTATTTCCGGCACGTCTCGACCATGCCGCCGGATTCCAACTGGAACACACCGAGCGTTTCGCCGCGGTTCAGCAGTTCGAAGGTGGCGGGATCGTCGAGCGGAATCCGCGCCAGCTCGAAGTCCGGCTTGAACCGCCGGATGTGGGTGATCGCCTCCTGGATCACCGTCAGGTTCTTCAGCCCGAGGAAATCCATTTTCAGCAAACCCACCTCGGTGATCGCGCCCATGTCATACTGCGTCACCACCTCGCCCTCGTTGCCGCGCGTGAGCGGCACGTGCTCGTCGAGCGGGCGGTCGCCGATCACCACCCCGGCGGCGTGGATCCCGACGTTGCGGTTCAAACCCTCCAGCTTCAGCGCGTAGTCCCAGAGTTCCCGGTAGGTCGTGGAGGCCTCGACCAACTCGCGGATCTCGGCCTTCGCCTCCCATTCGCCCTTCAGCGTCACGCCCGGCTTCGCCTCGATCATTTTCGCCAGCCGGTCGGCGTCGGCATAGGAAACCCCCGTCACTCGCGCCACGTCGCGGATCACCGACTTCGCGCCAAGTGTGCCGTAGGTGATGATGTGGGACACCGAGCGCTCGCCGTATTTCCGCCGCACATACTCGATCACCTCCGCGCGCCGGCTCTGGCAGAAATCGATGTCCACGTCCGGCGGCGACACCCGCTCCGGATTGAGGAACCGTTCGAAAAGCAGGCCGAACTTCAACGGGCAGATGTCGGTGATGCCCATGGCATACGCCACCAGCGAACCCGCGGCCGACCCGCGGCCCGGCCCCACCGGGATGTCGTGGTCCCGCGCCCATTGGATGAAATCCGCCGTGATCAGGAAGTAGGACGCGAAGCCCATCTGGTTGATCGTGTCCACCTCGTAGGTCAGCCGCTCCCGCATCGCAGGTTCCGCCGCCCTTTTCTCCCCATATCGTTTCACCAGACCCTCCCGGCACACGCGCATCAGGTATTCCTCGCGTGGCGAGCCGTCCGGAGTGCCGAATTGCGGGTATTTCTCGGAGGAGGTTGCATCCAGCTTGAGTTCCACGTTGCAGCGTTCCGCGATCTCCAACGTCGCGTCACACGCTCCGGGAATGTCGGCGAACAACGCGCGCATCTGCTCGGCTGTCTTGAAATAAACCTCCGGCGTGTAACGCATCCGGTTCTCGTCGATCAGCAGCTTGCCGGTGCCGATGCAGATCATCACGTCGTGCGCCTCGTGGTCCTCGCGGTGCAGGAAATGCACGTCGTTCGCAGCCACCGGCTTGAGCCCGAAATCGGTCGCCAGCTTCAGCAGCCCTGGCGTGACCACCCGCTGCGGTTCGAGCTGGTGGTTGTGGATCTCCACATACGTGTTTTGCCGCCCGTAGATGTCCACCAGGGCGGCCAGCGTCTCGCGCGCCTTGTCTTCCCGCTCCGCACGAAGCCACTCGTTCACCGGCCCGGAGATGCAGCCCGTCAGGCAGATGATGCCTTTTGAGAATTCGCGCAATGCAGCCATGTCCAGCCGCGGCTTGCCGTAATACTGGCCCTCCAGGTGGCCCTTCGAGACGAGCTTGCAAAGGTTGATCCACCCCTCGTTGTCCTCCGCCAGCAGCGTCATGTGTGTCGCGCGCTTGCGTCCGGGCACCTCTTTTTTGTCCGCCATGTCCCCCGGCGCGAGGTAGATCTCACATCCGAAAATGGGCTTCACACCCGCATTGACGCAGCTCTGGTAAAACTCGATCGCGCCATACAGATTCCCATGGTCGGTCATCGCCACGGCCGGCATGCCCAGCTCCGCGGCGCGCGCCGCAAGCTGTTTGGTGCGGATCATGCCGTCGAGCAGCGAGAATTCGGTGTGGACGTGGAGGTGGACGAACGAGGCGGACATCGGGCGGGCATGCAGGTTGTGAAACCCAAACCCCGGGGGCAAGGGGCAAGAGGGCCGCGCACGCGATTTTGGTCTCACGAATTTGTGCCGCGCCGCATTCACTGGACTTTCCAAATCCGGATCCGACACGTATCCTTTCCTTCCGTGAGCGAAAATTCCACATCCTGGTTTCACTGCGCGCGCTGCGGTTCGCTCTTCCCCGCCCCCCTTGGCCCCGGTATCGAACGCGTCTGCGACCAGTGTGGTCAAAACCCCTCCCTGGGTGTCCACACGATCAAAAAGAAACGCGTCAACCGTACCATTGAATCCGGCAGCCGGGACGAAGCGCCACGCACCGGTAGCAAGCGCAAACGCAGGAAAAAGAAGTCCGGTGCTCCGCTGGTGAGCCTGATTATAGGCTGGTTCGCCATCATGGGGCTGATCATTCTCGCCGCCAACCAATTGTTCAAGCCAAGCGACCTTCGCACTGGGGAATGGGTCTCCCCACAGGCTGCACAGCGGCTCACCCCGGAAGACCACGACCTTCTGGTGCAATATGGTGATGACTGCCAGGAGGTCCTTGGCAACCTCATATCCCAGACCACCCCGGAGGGAATCAGCGGCTTCGTGCACGACGGCCTCGACACGTTCTCCGATATCGTCCGCTTCTACCGGCTCAATCCGGGCACCCAGATCACCGACACACGCCTGGTGTTGGAAGACATCTCGGTCATCCATCTTCCCGAAGGCCCCGCCATCGAGGGACGCTGGAAAGCCGACGACGGCCGCCTGATCGACGTGGTTTTCCGCCGCCAGGATGGCGAGTGGCTCGTCGATTGGCACCATTTTGCCAGATACAGTGAATATCCCTGGCCGTTGTTCCTCGCCGGCGACGGACCCGATGAAGCCGAATTCCGCCTGCTCGTGCGCCGGCGGCTGGCACGCCAGGTATTGGAAGACGAAGGCCCGGAGGGACTCAGCCTCGCGTTCCACGAACCCCGCTTCGGCCGCCCCGACGACCCCGGCCCCCCATCGCCCGTCTTCGAGCTGGATTGGGACAGCGACGTGGCCCGCATGCTCATGGCCGGATTTGAAAAGTCCGGCGAGGGCCGCCGCCCGTTCCGTGCGCTGTTACCCAAGCCAGAGCCGGATGGCGACATGATGCGCGTCCGCGTCGTCATCCGTCGCATCGGGGATGCGGAAGAAGAAAGACGCTTCGAAATCATCGAGGTCCGCGCGTTTCACTGGATCCAGACCGACGACGCGGGCTTTGCGACCGTGCATACCGGGCCGGAAGACTCCAGGTGAAAACCAATCGCCCGCTTGCCATCATCCGCCCGCGCCGGCATGCTGAAATCCGTGAGCGAGAGAAACATTGTCTATTTCGACCTCGAGACCCAGCGCAGCTTCAACGACGTCGGCGGAGCCGCCCACAAGGACAAAATGGGTGTTTCCATCGCAGTGACCTACAGCACCGCCCGCGGCAACTACGAGATCTACGGCGAAAACGACATGGAACGCCTGGGCGAGGAACTCGTCCGCGCCGACCTCGTCGTCGGCTGGAACCACCTGCAGTTCGACTACCCGGTCCTCCAGCCCTACATCTTCCACACCCTCGCAGACCAGACGCTCAACCTCGACATGATGGTCGATCTCGAGCAACAGCTCGGATTCCGTCTCAAGCTCGACTCCGTCGCCTCCGCAACCCTCGGAGCCGGCAAAACCGCTGACGGCCTCGACGCCCTCAAATGGTGGCGGGACCACCGGAAATCCGGCGACTTCGCCCCGCTCCGCAAAATCGCCGAATACTGTGCCTACGACGTCAAGGTGACCAAATGCGTCCATGAATACGCCCTCGCCCACGGCATCCTCAAATACGACGACCGCAACGGCGGCATCGCCGAAATCAAGGTCGATTGGAAATAAATCCGCCGCACCCCGCCACATGCCATGCCCGCCCCGCAAGCCACCGACTGGGACGCCTTCGATTCGGAAATCAACGCGGCGGCCCGCCGCTGCGGCTTTTGTCCCGCGTCGCCGCCCGGCGCGCCCTTCCGCGCGTGGCGCAGGCCCGGCGGCGCGCGCCGCATCTACCTCTCCGCCGGCATCCACGGCGACGAACCCGCCGGCCCGCTCGCCGTCCTCGAAATGCTGCGCGACCCCTTTTTCTCCCGATCGCCCGACGACTGGACGATCTGCCCCGCCCTGAACCCCGGCGGCCTCCGCGCCAACACCCGCGAAAACCCTGCAGGCATCGACCTCAATCGCGACTACCAGCGCCGCGAATCGCCCGAAGTCGCCGCCCATGCCGCCTGGCTTCTCGAAAACCCGCCGCCCCACCTCTTCCTCTCCCTCCACGAGGACTGGGAGGCCACCGGATTCTATTTCTACGAAATCAACCTCCACGACGACCAACCCGCCCGCGCCCGGCGGATCCTCGACGCCGCCTCCGAACACCTCCCCGTCGAATCATCCGCCGTCATCGACGACCACCCGGTCCGCCAACCCGGCTGGATCCACCACGCCGCCGAGGCCGACCTCCCCGACGCCTGGCCCGAAGCTATCTTCCTCACAAAAAACGGCTGCCCGCTCTCATTCACCTTCGAAACCCCCAGCCGCGCCAACCTCGAAAAACGCATCGCCGCCCACCTCGCCGCCGTCCAAGCCGTCACCATCCCGTAACACCCCGATTCGACATTGCACCCCCCTCCCCGCCCGATAACCTCGCGGGCGAGTGATCGAAGTAAAATTCCAACGCGGTCTGCACCTCCCCGAGTGCGACCTGTGGCTCGACCCGTGGGACGCGCGCCCGCGCGCCTTCGTCTCCCACGGCCATGCCGATCACTTCGCCCGCCACCAGCAGGTGGTTTGCTCCGAAAACACCGCCGCCATCGTCCGCGCCCGCTACCATGTCGCCGCCGAACGGCTCGATCCCCTGCCCTTCCAGGTGCCGCGTGAGATCGACGGCTTCCGCATCCGCCTGCTGCCCGCCGGGCACGTCATCGGCTCCGCCATGCTCCACATCACCCGCGTCCGCGACAACGCCACCCTCCTCTATACCGGCGATTTTAAAACCCGCCGCCCGCGCGTCGCCGAGCCGGTCATGTTCGTCGCCGCCGACACCCTCATCCTCGAAACCACCTTCGGCCTGCCCGCCTTCGTCTTCCCGCCGCAAATGGAGGTCGAGGCCGCCGTGCTCCGCTTTTGCCACGACGCCATCGCCGACGGCGAGACGCCCGTGCTCGCCGGCTACTCGCTCGGCAAGGCCCAGGAGGCCCTCGCGCTCCTCGCCGAACACGGCGTCCCCGCCGTGCTCCACCCCGCCGTCGCGGAAATGACGCGCGCCTGCCGCGAAATCGGAGCTCCACTGCCCGGCTGCCCCGTCCTGGAGGAAGGCACGCCCGTGCCCGCCGGCCACGCCGTCATCGTCCCGCCCAACGCCCTGCGCACGCGCCTCGTCCGCCGCCTCCCCGGCGCGCGCACCGCCATGCTCAGCGGCTGGGCGCTCCAGACCGGCGCGAACTACCGCTACCGCGTCGATGAGGTCATCCCCATGTCCGACCACGCCGACCACCCCGGCCTGCTCGAATGCATCAACCGCGTGCGCCCCCGCCGCGTCCTCACCGTCCACGGATACGCCCGCGAATTCGCCGCCGAGTTGCGCGGCCGCGGCATCGACGCCTGGTGCGCCGCCGGTGGCGACCAGCTCGAACTCGCGCCGATCGTCGCCGGCCAGGCCCCTCCGCCGGGCACCCGCTCCCATGCCCCC
>SLAV01000110.1 GCA_007126655.1 Haloferula sp. | reverse complement strand
TTTCCTCGGGGCGATGAGTGGAAACTTCGGACTCATCATCGCCGGGGACGCCGCGACGTTTTACACATGCTTTGCCCTGATGACGTTCGCTTCCTATGGGTTGGTCATCCATTCGCGCGAGGCGGTGGCGGTGCGCGCCGGGCGGGTCTATCTGGTGATGGCGATTCTCGGCGAGTTGTTCCTCATCTCGGCGCTGTATCTTGCGGTGCAGGCGGCGGGCGACATGCGGCTCGACCGCCTCGCGCCTGCGCTGGCCGAGGCACCGTATGGGCAGCTCATTTTCATCATCGGCCTGATCGGATTTGGCGTGAAGGTGGGGGCGATCCCCTTGTATTTCTGGCTGCCACTGGCCCACCCGGTCGCCCCGGCCCCGGCGAGCGCGGTGCTGAGCGGGTGCATGATCAAGGCGGGGCTGATCGGCTGGATGCACCTCGCCCCGGCGGGCATGGTCGAGTGGAGCACGCTCGCCACGGTGGTGATCGCCCTGGGCATGACGGCGGCCATCGGCGCGGTGGTGATCGGCCTGTGCCAGACCGACCCGAAGACGAATCTCGCCTACTCCAGCATCAGCCAAATGGGCCTCATCACCACGATGATGGGCATCGGCCTGCACGGCGGCATCCCGCATGCATGGATGATGCCCGCGCTCGCGCTGTATGCGCTGAATCACGGTCTGGCAAAAGGGCTACTCTTCCTCGGCACCGCACTGCCTACGGCGCTCACAGGAAAATGGCGCATCGCGATGTGGGCCGGGCTGGGCTTCGGTGTGCTGGCCATCGCGGGCGGACCGCTCACCGCAGGCGCATTCACGAAATACCTGCTCAAGACCTTCGCGCCCGAGGCACCCGCCCCGTGGCCTTCGTTGCTGCCGGTTTTGTTCATCATTTCTGCGATTGCCACCACGCTGTTGCTCAGCCGGTTTTTGTTCCTGCTCTCGCGCAAATCCCCGCCCACACCCGGCACGGCGACACCGTGGGCGATGCTTGCACCATGGCTGGTGCTGTTTGGCTTTGGCGCGACGTGGTTGTGGGCGCTTCCCGGGTTGGTGCACCGTGGATTGTTAGAAGAAATCACAAAAGGCGCATCGCTTTCCGCATTCCAGATCTCGACAGGCGTGGTGTGGGGTGCATTGTGGCCGATTGTGGCCGGGGCTGTAGTTTTCCTCGTCCTCGGCGTCAAGCTGCGTTTGCCATTCTTCGTGCAAGCCTCGCGCCCGCTCGTGCCGCCCGGGGATTTCCTCGCGCCGATCCTGGCAGTGGGTCGCGCCATTGTTGCCATGGTCGTCGCTGCCATCGCACGGCTGCGCGTTCTGCCGATGCCGAAGGTCAATCTGGAAAACAACATCTATCAGCTTCTCGAAACCGAAAACACCCGCAAGACCACCCGCGACATCGACGATTGGATGCGCAACCTGCCGGTGGCGGGCGCGGGCTTCGCGCTGCTTTTCCTCATCTTCATCCTGCTTATCCGTTGAATCATGAACGCATCCGACACCATACCCGCCTCCACCTGGGTCTCCGCCGCCGCGGTCCGCTTCGCCATGTTCTTCGCGGGCTGGCTGGTGCTCACCCAGGGCAAGCTGTCCGACCTTGTCTTTGTCGCGCTCCTGCTGGCCGCCACCACGGCGATCAGCCTCTGGAGCGTGCCACCGACTGCGAAGTTGTGGCGTGTCCATCCGGTCCATTTGGTGGCTTTTTTCCCGTATTTTCTCTGGTGCGCGCTGCGCGGCGGGTTCGACGTCGCACGCCGTGTGTTTCCCGTCAAAATGCCGATCGATCCCACGTTTGTCCACGTGCCTGTATCCGCGTCGCGGCGGCAGAAATACCTGCTCGCGCTCGTGGTGAGCCTGCTGCCGGGCACCGCGAGTTGTGAGATCGTCGGCGACACGCTCGTCGTCCATTGTCTCGACCGCAGTCTGCCGGTGGCCGATGAGATCAAGGATATCTGCGCCAGAATCAAGCGGACCGTGGACTGAATCCGCGGGCCTCCATGAATATATCCCGGCAAAGCAACTGGAAGGAGTTAGGCAGGCGGCGGACGTCACATCCGCTCCGGGCAGCGGATGCCGAGCAGGTCGAGGCCTTGGGAGAGGGTGCGTGCGGTGAGTTCGCAGAGGGCAAGGCGGGAGGAACGCAGCGGCTCCTCGGATTTGAGGACGGGACAGGCTTCGTAGAAGGAATGAAAGGCGCGCGCGAGTTCGAGGAGATAATTTGCCAATAGGTTCGGGCGGAAATCCTCGAGAGTCGCCGGAACGATTTCTGCAAAGCGGACGATCAAACGGGCCAGGTGAATCTCTGATTCGGTGCCGAGGGAAAGTGTCGCTTCTGTTGCATGAAACGAATCTTCAAGTTTTCGGAAGATCGCACGGATGCGGACATAGCTGTTCTGCAGGTAGGGTGCGGTGTCGCCCTGAAGTGCGAGCATACGGTCCCAGGCGAAGACGTAGTCTGTGAGGCGGTTTTGCGAGAGTTCGGCGAATTTCACGGCACCGATGCCAATGGTTTCGGCGATGTCGGCGGCTTCCTCGGGGGTGAGGGCGGGGTTTTTCTCGGCGATGATTCTGGCGGAGCGACCGACGGCTTCCCCGAGGACCTCGATGAGTCCGACGTTTTCGCCGGAGCGGGTTTTCATCAGCTTGCGGTCCTCGCCGAGGATGGAGCCGAAGGCGATGTGGCGGAAGTCGCCGGATTTCCCCCAGCGTTCCGCGGCCTCGAAGATCTGGCGGAAGTGGAGCGTCTGGGGGACGCCGACGACATACCAGACGGCGTCGGCCTGCCATTCGTCGATGCGGTATTCGAGGGTGGCGAGGTCGGTGGTGGCGTAGAGGAATCCGCCGTCGGCCTTGCGGATGATGGCGGGGTTGTCCGTCCAGCCTTCCTCGCGGTGGACCATGAATGGGTCGTCCTCCGGTTTTTTGGTGCCGTCGGAGAAGATGCAGACGGCTCCGTTGCTTTCGCGGGCGATGCCTTTTTCGAGGAATTCATCGACGAGGCCGGGGAGGCGGTCGTTGTAGAACGATTCGCCGAGCCAGTGGTCGAAGGTGACGCCGAGGCGGTGGTAGATTTGTTTGAGGCCGCGTTTCGAGACGTCGATGCATTGCCGCCAGATGGCGAGGTTTTCGGCATCGCCGGCCTGGAGTTTGACGAGTTCGGCCTTGCAGGTTTCGAGTATGCCGGGGTCCGCCTTGGTTGCGGCGTTGACCTCGCGATAGACGCGGACGAGTTCGGCGATCGGGTCGGTTTCGAGGGCGGCGGGGTCGAGTTGGGTTTTCCAGCCGTGGAGGATCATGCCGAACTGGGTGCCCCAGTCGCCGATGTGGTTGTCTGCGATGACGCGGTAGCCGAGGAAGCGGGCGATGCGGCAGAGCGAGTCGCCGATGATGGTGGACCGGATGTGGCCGACGTGCATCGGTTTGGCGACGTTGGGCGCGGAGAAATCGACGACGACGGTGCGGCCGGCACCGGTGGCGGGGGTGCCGAGTTTTTCGTCGTGGAGCAGGGCGGCGGCGCGGGTGGCGTAGGTCTCGGGTAGGATGCGGAAGTTGATGAAGCCGGGCCCGGCGATCTCGGCGGTGGCGAGGCCGGTGAGGTCGAGCGCGTCGATGATTTCCTGTGCGAGCGCGCGCGGGTTGGTCTTGCGCTGTTTGGCGAGGACCATGGCGGCGTTGCTCTGGTAATCGCCGAAGCGCAGGTCGGCGGCGGCGGTGACGGGGGCGGCGGCGTCTTCGCCGGTGACGGCGCGCACGGCGGCGGCGAGGCGGGATTCGAGTTCCTGGAGGAGCGTCATGGCGAGAGGCTGTGGGATGCGGTTGGGGTGTTGCCGATGCTGCCGGCGGCGCGGATCACGCCGGTTTTGAGCAGGCGCATGATTTCCGCGTGGTCGGGCGCGGACTGGAGGGCGTCGCGCAGGCGCGGGTTGGTGAATGTTTTGGCGATGGCCGCGAGGGTTTTGAGGTGGAGCTGGTAATCGCGGCGGGGGACGATGAAGAGGAAGACGAGACGCACCGGTTCGCCGTCGAGCGACTCGAAATCGATGCCGCCTGCGGAGCGCCCGAACACGGCGATGACCTCGTCGAGGTCGTCGGAAAACGCGTGCGGGATGGCGACGCCGGAGCCGATGCCGGTGCTGACCATTTCCTCGCGGTGCCGGAGGGCGTCGAGGATTTCGGCGCGCCGGGATTCGGGGAGCTTGCCTGCGGCGACGAGCCGGTCCACCATTTCGAGGATCGCGAGCCAGTGTTCGGCGGCCTCGAGTTCGAGGACGAGCCGCGGGTCGTCTAGCAGGTCGGTCAGTTTCATGCGGTGCGTGCGGGGGCGCGCCTTCGCGATGTGCGCGCATGCGGAGTCCGTGGGTAATGCTGCGGGAGATTGCTGGCAAGCTGTTTTATGGCGGCCGGTGCGCGGCGGCCGG
>SLAV01000087.1 GCA_007126655.1 Haloferula sp. | reverse complement strand
GGCCATTGGCGGGCGTTATCCCCGGGATCGTGCGACCGGGTATTCGAAAGGCGATTTACGCGGGCTGTGGCGGGTGGAATTCCCCGACCGGGATTCGGATCGGTGATGACGGTTTGGGCGGTCATCGGCGCATTGGTGATCGGGGTTTCGCTCGGCCTGACCGGGGCCGGCGGCAGCATCCTGACGTTTCCCGTGTTGGTCTATTTCGCGGGCATGGATCCGCGCGACGCGGTGGCGGCGAGCTTGTTCGTGGTCGGGATCACGGCGGCGGTGGGCGCCGGGCAACGGGCGGCGATGGGGCACGTGCATCCCGGAGCGGCGGGGTGGTTCGCGCTTTCCGGGGTGATCGGCGCGGTTGTCGGAGCGCGCTTCACCCATCTGGTTTCGCCCGGAGTGCTGGTGCTGCTTTTCTCCGGATTGATGTTCGCGGTCGGCATTCGCACATGGCTGGGAAAATCCGAAGTTTCAAATTCGATGCCGGACTGCAAACCGGCCCGCTGTTTTCTCGCCGGTGCGGGGGTCGGCGTGCTCACGGGATTTCTGGGAGTGGGCGGCGGGTTTCTGCTGCTGCCCGCGCTCACGCGCTTCGCGCGCCTGCCCGTGCCGGTGGCTGCCGGCACCTCCCTGGCCATCATCGCGGTGAACGCGCTCGGCGGCTTCCTCGGCCATATCCGTCACGCGGAGGTGGATTGGCTGCTCGTGATTCTCTTCGCCGCCATCTGCGTGGCGGCCGTGCTGACCAGCGGGCGTATCGCGGGCCGGCTCGATCCCCGCCTTGTCCGCCGTGTTTTCGCCGTCGTGGTGCTGCTCACGGCGGTTGGCAGCAGCGTGTCAGTGTTCATGGGCGCTTTGTGATCATGGCCGGGGCTTGTGTTGGTGGTGAGGGAACGTGACACGCTTGGCGTGGATCCGTCGAACCAGCTTCCGTTTGTTTTCGACCCCGAGACGCGCGAGCTTTCCGCGTCGGCGGGGTCGGCGCTCGAAGGCCGGGACGCGCTGCGCCTCTCGCGCCCTAGGCCAGGGGCATCCCGCTCCGATGCCTTTGGTCAGAAATCGTTCATTTCGAGCGTGAGGCGTTCCGAAGGAAGGTCGGCGGAAAACACTTGCGCGAGATAGTGCTCGATCCAATCCGCGATTTCACCCGGAGACATGGATGACAGCTCGACGGTGACATGGGTGCCGGGATCGAAGGAGACGACCTCCGCGACGAGTGGGTCGTTGAAGAGTTCCTGAAACAGGACGCCCGGGTCGGCCTTGTGAGGGTAGTGGCAGTTCAGAACGGTGTTCATGAACTGGATCCAGTGATCGGGGCGGGACTCCAGGGTCCAGGTCGCGCAGTTTCCTCGATGTTGGCGGACGACGCAGTCGATGCCGGTGAGAATGACTTCGCGCGGCGCGGCGTCTTCCGCGACGAGTGGTGTTTCATCGCGCGGCGTCGATTTCCGGCCGCCGAAGATTTTTGCAAAAAGGCTCATGGTGCTGGGTGCTGATAGACCGATCATCTTCATGACGATGTCTGGTCCGGCTTTTTTGTCATGCACCCGCGCTCAGGTTCATCCGGCCGGAGTGCCGTATAGAGCGAGACGACGCCGAAGGTCAGTGGCGTGGTCTCCGGCCCGGTGAAGCCGCAGGAGGTGAGGAGTTCGCACATGGCATCGCCGGACGGGAATTGCTCGATCGAGCCGCCGAGGTATTCGTAGGCGTCCTTCTGGCCGGTGAGCAGGCCGGCGAGTCCGGGCAGGACGCGGTGGAGGTAGAAGCGGTAGAACGGGCGGATGAGCGGGTTGCCGGGGAGTGAGAAGTCGAGGATGACGAGGCGTCCGCCGGGTTTGATGACGCGGCGCATTTCGCGCAGGCCGCCGGGGTAGTCGGCCATGTTGCGGAGGCCGAAGGCGACGGTGGCGACGTCGAACGAGGCATCGGGGAAGGGCAGGTCGAGCGCATCGGCCACCTGCGTGCGGGCGAGGCCGCGCGAGGCGGCGTGGGCGAGCATTTCGGCGCAGAAGTCGGTGGCGATGATCTCGCAGCCGGGGAGTTCGTCCTGGATTTCGAGGGCGAGGTCGCCGGTGCCGCTGGCGACGTCGAGCAGGCGAGCGGGTTTCCATTTTTTGATGCGCCATGTGGTGACGCGCCGCCACCAGATGTCGGCACCGAAGCTGAGGACGTGGTTGGTTAGGACGTAGCGATCGGCAATGCGGGCGAAGGCGTCGCGGACGTAGGTGGCTTCGGGCATGGAGGCGGGTGGAGATTCGGTTCGCGGGGAACCTTGCGCGGCTATGGCGTGATTGCCAGCGTTTTGAGGCTGGTGATCCGTAAGATCAAAAATGACGGATGCGACGGAGTGACGGTTTTGAGATTCAGGCTCCCGATGGTCGCGAGGTTGAGGGGCTCGACGCTTTTGCCATTTTTAATCCTACGCACCAGGAGGTTGCCAGCGACCGATTATTGAATTACTGCGGGCAGATCAGACAGACGTTTGGGAAATAGGTGCGGTAACGTTTGGGATCCCGTGTGAGCAGTGGCAGGTCTTCGGCTTCGGCATGAGCACCGATAAAAAAGTCGGGCAGGGGAGAAGTCCGTGTGCCGCCCTGTTTCCGGTAAGTCTCAAATGCGCGGGCCGCGGGAAAGGCGGCGGGAAACGCCACGGAAGGATCCACGAGGATTACCGGGCGATGCTTCTGATCGAGGGTGTGGAGAAATTCCGTCAGGTGAGCGACGGGCGGACCGGCGAGCTGCGGCAGAAACTGGAGCGCAGGGGGATGTCGGAGGAGGAGGTGTTCGCGGAGCTGCAACGGCTGGAGGCCGGGCGTGGAGTGGCGGTGGCGAAGCGGCTGCAATGGCGGCTGAGGTATCTTTCGGACGGGGCGGTGATCGGCCAACGGTCGTTTGTGGACGAGGTGTTCCGGCAGTGCAGGGGGCGGTTCGGGCCGAAGCGGAAGGACGGGGCGCGGCGGATGCGCGGGGACGCGGCGGAGCTGACGAAGGCGGCCGGGCTGTGGAGTTTGCGGGATCTCGGGAGCACCGGTGGTTGATGTTTTGGGGTCAAAAACCAGCCCGAAGCGATGGGAGGACGGGCAGGCTGGTGCGATGCCGGAATTAGGCATCACATTTTCGTCCCATTGGCTGGGCCGAATGAATTCGGCGTTCCGTGGGTGACGGGCTATTTCATTCTCAGGGCGTGTGCACGGAGCGCCCGGAGGGGCGGTCCGTGCCGCTTGTTTGGTATGGGGAGCGCACGCGCCACCGCGTGCATCCTGCTGCGCCCTCGCAGAGGAATGCGTCGGATACGGGTGACGCACAAGATCGGCACGGAGGTCACCCGGCCGGAATGCCAACCTTCGCGCGAGGGCGCGCGAAGGGACACGCGGGGGCGCGTGTGGTCCCCTTGCTCCGGGGCGTCCCGGTGCATGGGGTGGGAATGGGTTGGTGCGGACGCGCTTTTTCATTCTCCGGGCATGCTCGCGGACCGCCCGGAGGAGATCGGTCCGTGCCGGGGGTAGCAGGGAGATGCGAGCGGGGAGGTTGTGGCATTTGGCATCTCAGTATTGTTCCATGGACGGGGCCGAATGAATTCGACGTTCCGTGAGGTTGTGCTTTTTTGACTTCGTGCTGTGACGCGTGCTGTTCGCCTCCTGTCGTGGCTTTGTTCCTCAGCCACGCCGGGCATGCGGGGGGGGGCGTGTGATTCCGCGTGCGCGGGACGATGAATGCAGGAGGCCGCGATTGCGGCGATCTCCAAACGCCGAAGGCCAAACCGGCATAGAGTGAGTTGCAACGAACTCAAATGTGGTGCGACCCACCCCGCACGCGCGTCCCCCCTCAGGGGGCCTTCCCATCCCCCTCGCCGCTCCGCATGACCCGGCACGTCAGAGTTGGGATCAATTTCGCATCACATTCCGATTCCCTGTTCATGAGGGACGATTGACTCCGGTTGTGGAGGGCGAAATTCCCGGGGTTTCCATAGTCGCGGGTGCAGGTTAGAGTTGCGGCATGACGAACGGGGACGGAAGCGGCCCGCTGTTTTACGACTGCCACATTCATCTGGTGGGCAACGGATTGGCGGGATCCGGGTGCTGGATGCGGCTTAGTGGCCATCACCGGTTGCTGGGCGAGGTGATGCGGCGCGCGGCGGGGCTTCCGGTGGTGGTGACAGATCCGGAGTTCGACGCGGTGTATGAGAAACTGCTGGCGGACCGGCTGCGCGACTCGCGGATCGACCGGGCGCTGCTGCTCGCGCAGGACGAGGTCTATGGGGAGGACGGCACGAAGCGGGAGTTCGGCTCGTTCCACGTGCCGAACGACCATTTGTTCGACGTCTGCCGGAGGCATCCGGATTTCCTGCCGGCGGTGTCGATCCACCCCGCGCGGCGCGACGCGCTCGACGAGCTGGAGCGCTGCCTCGGACTGGGGGCGCGGGCGCTGAAATTGCTGCCGAACTGC
>SLAV01000265.1 GCA_007126655.1 Haloferula sp. | reverse complement strand
GGCGGTCCCGGAATCAGGATTCCATGAACTCAGCCATCAGTTTTTTATCCTCGGCGCGGAACAGGGCTTCGTCGCGGGAGATAACGCCCTTGACGTAAAGTTCCTTGAGCGACTCGTCCATTGTGATCATGCCGACGTTCTTGCCGGTCTGCATCACGCCGGGCAGCATGTAGGTCTTGCCCTCGCGGATGCAGTTGGCCACGGCGGCGGTGTTCACGAGGAACTCGAGGGCAAGCACGCGGCCGTTGCCATCAATGGTCGGGACAAGCTGCTGGGAGAGAATGCCCCGCAGGGACTCGGAGACCATGATGCGGATCTGGTCGCGCTGCTCGGTGGGAAACACGTCGAGCACGCGGTCCAGCGTGCGGGGGGCGTTGCCGGTGTGCAGCGTGGCGAGCACGAGGTGGCCGGTCTCCGCGGCGGTCAGGGCGAGCTGGATGGTCTCCAGATCGCGCATCTCGCCGACGACAATGACGTCGGGATCCTCACGCAGCGAGCCGCGCAACGCCTTGGCGAAGGAATCGGTGTGGGCGTGAACCTCACGCTGGTTGACGTGGCTGAGCTTGGATTCAAAGACGTATTCGATGGGATCCTCGAGCGTGAGGATGTGGTCCTCGCGGTCGCGGTTGATGAAATCGACAATCGCCGCGAGCGTGGTCGATTTGCCCGACCCGACGGAGCCGGTCACCAGGATGAGACCGTTCTGGTATCGTGTGAGTGGAATGATGTGGTCGAGGGGCAGCCCGATGGATTCAATGTCTCGTATCTTCGTGTTGATGATGCGGAAGACCATGTCGAGTCCGAGGCGCTGGCGCACGACCGAGGCACGATACCGTTCGCCGGTTTCGGACTGGTAGGCGAAGTCCACGTCGCCTTTTTCCTCCAGCCTTTTCCATTCGTGGTCGGTGAGGAACGACCTGGCCAGTTTTTCGGTCTCGTCCGGGGTGAGTGGCGGGTGGTCCTCCCAGATCGCCGCCAGCTTGCCGAAGCGCCGCCACGCCGGCGGGTAGGCGGTGGGCAGGTGGATGTCGGAGCAATCGTATTCGCGTCCGAGTTTCAGATATTGGTCAACGTGATCAAGGACTTGGTGTTCTGGCATGGTGGTTTGGGATCAATAAGGAAATGGTTTCGTCGCACCCTGTGCGCGGCGCGCGAGATAGTCTTTGATCTGGCTGAAAAGCCAGATTTTCACGGCCGGTGCGACGACATTGGAAATTGTCCTGAGGATAAAGAAAAGCATCGGGTGGGATTTTTTCACGGGCAACGCCTTCGGACGGCGGCGGAAAAGCAGGCGGCTCGTCAACAGGCCGGTGGCCGCTGCTCCGGCAATCCAGCGCCCGGGATGCGAGCGCACGGAGCCGGCCATGAGCGACTTCGGATGGAACTTGTCCTGGATCGAATCCAGGGATTCCCCCAGGGCGGCCCGGGCACGCCCGGCGCGTTCGATCAGTGCTTGGATTTCCGGTGCTGGAGGTTGTGCAGCCATTCGCGGTCTTTTTGGAATTCGGAGCGGGTGTGTTGGAACGCGGGTGGGCGCGGCGCACGGGTGCGGCGGATCATCGCCAGAATCGCAAGCAGGTGCAGGCCGGCGAGCACCAGGCAGGACCAATACCAGGCCAAACCCGCATGCGCATGCGCCAAACCGGCGACGGCTGCCAGAAGAAGGAGCCACACGACGACTGAGAGAAATATCGCTGCAACAGCCATCGCCAGGCGGATGACCCCATCAGCAAGCGCTTGGCGTGCTTCGATGCGCATCAACTCGACGCGACCAATCACAAGGTCGCAAAGGCTTTCCATCCAATGCGGCATGGAATCAGGGCGTCCGCCTTGGGAATGTCCGGATGAATGGCCTTCAGGCTGAATGTTGGATGACATTGGGGTGCGCTTGCCGGTGGCCGTCCACCTGTCGAAATTTTTCACGAAGGTGGATGGCGCGTCGATGAGGCCCGTCTGGGATGGCGCTTCGAATGGGCATCAGCGGCGGACCAGCAGCCCGATGATGAAGCCCGCGCCGATCGCCGTCAGGACGCACTTGGTTGGATTTTGCCGGATGTAATCCTCCGCTGTGATGTGGAATTCCTTCGCCTTGACCCGGGTCTCTTCCCATTGTTCGCACGCGTTGTCGCGGAGCTGGCTGGCTTGCGCGCTGGCATTTTCCTTGAAATGTTGAGCCTTTTCGGATGCGCTTTCGCGGAATTGGCGAGCCGATTGTGTCGCGCGCTCCTTAAATTCGCCGGATTTTTCCTTGGCTTTGTTGAGTGTTCCGCGGAGCTTTTCCTCAGCGGTGTGGATGGTTTCGTTCACTTTACCCTCGGCCGCATCGCGTAGTTCGCGCGCAGCCTGGGAAACGGAGGGATGTGTGGCTTCGCCGGCAGGGGTGAACCCCGTGTCCGGATCGATGTCGGATTTGCTGGAGATTGGATCACTCATGGTTTTGTGGGGATGAACCGCACTTCAATGTGCGTGACGTGCCCATATTCGCAGGCTGCCACACGGCACGCAAGCCGCGACTGTCGGTTGGCGACGATTTTACCAACCGACACCGGCTTGGCTTCATCAAGGTTCGGCGACCACACGCGCCTTTGGGGGATTCAGCAGGTTTTCCTTTTGGGCGGCGGGCGGATTGGTGAACATGACGTTCTCCCACTCGGGCTCGCGCACGGGGCCGGTGCCGCGGAACTGGAACAACCCGTAGAACGGACGCAGCGGCAAAGTGATGAGACCGAGCAAACCGCGTGCGTTCACCCGCATCGTCATGTCCAGGCTGTTGTCGTTGAGATCAACCTCGCCGTCGCCGGTGAAGGCAAGGCTGGTCGTGGTGGTGCGGAAGTCGTAGGACCGGATGACGCCGTCCTCGATGTGAAACGTGAGGAAGGCATCCTTGGCACGCTCGTATCCCGTGCGCCGGTCGTCCACGATCGCGGCGATCAGCGGGGAAAGCGGCCCGAGGATCGGCACGGCGAAAAGGTGGGCGTCCTGAAAGGCGGCATGGCCCTTGCCGCCCAGCGTCGCGATGTCGTTGTCGGCGATGGAGAACTCGATCCGGCCGGTTGTGGAGCCGCCGCCCTGCATGGTCACTCCGTATGCGCCGGCCAAGCCACGTAGATCAACGCGCGTCCATGCGATTTCCGCCGAGAGTTCGCCGCCGTCATGGATGAATGACGCGCTTACTGGTCCGTTGAAGGCGATCAGGTCCAGATCGCGGACTTCCACGCGTTCGCCGCGCAACCGGACCACGCCCTTCGCGCGCCGGAATGTCAGGGGCTGGCCCAGCACGTCGGCGACAGCGGGGGAGGAGGTGGAGAATTCGACATCCAGCTCGGTGCGACCGGCGGGCGTGAGGTCCACGACCCCGGTCGCACGGACGCCCGGCGGACGATGAAACTGATAGGCCTCCAGGGTTTCGGCGAGAGCCGGGTTGAACAAGCCCAGCACGGGGGGCGCCCAGACGTCGCCGGTGACGTCGCGGATCTCCACCAAACGGTCCGGGTTGGAGTAGCGGATGCGACCGGCTTCGACACGCGTCTCGCCGGGGCCTCCGAAGGCGGTTCGCTGGCCGTAGCCGCTGGTGTCGAAAACCACCGAGCCGTCGCGGAAATCGAGATCGTCATGGCTCACGGTGAATTCGGTGGTCGCCGAAGCCACCGGGATTCCGTTGAAGGCGACGTTCCCCACCGTCCCGTAGCCTTCGTAATGCCAGGATCCATGGACGCCGACCTCCGCCCCGCCTTCGATGACCACGCGGGTTTCCGAATCGTCGCCGACGGTGAACGAGTCGATCACCTCCTCCAACGGCCGTCCTTTGAAAAACGGCCGGTAAACCGGCGGCGGCATGGTGGATTCCATCGCCAGGCGCACATCCGGCCAGCGGATCATCACCCGGCCGCGTGCCATGCCGTCGTCGCGTTCCACGCGGGCGTTGCTCAGAAACACGTCGTTGTCACGGAGCGAAAATTCGGATTCAACGCGGTCGAATACGACACCCTGGACCATCAAGGAGCCGCATGCCAGATGGCCCGTTGCCTGGATTTCCGGCATCCGCCCTTCGTTCCGCAGGGCGAACTCCCCCTCCGCCCGCAGCGATTGTGCGCCGCCGAATATCACCTCGTCCGGGGTTTCCAGCCCGAACCACGCGCGGGCCAGCGTTTCGAGGTCCAGCGTGCAATCGAGATCGAAGCGGCCGGACCGGCCGGCGATGTCGTAATCGGCGCGCGCGACAAGCCCGCCGCCAGCGTCTGTGGCGCTGATGTCCTCCACGTGGAGCAGCAGGCCGGAGAGGCTGCCCGCCAGGCGGACGTCTTCCAGCGGATGGTTGTTGAGTGACATCACGGGCGCATGAAATTCGAAGGACGACGCAAACGTCCGCATGTCCGCCAGGTCACCGTCGATGCGGATCGCGATCCGCGGGCGCTGGTCATCGGGAAAGCTCCAGCGGCCCAATTCGTCGGTAAGCGATGCGATGAACTCGCGGCGGGTCCGGTGATCCGGCTCCTCCGCGTGGGCCGGCAGGGAGGTGGTGCCGCGGTAACCGAGCAACCGGGCGTCCAGGCCCACCTCCACGCCGCCGATGCGCCCGGTCGCGTTGCGGATTTCAAGCACCCTGCCGCCGGGCATGGCCATGCTGCCGTTCACACCGGTCAGTTCGAGCACCTTCGGATCCGGGTCGGCCGCATCCGCTGCCAGCAGGACGTTGGCGTCGGCGAGCTGGATCTTGTTGAGGCGGATATCGCCGCGCGCGAGCCTCGTTTTGTCGAAGTCGAGAAGAACGCGCCCGATGCGGGATAGTTCGTTCTCACGCTCCGGGTCGGCGAACACGCGCACGTTTTTCGCCTCGATCCCGCGAAATGGCAGATACCGCAGTGCTTCCATTTCCAGATGGATGCCCTGGCCGGCCAGCTCGCGCTCGATTCCATGCCGCCAGGCATCCGGCAATCCGCCGCGGTTCGCATGCCAGATCGCGAGCGGAACGGCCAGCACGACGAAGAGCACCGCCAGAAAAAAAGCCGAGCGGAGGTTTTGCATGACGTGGAAACGCAACATCATGATCGATGCGGGAAGCTAGCCGAAGCGCGCTACGGACGCAATCCCCGGCTGCCGCGAAACAGGACACCTCCACCGCGTGGAACATTCCAATCCGCAATGCGGAACATGATTCCGGCTTGACCCGTCTCCGGCAAATCGTGAGCTTTTCCGTCCGCGCGGACGCAAGCTCCGCGGGGTCGGCGATTTCGCGCGAAGTTCGGACGGAACCGCCGCGTATGGACTTTTCCCGGCCCGCTGCACAGTGCCGGGGCTGGTCCCGCGAATTTCCAATTTACCATTAAACACATGTTCAAAAAGTTTTTCGGCCATTTCTTCTGCAGTGACATCGGCATCGATCTCGGCACCGCCAACACGCTGATCAACGTCAAGGACCACGGCATTGTCCTGCGTGAACCGTCCGTCGTCGCGGTCAAATCCGGCACCAACGAGGTGCTCGCCGTTGGCGACGATGCCAAACGCATGCTCGGCCGCACGCCGGGCAATATCGTCGCCATCCGCCCGCTCAAGGACGGCGTGATCGCCGACTTCGAGGTCACCGAGGCCATGCTCCGCCACTTCATCCGCAAGGTGAACAAGAACCGCCGCAACAACCCGCGCGTTCTCATCGCCATCCCGTCCGGCATCACCGAGGTCGAGCGCCGCGCCGTGCGCGAGTCCGCCGAGCAGGCCGGGGCCAGCGAGGTTTACCTCATCGAGGAGCCGATGGCCGCAGCGATCGGCGTCGGCCTGCCCGTGCAGGACGCCTCGGGCAACATGGTCGTCGATATCGGTGGCGGCACCACCGAGGTGGCCCTGATCTCGCTCTCCGGCATCGTTTACGCGCGCAGCGTGCGCACCGCCGGCGACGAGCTGGACGAGGCGATCGCCCAATACATGAAGCGCGCCTACAACCTGATGATCGGCGAGCGCACCGCCGAGGAAATCAAGGTGCGCCTCGGCTCCGCCGCCCCGCTGCCCAAGGAGATCACCATGGAGGTCAAGGGCCGCGACCTGGTCGCCGGCCTGCCGAAAACCATCAACATCACCTCGCAGGAAATCCGCGAGGCCATGGCCGACCCGCTCAACACCATCGTGGATGCCGTGCGCACCACGCTCGAACGCTGCCCGCCGGAACTCGCCGCCGACCTCGTGGACCGCGGCATCGTCCTCGCCGGAGGCGGCGCCCTGCTCAAGGGCCTCGACCGCCTGCTCCGCGAGGAGACCGGCCTGCCCGTCCACGTCGCCGAGGACCCCCTCAGCGCCGTCGCCGAGGGCACCGGAAAGGCGCTTCAGGAAATCTCCTTCCTCAAGCGGGTCGCCAGTTCGGATCGATGACGCGCCACGGCGTTGACACCCGCCCGACATGAAACCGCTTCACCTGCTGGCCCTGATGCTGTTCCTCGCGGGAACCGTCTGGGCGCTCACGCGCAGTGAAGAGGCGGTGCGCGAGATCCAGGCGGCGTATTACTCGGCGGTGTCGCCTTTCCTCAAATCCGGATCGGCCATGGAGACCCGCGCCCGCGCCCTGCTCGACGAGGTCGAGCACTCCAAGGCACTCGCCGCCGAGACCGACACGCTGCGCGCCGAGGTCGGGCGCCTCCGGATCATCGAATCCCGCTTCCGCGAGCTGGAGCGCGAGAACGCGCAACTCCGCCACGCGCTCGACTTCCCGAAAACTACGAATTTCGAGGTCGTCGCCGCCCGCGTCGTGCGCCGCCACCCGACGACGTGGTGGCAGACGCTGGAGATCGACGCCGGATCCGACCGCGGCATCGGCACCCAGCTATCCGTCCTCTCCAACGAGGGCCTGGTCGGCAAAGTCCATCGCATCGACAGCGGCGGGGACCGCGCCTCGGTGCTCCTCATCACCGACGAGCAATGCCTGGTCTCCGCGCGCGTCGAAGGCACGCCGGAGGTCGGCATCGTCAGCGGCCGCCGCGGCCACTTCGAAGGGACCCCCAGGCTGCGGCTCCGTTTCCTGTCCAAGGATGCCGCCATCCGTCCCGGTCTCCGCGTCTTCACCACCGGCAGGGGCGGCATTTTCCAACCGAACATCCTCATCGGAACCATCGAGTCGGTCGAAAAAGGCCCGCTCGACTCCGAAGCCGTCGTCCGTCCGTCGGTGAACTTCGAGGATCTGGGCACGGTGTTCGTCGTGCTCGCCAATGACTCCTGAAACCACCATCCGCGCCGCGACAACCCCTTGATCCGATACACCCTCATCACCGTGCTCCTGCTGCTGGCGGCCTTTGTCGCCCAGCAGTTCATCCCGGCGTTCACCGGGCTGTATCACTCGCGCGTGCTGCTGGTGCATCTGGTGTTTCTCTGTGCCGCCGTCACCGTTGGCGCGCCCGCCATGCTGCTCCTCGCCTTCATCGGCGGCTTCCTGTGGGACGCGCACTGCGCCATCGGCCCGCACGGCGGCGACCCCGAGGTTTACAGCCAGCCGGTCGAATCACTGCGGTTCGGCTACTCGATCCTTCTGTTCGCCGCGCTCGGCTACCTCATGCAGGGCGTGCAGCCGCTGTTCCGGCAGGGGAAATGGCAGGTTTCCGCCGCCCTCACCGGCATCGCCATCCTCATCTACCTCCTCGCCGAATACCTGCTCATCAACTTCGTGCGCGGCGAATTCCATTTCCGCGCCGCCGTCGCCGGGCAGGTCGTCCTCACCGCCGGGATGACGATGCTCTTCTCCCCGCTGGTTTTCTGGCTGCTTTTCAAGCTCTCGGAGCTGTGCCAGAATCCCATCCTGCCCGCCGCCGGAAACAAACGCCGCCGACGACGGTAAACACATGGCAAATCTCCGCCTCTCCATGGATTCCATCCCACACCGCCTGCGTCTCTACCTCCTCACCGTGCTGGTGCTGGCGGGCTTCGGCATGCTGCTGCACCGGCTCTACGAATTCCAGATCGAGCGCCGCGACGAGTTCCAGCAACAGGTCCCCGGCAACCGCACCGTCACCGTGCGCGAACCCGGCATCCGCGGCGAAATCACCGACCGCAACGGCATCACCCTCGCCCGCAACACCCGCAGCTACGAGGTCACCTTCAACCTCGAGGAAATCCAGCGCGCCTACACCGCCCAGCACCGGGAAATGCCGACAGTCGAGCGCGTCGCAACCCTCGGCGGCATGCCCCGCGTCCAGCGAGAGCGCGACATCGTCTCCATCGTCAACAACTGGACGATCCGCCGCCTCGACGAACTCGGCCTGGCCCGCGACTATTCGGCCAGCGCGCTGCGCAGCCATTTCCTCACCCACGGCGGCCTCGTCCCGTTCTCCTACCGCACCGACCTCAGCTACGAGGAGTTCGCCACATTCGCCGAGCACAACCTCGACCTGCCCGGCGTGGAACTCAGCATCCGCCCGATCCGCGAATACCCGTACGGCACGCTCGCCAGCCACGTCCTCGGCTCGCTCACCCAGTGGGCCCGGGGCGACGTGCCGGAGGCCGCTCGCCGCGAGTTCAACCACTACATCGGCGACGACCGCGGCATGGACGGCATCGAGGCCACCATGGATGAAATCCTCCGCGGCCCGGAGGGCCGGCGGTCCATCATCCGCGACGAAAAAGGCCAGACCGTCGGCCTCTACGATTACATCCGGCCCGGCGTCGGCGCGCGCGTGCAGCTCGGCATCGACGCGCGGGTGCAATACCTCGTCGAAAACGTCCTGCGCCGCACCGGCCGCGCCGCCGCCGTCGTCATGGACGTGAACACCGGCGAGGTGCTCGCCATGGCCTCCGTGCCGGATTACGACCCCAACGCGTTCATCCCCAGCATCAGCCGCGCGCGGTGGGACGGCTACAACGCCCGCAAGGATCTCGCGCCGCTCACCAACCGCGCCATGGCGGCTTACGAACCCGGCTCCACGATGAAGATCCCCGTCGCCATCGCCGGCGCGCTGCACGGCATGGCCAACCGCCCGATCTCATGCGAGGGCCAGGTGATGTACGGCAACACGCCCGTCCGCTGCTGGATCCTGCGCCAGTCCGGCGGCCGCCACGGCACCCTCACCCTGCCGCGCGCGATCCAGCAGTCGTGCAACCCGTATTTCAACAAGCTCGCCAACACCATCGGATGGCGCTCCACCGTGGAGACCTGCCAGATGCTCGGCTTCGGCCGGCGCACCGGCGTCGAACTCCCCAACGAATCCGCCGGCATCCTCCCCGGAAGCCGCGCGTGGCGCGCCAGCCGCCCCGACGCGGTGATGACCCCCCACGCCACCGCCATGCTCTCGATCGGCCAGGGCGAGATGATGGCCACCCCGCTGCAGATGGCCGCCGTCGCCGCCGCCGTCGCCAACGGCGGCAGATACTACCAACCGCGCCTCGTGCGCCAGGCCGTCGCCGAAAACGGCGAGATCCTCGTGCCCGACCAGCCGCGCATGGAGGTCGATCTCATCGAGGTCGGCATCAGCGCGGAGGATTTCGAACTGATCCGCCGCGGCATGTTCATGGCCGTCAACGAACCCGGCGGCACCGCCCGTCGCGCCGCCATCCCGAATTATTCCATCGCCGCGAAGACCGGCACCACGCAGACCACCGACATGGGCCGCCGCTCCAACAACTCGTGGATGATCAGTTTCGCCCCGTTCGAGGAGCCGCAATACGCCATCGCCATGGTCGTGCAGAACGCCGGCTCGGGCGGAGCCGTCTGCGGGCCGCTCACCCAGTTGATCTATCGCGGCCTCGTCGCCCGCGACGAGGGCATGCGCCTGCCGCTGCGCGTCCAGGAGGAATTCGAGGGAAACACCGAACGCATCGACGAGATCGAGCTGCCCACCGACATCCTCGCGGCCATCGACATCAGCGAGGAGGAGGAGGCCGTCGGCGAAACCGGCGACGAGGTCGTCGTCCTCGTGCGGCCCGAACCCCTCGAAACACCCGCCCCCGTCACCCCCGATCCGACCATCACGCCGGAAATCGACGACGAAGGCACCATCCCGCGCGCCATCCCGGTGCCTGAGGACTGAGCATCACCCAACCCCTGTCATCCCACACAACCCATGATTCAGAAAATCAAGCGCCTGCTCGGCATCGGCAAATCCGACCCGAAGTCCGGCAACACCATCATCGTCAACGTAGAGAAACTCGAACGCCGCGTCGCCCTGCTCGAAGAGGGCAGCCTGGAGGAATACACCGTCGAACGCGAGGGCGAGCAGAACATCGTCGGCGGCATCTTCGTCGGCCGCGTCAAGAACATCGAGCAGGGCCTCAAGGCCATGTTCGTCGATATCGGCATGGACAAGAACGCCTTCCTCCACTTCTGGGACGCGATCCCCGCCGCGCTCGACGGCAGTCTCGAGGAAATCCAGCGCGAGGGCAGGTCGAAGAAAAAACAGAAGAAAATCACCTCCAAGGACATCCCGGACATCTACCCCATCGGCTCCGAGATCATGATCCAGGTCTCCAAGGGGCCGATCGGCACCAAGGGGCCGCGCGTCACCACCAACATCTCGCTCGCCGGCCGCTACCTCGTCCTCATGCCCTACACCGAGCAGTTCGGCATCTCCCGCAAGATCGACGACCCCAAGGAGCGCCAGCGCCTCCGCAAGATCGTCCAGAAACTCTCCGTCCCCGAGGGCATGGGCATCATCATGCGCACCGTCGCCCAGGGCACCCGCGCCCGCCACTTCGTGCGCGACCTCGCCATGCTCCTCGAACAATGGGAGGAGATCGAGGCCCGCCGCGCCAACAACCCGGTCCCCTGCTGCGTCTTCCAGGAACCCGGCCTCATCGACCGCACCGCCCGCGACTTCCTCACCGACGAGATCGACCAGATCCTCTGCGACTGCCCCGAGACCACCGAGCGCATCCGCGAGGTCGCCGGGAAAATCTCCCGCCGCGCCAAACGCCGCGTCCACCACCTGCCGCCGTCCAGCGAACCCATCTTCGAACGCCTCGGCATCCAGAAGCAGATCGACGAGGCGTTCTCGCGCCAGGTCTGGCTCAACTGCGGCGGCTACATCGTCATCGACGAGACCGAGGCCCTCATCGCCGTGGACGTCAACACCGGCCGCAACCGCGGCGCGAAGGACGTGGACAAGATGATCCTCGAAACCAACATCGAGGCCGCCCGCGAGGTCGCCCGCCAGCTCCGCCTCCGCAACATCGGCGGCCTCGTCGTCATCGACCTCATCGACATGCGCCACCGCAAGGACCAGCAGGCCGTCTTCAAGGCCATCCGGGACAGGCTCAAGCGCGACAAGGCGAAGACCCAGGTCCTCCAGATCTCCTCCATCGGCCTCATGGAGATGACCCGCCAGCGCCTCAACGAGTCCCTGCGCGACTCGATGTACGAGCACTGCCCGTATTGCCAGGGACGCGGCCGCGTCAAGACGCCGATGACCATGTCCATCGAAATCCAGCGCCGTCTCAATTCCGTCATCCGCAACCACCGCGACAACGTCGGCGACATCGTCGTCGTCGTGAATTCCGACGTGCTCAACCGCTTCAAGAGCGAGGATTCCAAACTGCTCGGGGAACTCGAGCGCACCCACACCGGGCGTCTCGTTTTCCGCTCCGATCCCACCCTCAACCGCGAGCGCTTCGTCATCCTCGACAGCCGCACCGAAAAAGTCCTCGAACAGGCGTAGGCCCCCGGCACCCCGCCGCGCCGCCGCCCGGCCCGCCACCGTGAAGATCGACATCGTCACCCTCTTCCCAGAAATCGCGCTTGCCCCGCTCGACGATTCGATCATCCGCCGCGCGCGCGACGCCGACGTCGTCGAGGTCCGCGCCCACCAGCTCCGCGACTGGTCGCGCGACAAGCACAAGCGCGTGGACGCCGCCCCGTTCGGCGGCGGCCCCGGCATGCTGCTCCGCCCGGAGCCGCTCTTCGCGGCCGTCGAGGCGCTGCGCACGGCCGACAGCCGCGTCATCCTCATGACGCCCCAGGGCCGCCCGCACGACCAGGCCAACGCCGTCCGCCTCGCCGCCGCATCCCACCTCATCATTCTCTGCGGCCATTACGAGGGGGTGGACCACCGCGTCGTCGAGGCCCTGGTGGATCAGGAGCTTTCCATCGGCGATTACATCCTCACCAACGGCGCCCTGGCCGCCGCCGTCGTCTGTGATTCCGTCATCCGCCTCCTGCCCGGTACCCTCGGCGGCGAATCCTCCGCGCACACCGAATCGTTTTCCGAGCCGGGCACGCTCGAGGCCCCCGCATACACCAAACCCGTCGAGTTCCGCGGCATGCCCGTCCCCCAAGTCCTCCGCTCCGGCAATCACGCCGCCATCGCCGGATGGCGCGCCACCATGGCCGAGCAACGCACAATCACCAACCGCCCGGACCTGCGGAAGCCGTAGGTCACCCCGTAGCCGGAGCCTCCGGCTCCAGTAGAAAGCAGCCTCCGGCTCCTGTAAAAGTAGCAGGCGGCTCCGGCTCCTTGCTCCCACAGAGGAAAAGCGAATCCCGTTCTCACACCCGCCCATCGGCAGCGCGAGCCACCTCCAAACCCCGCGAAAAATGGCCACAAAAAGCCCAGGAAATCGAGAATCGATTCCAGGATACGTGAAAATCCACCTCCTCGATTCGCGTATCAATGCGTGGAAAGAAAACCCATGAATCCACCATCCGAAATCAACCGCCGCGAATTCATCTCCACCACCGGAAAAACCGCCGCCGCCACCATGATGGCCGGCGGCCTGGTTGCTCCGAATATCTCCCGGGGCGCGACGCTGGAAGACGACCCCGTGCGGCTCGGCTTCATTGGCACCGGCACCCGCGGAATCCTGGTCCTCCAGGCCGCGGCATCGAATCCCGGCTGCCGGATCGTCAGCGTCTCGGATGTGTATGGCCCGCACATGCGCAACGGAGTTGAAAAGTCGGGCAATCCGGATTGCAAATCCCATCCCGATTACCGCGACATGCTTGAGGACCCGGATGTCGAGGCCGTGGTCATTTGCACGCCCGACCATTGGCACGAAAAGATGCTAATCGAAGCCGTCGAGGCCGGGAAGGACGTGTATTGCGAAAAAGGATGGACCACCTCGATCACCGCGGCGAAGCGGATGCGGGCCGCCGTGAAAAAACACCGCCGGGTCATGCAGCTCGGCCACCAGGGGCGGCAGTTCGTCGCCGCGGACGTCGCCCGGGAAAAGATTCTGGACGATGCGATCGGCCACGTGCACCTGGTTCGCTGCGGCCGCCATTTCAACACCAGCCCAGAGCGCCCGCCGTGGCGCTGGTATGGTGGCTACCAGCAATACGAAAGGCCGGACCCCGCCGGAGTCATCAGGGAACTCGATTGGGAAGCCTGGCTCGGGCCCGCGCCCAGGATCGATTTCAACGAGCGCCACTTCTGGCACTGGCGCTGTTACTGGGCATACGGCACCGGCCAGTCCGGCGACCTGCTGTCGCACGAGCTGGACAACGTGCAGGCGGTGCTGCGCTACGGCATCCCCGACAGTTGCACCACCCAGGGCCACAACGCGTTCTGGCACGACGACCGAGAGGTGCCCGACACCTGGCTCTCGGCATTCGTCTTCGAGGAACGGAATTGCTGCGTCACCTTCGAGGGTTCCATGAACACGCGCCGCCAGCAGACGCCGGAATACATCGGCCGCGACGGGCGCCTGATCTTCAACACCATCGGCCAGAACGCCTCCCAATTCGAAATCTTCGGCGACGAACCCGCCTACCGGATCTCGCGCCGCCGGCAATTGGAATCGGAATATTTCTTCGCCCCCACCCGCGAGCACCGCAAACCCGACCACATCACCGATTTCCTGCAATGCGTGCGCACGCGCGAAAAACCCCAATGCGACGAGGACGAGGCCTTCATCGAAACCGCTGTCCTCATGATGTCCCACGAAAGCCACCGCCTCAAGCGCCAGGTCCGTTGGGATGCGGAGAACGAGGAAATCGTCTGATTCCCCCCCCACACACTGGAAAACGCACCCCGTCCGATCCCAGGATGGTCCCGATACCGCTCATCCGAATTTCCGAAATAAATTATCCTTTTGACGGATACGCAGCCATAGCAACGGAAAGCACATCCATCACTGGAAGCGGGGGCGGAAGTCGATCAATGGCTTGAGGTTCATGTCAGAATAAATCGTCGCCAACACAGCGGCTTCTACTGCTTGCATGATGGTATGTTCGATGGTTTGGTTTTGTAGGCTATGGTTGCTTGAGCAAATTGTATCTATCCCAAGGAGGGATAATTGCCTCGCTCTCTTGTTCGTAGAGAGAGCGGCTTACGTTCAAATCAATATCGGTAGCAATCATGCGCTCCAATAACGATGCGAGCCCATTCCAGATATCGAATAAATCACCTTTAGCGCCGAAATGTGTGCCAGACCCTTCCACCTGATCGGCCTGCTCGATAACCGCCCGCAGTTCCCACTGGTAATCTGGAGAATATGGGTCAACGTGAGATCCATTCAATCGTGCCAGATCGTGAGTGCGGATGCTGTCCCAGAACACTGAAGGACTCTGAAGTCTTCCATCCGCGGATCTGCCGTTGGGCAAGGTGACCTCCCAATCAGACCCCATGATGGAAACTTTTGTCGGAACGAATTCTCCTGGGCGCTTTAGCGAGACATACAATCGATCATTCCCTTGCCATGAGGAATGAATCGATGCGCACGAAGTCATCAGAACGACAGAGAAAAGTGTGGAGAGCCATTGCATCGTCGTCATGCCTGCAACAAATTCTCCCGGCAGAGCTTCATCGAATGGGCGGGGCGGACGGTTGGAAAATCGACCCGGGCGAAGGCCTTGCACCTGCATCAGAAAGCCAGGGGACACCGCCACCATTCGATCCTGCGGAGCCTCGCCTACAAATGGCGGCGCATCCTCTTCAGCTGCCGGCAGGATAGCCAAATCTACGATGAAACCCGCTACATCGCAGCCTTGAAGGCCGCGTCCATCCCCTTGGTTCCCATCATCAACCAGCTCCTGAAAACCACCGGTGAAAATTGTGAAAAAATCGGAAAAATCACTTGCTAGTTGTTCTCAGTGGTTTGTCCGCAGATGTGTTCTCATCTGATTAGGTGGTAGAATGCCATCATGAACGCACCGAGGAATCCAATTAGTGAAATAGTCGTGCCGATACGAAATAAAAAATATCGGGGTAGCAATCCCCAAAACCATCTGAAATGGGCAAATAATGCGACGAATCCATAGCAATAGCTCATGGATCTGGCTGTATCTCCAGTGACTCTCATTCCACTTCCCCTTGATCCGGGCCAGTATGCCTCGCCGGATGTCCATATCTGATATGAATAAATGATAATTCCAATCGGAATCAGTATGCCAGATATCCACATCTTCAGGCGGCATCCATCTGGTGGATATGACAAATTCTCAGCATCGTTTACGACATGTCGATTTGTATTCTTGAACCAATTCATTGTTTGGGCGCAGGCGAATGGGTTCGCTATCGCTCACCCATTCGCAGCACCCTTTATT
>SLAV01000267.1 GCA_007126655.1 Haloferula sp. | reverse complement strand
TCCTCCCCGCCGACGAAGATCTCCAACCCCGCGGCGTCGAAACCATCACCCGGCACGAAAACGCCGGAATCGCCGAAAGCGCCCGACATTGGCACGAAAAACTCCACACCGATTCCTCCGCCGCCAAACTCATCCGCGTCGATCAATCCCTGCCGTGGCTCCGGAAAATGGACCACAACGCCGCCAACGCGTTCATCACCACCAACCGCGCCCTGATCGAACTCGACGGCCAGGTCAACCTCTTCGAGTTCATGATCGAACAGGTCATCGACCGCAACGTCGCCATCGCCACCGGCCTGCGCAAACCGCCGCCCATGCGCCACCGCAACCTCGCGTCCGTCGAACGCGAGGTCGCCGTCCTCGTCGGCATCTTCACCCGCATCGGCGGTGGAGAGGAACCCGACGCCGAAGCCCGTTCCGAATACCGCCAGCACACCCGGCGCGACCTGCCGCGCCTCCCGCCCGATGCCTGCACCCTCGTCGCCGCCGCCGAGGCTCTCCCTGAACTCGACGCCTCAACCCCGCTCGTCAAATCCCGGGTCCTCCGCCTCTGCCGACTCGTCGCCACCGCGGACGGCGTCCTGGAGGACCACGAGACCGAACTGCTCCGCGCGGTTTCCGACGCCATCGGCGCGCCCGCCCCGCGTGTTCGCCACGACAACCCCGCCGCCTGAGCCACCGGCCCACCGCGCGGGCGGGATTTCAGTGGTTCCTGAGAAACGTCTCCTCCACCGGAGGATCGGCCGCCATCGCCCGCTCCGCCTTCAACACCGGCTGGATCACCCCGTCCTCCAGCGGAAACGTCATCGTCCCCGCCACCCGCGCCCATTCGTTCTCCGGCAGCTCGGGCGGCGTCCCCTCGAATTCCAGAATGATCGGAATCGCCCGGCTGTCCGCGATGCAGCACATCATGAACAACCGGTAAAGCCGCTTCCGGTTTCCATCCTCGTTGTTCCGGCGCTCGTCCACCCACCGGCCCTCCGTCTCCACCTCCAGCCCGTCCAGCACCCCCTGGAGCTGGCGGTCCCCGCTCGCGAAAAACAACTCCATCAGGCTGAACTCGAAAAAACCATCCTCCGTCCGCCGGTGCGTGCGCTCCAGATCCTCCATCGTCACCGGGGCCAGCGTCGGAGCCATGAAGGGCAGCGACGTCGCCGAGGGTGCCTCATACAGCCCCTTCCTCTCCAGCGCCGCGAGCGAATACTCGTCCGTCGTCCACGCCACCGAGAGCACCATCGGCACCACCATCAGCAGGAAGCCCGTCAGCGGATGCATGTCCCCCCGCTCCGCCGCGTCCGCGTCCCCCTTGTGATCGTGGGGCACCACCGCCGGCACCGTGCACATCAGCAGATTGAACAGGCCGATCACCATCAGCCCCAGCCCGCCCGCCAGCGCGATGATCCGGAAATCCGGAGCCAGATACGTCACGATCCGCCCGCTCGTGTAGAAATACAGCATCACCCCGCCCCACACCATCACGGCCACGGAAAGCATCGCGCGTCGGAGAATCGGAATCATCGTTTTCATCGGATTTTCATCTGGGTTTCGGGATCACATCGGAATCAGCCAGTGTTCCACCAATACCGAAAGCCCGCCCGCCGCAACGAACAGCCCCACCGCCAGCGCGGCGATGAACCAGCGGCGCAGCACCGTCAGGTAAAGGAAGATCAGTTTCACGTCCATCATCGGACCATACGTCAGGAATGCCAGCTTCGCACCCCAGGAAAACTTGTCCAATGTCGCCGCGATGAACGCGTCCGACGTACTGCACAGGCTCAGAATGAACCCCAGCATCATCAGCGCCGCGGGCGCCGCCACCGCGTGCGTCGCAAGCCCGTCCAGCCAGTCCGCGCCCGGCGCGATGCCCGTGTTGAAGAGCGCCGTGATCGCCACCCCGATCGTGAAATAAACCCCCACCTCCACGAAATCCCGCATCGCCGAGCGGAACGCCGCCACCAGCCGCGCCCCCTCCGGCAGCTTGCCGGGGGCAGACGATTTCAGCGGCGTGCGCCTGCCCGTTTCCATAAAACCCTCCCGCTCGATGTCGTCCACCAGCTTCGCCCGTAGAACTGTGCGCATCCGCATCCGCGTCACGATCAGCCCCACGCCCACCGCCAGAAGGAACCCCAGCATCAGCCGCGAACTCGTCATCAGCCACGGCCCCTGCCCCTGGAACGCCTTCCACGTGCTCAGCGCCGTGATCGGATTCACGATCGGCGCCGCCAGCATGTAGGTCAGCCCGCAGGAGACCGGCAGCCCCTTCTTCACCAGCCTGCGGATCACCGGCACCACCGCGCACTCGCACACCGGGAAAATCGCCCCAAGCAGGCCCGACACCATCACCGCCAGCTTCTTGTTCTTCGGCAGGAACCGGTCCATCGTCCCCGGCGGCAGATACACGTCGATGAACCCGCTGATCAGCGTGCCCATCAGAATGAATGGCGCCCCCTCGAACAGAATGCTCAAAAAGGCCAAGGCGAAATCCTGCTGCGCGTCCGGCGACATCCGCCCCAGCAAAGCAGCGCCACCCCGCCTGTCAATCACCACACCACTCAATTTATTTCCAGGAAATTATTATTTGACATGTACTCCTTTCATTTTATCATTTGCCCATGCAGAGTCCGAACCACAGCAGCCCCTCATCGCCGGATCACCGGACCAGCGATTTTCACCCGCGATCAAACACCCCGGCTGCCAACACACCACCGCCCCACCACCCGCCCGCCCGGCGACGCGACGGCGGCTGGGAAATGCGGCGAATCGGAACCCGCCGCTGGCTTGCGCCCTGGAAAGACTCGCCCGACACGCCGGTGCTCTATCACGTCATCTCGCGCGTGGTGGACCGCAGGCTGATCTTCCAGCGCGATGAAAAGGAGCACTTCCGCAAGCTCATGCGCATGCACGAGGCGTTTTCGGGATGCCGCGTCCTCGCCTACTGCATCATGGGAAACCACTTTCACATGCTGCTCGAAGTGCCGCCCGGACCGGAGGCCGGGCTGTCCGCCGGATCCCTCGACCCGGAGCTTTTCGCCGGGCGGCTGTCCGGGATTTACGAACCCGCCCGGGTCGCCGAAATCCTCAAACAACTGAACGACGCGCTCAATGCGACGGACGGCTCCGAAGCCTCGCGCATCCGTGTGACCGAAGAGATCGCCGGACCCTATCTCGCCCGCATGCACGATCTCAGCGAATTCATGAACGGCGTCCTCAAGCGGTTCACCCGCTGGTTCAACCGCCGCAACGCACGCACCGGCACCCTCTGGGAGGAGCGTTTCAAAAGCGTCATCGTGGAAAACGGCGTGCCCGCGAGAACCGTTGCCGCTTACATCGATCTCAACCCCGTGCGCGCCGGAATGGTGCGTGATCCGGCCGATTACCGGTGGAGCGGATACGGCGAGGCGGTCGGAGCCGGCGGACGTTCCGTCGCGGGCCGCTCCGCCCGCGGCGGACTCGTGCGGGCCCTGCTCTGCTCGTCCGGCGTGCGGGACGACCCCGCGCGCTGGAGCGAGGTATCCGCCCGCTACCGGTTCTTATTGCGGCAGGCCATCGAAAGAAAAGGCAAACCGGTCAACGTCCGTCAGGGAAACGTAACCGGGGCCACCCCCGGCCCGTCCGCCACCGATACCGAACACACCGACTTCTCCACCGAAATGGGATTCGCCGGCATGCTCATGAAACGCATGCGATACTTCACCGCCGGCGTCATCATCGGCAGCCGGGAATGCGTCGAATCCTGCTTTATCCAGAGCCGCCACCGCTTCGGCCCCAGGCGCAAAACCGGACCCCGGAAGCTCAAGGGAAAAGCCGCCCCCGCAGCGGGTGTCCTCTGGTCCATGCGCGACCTCCGCGACGACGCCTCCCCTGCGGAATGAATCCGCATCATGCCGCCGCCCAAACCAGCAGCGTCCATCCGCACACCGCCAGCCCTCCCGCTACCAGACTCGGCACCATCTGCGTGCGGATGTGATCCATCAGGTCGCACCCCGTCGCCAAGCTGCTCAGCACCGACGTATCGGAAATCGGCGAGCAATGATCCCCGAAAACCCCGCCGTTGAGCACCGCCGCAAAACAAATCTTCAGGAAAAACAGCGGCTGCCCCAGCTCATTCCCCTCCGCCTCCGCCACCGCCCACGCCAGCGGCATCGCCAGCGGGAACACCACCGCGAACGTCCCCCAGCTCGACCCCGTCGCCAGCGCGATCGCCCCGCTCGCCAGAAACAGCCACATCGGCAGCCACAACGGAGCCGCCCGCCCGTCCAGCAGCTCGATCAGGAAAACCCCGCCGCCCGTCGCCTGCGAGATCGCCCCGATCGCCACGGCCAGCACCAGCACCGCCGCCGCATACCCCACCATTCCGATCCCCGCCACACCCCCCGAGGCCACGCCGCCCCACGACAAACCGCGCGCCACCGAAACGCCGCAGGCCGCCAGCACTCCGGCCCCGAAAGCCCACGCCGGGGCCGGAGTGCCCGCCAGCGCG
>SLAV01000145.1 GCA_007126655.1 Haloferula sp. | reverse complement strand
TGGAGGAGGCCGGAGGCGGGGGCGGGGGCGGGGGAGGGTGTGTGAATCAGCGGGCGGGCGTCAAGCCGGGGATGGCGCGGGATTGCGCCAATGTCATCGGCACGCGCGAGGCGAGCAGAATGGCGGTGAAAAGGAAGTTCGCGGCGACGAGGTTGCGGAGGAAAACCCATGAGGGGACGGGTGAGCCGGCGGGACCGGTCCAGAGCGACTGCCACAGGCCGGGCAGCGTGTTCGGATAAAGCGGGCTGCCGAGCCATGCGGCGGTATTGGTGATCAAGTGGAACAGGACGGCGGCGGCCACCGCGCCTCCGAGCAGGGTGGCCGGGCGGGACGGACGCAACTTGCTCCCGAGCAGGAACATCGCGCCGAATGCGAACAGCGAGACGACGAGGACGCCGGGAGAGAGCCAGTCCGCGCGGCCCTGAAGCAGGGCGGGCAGCGGGAACGTGAGGAAATAGATGCCCGCCGGAATGGCGAATCCGCGCCAGCCCGGAGCCAGCAGGAAGCCACAGAAGAACAACGCGGCAAGCGGTTGGAAATTCGGCACGGCTTCGGAAAACACGCTGCCAAAAATGCGGAAGACAACCAGCAGCGCGGCGACGACGAGGATCGGGATCAAGCGGGATTTCATCGGCGCGAGCATCCACCAGAACCGGGCGGCGTGCGAGAGTAAATTTCCGACGCGTCGCGTTTCGGTCGCAAAATCTGGCAACTTGACGCGGCGACGGGATTTCGGAAGAATCGACGCCTATGGTGACACACATGGAAACTCAGGGAACCGTCCGCGACATCCTGCGCGGCAAGGGCGGGAAAGTATGGACCACCCACTCGCAGGCAACCGTCTATGAGGCGATCCGCCAGATGGGCGAGCGCAACATCGGCGCACTCGTGGTGATGGAAGACGGGAGGGTCGCCGGCGTGCTTTCCGAGCGCGACTACAGCCGCAAGGTGGTGCTGCAAGGGCGCACCTCGCGCGACACGCGGGTCGCGGAGATCATCAGCAGCCCGGCCATCACGGTGGAGCCGGGATTCACGGTCGAGGCGTGCATGGAGCTGATGACGCTGCACCGCATCCGCCATCTCCCGGTGATCGATGCCGGAGAGTTGACAGGGGTGGTCTCGATGGGCGACATCGTGAACTGGATGCTCCAGACCCAGCGGCACATGATCCACCAGCTTGAGGGCTATATCGCGGGCGACTACCCGGCCTGAGCGGACCATTCAAATGAAGACGGCCGCCCCGTTTTCCGTGGGCGATTTTTTTCAACGGACGCGGGGTTCTGTAGCGACGCGTTTCCCATGCCTGATGCCGGGGTGGCGTCTTATGCCCGGCCGGTCGCGCGGAGGAAGCCTTGGATCAGCGATTTCTTGCAGGCCTCCCAGCGCATCGGCTTGCCATCGAGAAAATATTCACCCGCGACTTCAAGCCGGATCGGGGCGTAGCGGTTTACCGGGGATGCAGTCTCGAGTTCGCGGATCAGCGAGCCGGGGATGTCACCGGCGACCATCCTCGCGTCGAGGTGCTCCTGATGCGCTGCGGCGGCCCATGCGGTGGCGATTTCCCCTGCAAGGTGGTTATGTTCCGGCACCCGCATGTTCACGCGTCCCGGATCGATACCGCCGGTGTGGACCAAAAGATGCACCACGGCGTCGTGGCGGCGCAGGTCCTCGTCGATGCGCTGGCGCAGGGTCGCGCGGTAGCCGGCCCAGACGCGATTTGCGAACCGTTCGCGCGTCTGTGGGGTCAGCTTCTCCGAGTAATCGCTCCAGCGCGCGTCCTCACCCGCTTCGAGGTCGATGAGCAGCCGGGTGATCTCGCCGTGCACGAGCGGTGTGCGGCATTTCATCGCGAATGCCTGGGCAAGGTTGAGCGCGCCGGGCTCCCAGCCGGCGAGCGAGTGGAGTTCGTCCTCGTGCCCGTTGAAAATCGAGCGTTGACCGCCGGGCACCGCACAGGTCGCATATTCGCAACTCACCAGGACCGATGTTGTCATGGGGCGCACCTCCTCATGGGCGCATCCAAGCCGCGAACGCGGGATCCCGCAAGCGGCATCGCCGGTAAATCAGACATTTCGCGGGCGCAGCACGCCCTGATTGTATCGTTCCAGGTCGTCCGCGGACTCTGCAACGACGAACGTGCGCCTTTCCTGCCAGCGTTCGCCGGATGCGCCGCGCGCGCGAACCGTGAGCGTGTGCCAGCCAGGAGCGATGCCGACGGGCAGGGCAGCTTCCCACAGGTGGTCGGTGACAACGGGTGGCGGCAGGGTGCCGCGACCTGCACCGGTGTGCTCTTCGGAGTGTTTGCGGAGGGCGACGTATGCCGGATCCTGGCCGCTCGCGCGTTCGAGTTCGGTCCAGTCGCCTTCATCGTCAACGCGCATGCTCACGCGGGTGCGGGTGGAGCCGGTGAAGACGTTCACACCCACCTTGGTTGCGGCGAGTTCGGCGCGTTCGACCATCGGCGGCAGGGTGACGCTCATTTGCGTGCCGCCATCCGGCCGGCCGGTCAGCGGTTTCACGCTCACGCGGCAGGATTCGCCCCCCTCGAAGCGGACCACGGCGTATCCGCGCGGCGAGCCGTCCCGCCCGGGCGCGAACGGAACGCCATACTGGTCAAACGGCCCGCGATACCAACTGCCACAGGTCGCGGTGAGGTGGTAATGCGTGTGCAACGCGCCGCCGGGCGGGTCGTAACCCGCATCCGCGCCGAGGAGTTCACAGACGTTGATGTGGGTGTGGCCCGCGAAAGACATGGTGTGGCGGTGGCCGGACAACAGCCTGAGCAGCTCGCCAAACTCCGGGGTGCGGTGTTTGTCCCCGGCATCCACGGGATTGACCATCGGGATGTGCGAGCAGACCACGACCCTGTCGTCCGCCGGCACGTGGCGGAGGTAGTTTCGGACGTAATCGAGCTGATCCGGGCGGATTTTCCCGTGATACTGCATGTTGCGCGGCCAGCCGTTGCCGCGCAGGCCGTCGAAGCCCTCCCAATAGACGTTGTTGAGGATGATGAAGTGGACGCGCGCGTATTGGAACGCGAAGGTCGTTGGCCCGAAGACGCGGGTGAACGTTTCCCCGGAATACCGGTCCTCCGTCGCCTTGAAGTTGAGGTCGTGGTTTCCGATCACGTTATACCAGGGGAATCCGCAGCGGGCGTTGATCGCGTTGTAGGGTTCGTAGAGATCGAGGTGATCGCCGACGATATCGCCGAGCGCGATGCCGAATTTCGCGCCGTGGCGGCGGAACGCATGGGTGGTCTCCACCGCATACCACTGGAGCTGGCGGAGGTCGTAGCATTGCGGATCGGCGGTGAGAATCATGTCGAACGAATCAGGCTCGTCCTGCGGGTAGAGCGGGAAGTCGATCCGTTCGGGCAACGGCCCGGTCGGCGGCACGCCCTTGTAGATAAAGTCCCCGTCCGGGCTGCCCGCAGGCCGGTGGATGTAATGGAACCGCGGCAGGTTCGTCGAATCGAGGCGGGTGCGGTGGCCGCGCGGCTTGATGACGTGCAGGACCGCATCGCCGCGCACGGGCAGCTCGTAGCGGCCGTCGCCATCGGTTTCGACGATGTCGGTCCCGTTCGATACGAGCACGCCCGGGATGCCCCGCTGGCCGTCCGCCACGCCGCTTCCGTCGGCGTCCAGAAACACGGTGCCGCGGGCGGTTTCCTCCCGGCCGACGTTGCCATCCGCGCCGGATTCCGCCCCGGCGCGCGCCGCCAGCGGGATCGCGCCGAAGGCCGCCAGCGACGAGCCGCCGCGCTTGAGGAAATCACGGCGGGTCCATGCGGATGTCGGTTTTTCGTTCATGCGGATGTTGGTAGGGTGCCCGTGGGCCGGGATCAAGACGCGAATGCGCCATCCGAATCGACCGTAGGGCGTTGAATTGCGTGATGACCCAAGCGCCGCCGTTTCTTTCGTGGAGACAACTTTTGTCCCGAACGGGACAAAAGTTGTCTCCACGAAAGTCGAAAACCCGATGGCTGCCGCATGGTTTGCCCGGGCTGGCGGGGAAGCCGTTGGGTTCGTCGGATTGAAATCCCGCACTCAAGCGCGACGCGCCATCGGCAATCATTCCGTGCGATGAGAAGAGGAACCGGCCGTCGGGGGCCGGGAGTGATCGTGATTGCAAGCGATTTGCGGCCGAACCCGTTCTCAACGCCCGTCCCTTTCCATGAACTCTGAAGCCAAACGCCCCTGAATCGGCCGGGTGATGCCGCGCGGTTGACGAGCCGTCCGCGTCGCGTCATGGTCCGCTCCCGATGTCCGCGAAAAAACACGTGTTATTTGTCTGCACCGGCAACACCTGCCGCAGCCCGATGGCCGAAGGCTTGTTCCTCAAGCTCATCGCGGGGCGCGAGGATTACTCGGTCTCGTCCGCGGGCGTCGCCGCGCATCGGGAATGCCCGGTCAGCGGCGACACGCGCGCCGTATTGGAGGCGCGCGGGGCGCCGGTGCCCGAGGCGGGCGGTCGCCCTGTATCCG
>SLAV01000335.1 GCA_007126655.1 Haloferula sp. | reverse complement strand
GGTTTGGCAAGGCTTGCGGTTGCTCTGGCTGGGGCGGTTGGGGCGGCGTTTTTGACGGAGTGGTTTTTCCGCGGCGTTTTGTTCGGGCAGTTGGAGCGGGTGATGCCGGGGCTGGCGGTGGCGGGGGTGACGGCGGTGGCCTTCGCGGGCATGCGGTTGTTGCTCTGGCCGCCAGTGGATGGATTTGAATTCGAGTGCCCGGAGTCGTGGCGGCTGGGCTGGGAAATGTGCGGGCTGCTGGCGGCGCGGCTGCTGGTGCCGGGTTGCTTTGTGGCGGTGGTGCTGCCGGTTTTCGGCTGGGGGTTGTTGCTGGGGTTGGTTCGGCTGCGGACCGGTGGGATCCGCACGCCGTTCTGTCTGCACGCGGGGTGGTTGTGTGTGGACCGGATGTTCGCGATGTGCGCGGGTTTCACGGCAACGCAGCTTGCTTGGGTTTGTTGGTGCGCCCTCGCGGCGGCTGTGATGGTGTGGGTGTGGATGAACCGCCGCCAGAGCCATGGTGATTAGCCGCGCTTTTTGGAACGCCGCAGAGCGCGCGCTGGATCTGCTGTATCCTGCGTGCTGCGGGTTGTGCGAGGAGCCGCTGCGGGCCGGGCGCGCGTTGTGCGACCGTTGCGACGCGGGATTGCCGCGGCTCGACGAGCCTTTCTGCGATCACTGCGGGCAGCCGTTTTTCGGGTTGTTGGACGGCATGGTGGAATGCCCGAATTGCGAGGGGCGCTCGCTGGGATTTGATTTCGCGCGGCCGGTGCTGCGGCGGTGCGACGAATCGATGGCCCTGATCCACCAACTGAAATACCAACGCAGGGTCTATATGGCGAGGGAACTCGGGCGGCTGGCGGCGGAGGCATTTTGCGACGAACGGCTGGCCTGGGCGTTGCACGAAAGGTGGCCGCTGGTGCCGGTACCGCTGCACCGGGCGCGCCAGTATCACCGCGAGTTCAACCAGGCGGCGGAGATCGCCCGTGCGATGCGCGACCTGACCGGACTGCCGGTGTGCCACGCGTTGAAGAGGGTTCGCGCGACGCGGACGCAGACCGCGCTGCATCGTGGCGAACGGTTCGCGAACCTGAAGGGGGCCTTCGAACTGACACGGGCGGGCAGGCGGTTGGCGGCGGCGAAGCCGCCGGGGGTGATCGTGCTGGACGACGTGCTTACGACGGGATCGACGCTCGGGACGTGCGCGCTGGCGCTGAAGCGTGCGGGTTGCCGGAAGGTCACGGCCGTGGCGGTGGTGCGGGGGTGAAAAAACGGCGGAGCCGGTCAGGCGGCGGGGGCGTCGGTATTGACGGTCGCCATGGCCTGCTCGATGCGCGGATTCACCCTGTGGTCCACGGTTTCCATGGCGACCCGGATGGCATTGCGGACGGCGAGCGCGGAGGATGACCCGTGTGCGATGATGACGACGCCGTTGACGCCGAGCAGCGGACTGCCACCGTAGGTCTCGTAGCTGCTTTTCTCCTTGAGCGCGTGGAAGGCCCCCTTGGCGAGCAGGGCCCCGGCGATGCGCATGGGGCTGACCTTGATCTCGCTCCTGAGCCATTTGGATACGGCCTTGGCGGTGGCCTCGACGCTTTTGAGGACGATGTTGCCGACGAAGCCGTCGCAGAGGACGACGTCGATTTCGGTCTCGAAAAGATCGTGGCCCTCGACGTTGCCGATGAAGTTGATGCCGGGGGTCTGCTGGAGGAGCCTGTAGGTTTCCTTGGTGAAGGCGGTGCCTTTTTCCTGCTCCCCGCCGTTGGACATGAGGCCGCACTTGGGATCGCGGACGCCGAGGACGTGGCGGGCGAAGGCGGTGCCCATGACGGCATATGCCACGAGGTGCGCGGGTTTGGATTCGGGGTTGGCTCCAGCGTCGAGAATGTTGCAGATGCCGTGCTCGTTGGGCAGCGGCGAGGCGATGCCGGCGCGGTCGATGCCGGGCAGGGTGCGCAGTTTGAGGGTGGCGGCGGCGACGGCTGCCCCGGTGTTGCCGGCGGAGACGAAGGCGTCGGCGTGGCCGTCGCGCACCATGTCCATGGCGATGCTGATCGAGGATTGTTTTTTCCGGCGGACGGCTTTCGCGCCAGGCTCGGCCATGCCGATGACCTCGGGGGCGTGGACGATGCGGATTTTCGGGTGGCGGGCGTCGAGCGCGAGGCGGCCGCACTCGTCGCGGAGCCGGTTCTCGTCGCCGACGAGGATGACTTCCGAGATCTTCGGATAGAGCCGGATGGAATCGAACGCGCCGGCGATATTCACTCCGGGCGCGCTGTCCCCCCCCATGGCATCGAGCGCGATTTTCATTGGCTGTCGTGCGGCGCGGGCATTGTGGGACGTATTTCCCCCCGGAACGCCCGCGGCGGGACGGGCGGGGTCAGCTCACTTCGACGTCGAGCACCTGGCGGCCGCGGTAGTATCCGCAGGACGGGCAGGCGATGTGCGAAGGGACGCGGCTGCCGCACTCCGGGCAGCTTTTGAAGACGGGTGCGCGCCAGCGATTGGCGCCACGGCGCATTTTCTGACGGCTTTTGGATTGGCGGCGCTTGGGTACTGCCATGGCGTTGGTTCGGTTGCTAGGTTCGGTCCTTGAGGTTCTGGAGTCCGTCGAGAGCAGACCATCGGTCGTCTTTCGCGGCGCGGGGCGGAGTGGGTAGCCCATCCGGGGGGGATTTGTCCACTGATAAATAACGGGGATCGATTTCGCACTCCATTGGCTCGTCGGCATCGTCGCAGCGGGGATCGGCGGGGAAGTTGATGAGGATCTCCTCGCGCAGGGCTTCGGTGGCGTCGATGCCGCCCTCGGTGGTGATTTCGATGGCGATGACGGCGTCGTCGAGCCGGATGGTCCTGACGAACGGGTGGAGGGTGCGCACGCAGGTGAAGCGGAACGGGGCCTCGAGGCGGCCGCGCAGGAGCAATTCGGGGCCGAAACGCTGGACGTGGAGGTCGTAGAGGAGCGGGCCGGTCGGGGTGGCGTCGTCCTCGGGGAGGTCGAAGGTTTCTCCGGGCAGTTCGCCCTGGAACGTCCGGCCTTCATCCGGCAGGTGCTCCAGCTCGATGATGAATCGGTTTTTCATGCGGGCAATCTACGGGCGATCCGGCGTGCGCCAAGCGGCAAGTTTCAGCGCGCGGCCCAATCGGCTGCGACGAGCCGCCAGGAGTCGCCGTCGTGGTTCCAGGTGAGGGTGGCGTGGTGCGTGCCTTCGAGCGGGGTGCGGTCGCGGAGTTCGACGTGGCCTTCGACGACGGCGCGGACGACGCCTTCCCGGCCATCGATGGCAACCGATTCGTAGGACCGGATCCGGAACCGGGTGAAGCGGGCGTTCCGTGTGAGCCAGGCGAAGCCGGACTCGATTTCGTCGCGGGTGAAGGTGCCGTCGGCGCGGTGGTCTCCGGATCCCGTGATGAGGACCCGGTCGCCGACGGCCCTGGACAGCGGGGCGAGCTTGAGGTTCCGGGACGCGGCACCCGCGCCCTCGGCGAGTGTGAGGGTGTTCATGAGTCCTTTGGTGCGGCGCTTGAGAACCTGGTCCGGGTGGAACCACCAGACGAGGAATCCGGTGAGGATGGCGAGAGCGGCCGCGCCGGTGGTGAGCCGGTTCATTGGGCCGGGGCGGTGGGTTGCGGTTTCGTGTTGTGGAAGATGCGGATGTCGGCCTTTTCCTCGCCGAGGAGTTGCTGGGCGCGTCGCAGGGCGTCGCGGGTGGAGAGGTTCGGATTGCTGGGGAACTGGACGAAGAGGTTGCTTTCCCCTTCCCTGCGGTCGGCTCCGATCTGGATGGTTTCGAGGATGCCCGATTTTTTCAGCACTTTGTAAAGCGGGCGCGAGACGCCGGATACGAGGACGTGGATGCCGCGTTCGCGGGTGTTGCGGATGAAATCCTCGAGCGCCATCGCGCTGGTGGCGTCGAGGTGGCGGGCGTTCTTCATGCGCAGGATGATGACCTTGAGGTTGGGGTCGTCAACGGCCCGCTCGACCTGGTTGCGGAAGATGTCGGCGGCACCGAAAAACAGGTCGCCCTCGACGTGGACGATGGAGATGGAGGGAATCGGCCGGGCGTCCCTGGGGGCCTTCTCGCGCAGCTCGCCTTCGTCGCTGAATTCGTATTCCACGAGCACCGGATGGCTCGCGCGGCGCAGGAACAACGCGACGGATATGGCGACTCCGATGAAAATGGCGACGTGCAGCGGGGCGAGCAGTGTGGCGATGAAGGTGGCCATGAGGACGCGGCCGTCGTCGCCGGTCGATTTCAGGCAGATGCGGATGTGGCGCGGGTTGAAGAGCGTGAGGGCGATGCCGATGACGAGGGCGGCGAGGGCGGCGCGCGGGATGAAGTTGATCAGGGGCAGCCCGAGCACGCCGATCCAGGCGATGATGATGGCGGCCCCGAGGGTGAGGACGCCGGCCATCATGGACGAGAACCGCGTGGCGGCTCCGGATTCATGGTTGAGTGCGGAGCGGGTCAGCGAGGCGGACGCGGGCATGCCGCCGCCAAATGACGTGGCGATGTTCGCCATGCCGACGGAAAACATGTCCTGGTTCATGTCAACGCGTTCGCCGGTGCGGGAGGCGAGGGATTTCGCCATGAGGGTGTTTTCCAGAGAGGCGAGGAACGCGATGGCAAGAGCGATGCCGACAAGTGCGGCCACGTCCTCGAATATACCCGGTCGCCAGAGCGATGGCAGGCTGGGCAGGAGATCCGCGGGTGCGAATGTGGCGAAGGTGGCCTGGCCTTCGAAAGGGCCGGTGCCAAGATGGATCAGGCTGCCGAAGAGGGCGGAGGAGAACACCAGGGTAAGGGCGAAGGCGGGCCATCGCGGGCGGAACTTCGATATGGAAAAATAAACCGCGAACGTGACGGACGCGATCAAGAGGGAGGCCCAGGAGATTTCCGGGATGGAGATGATAATCGCGATGACGCGGCCGATGAAACTGGACGGGGCCTGTTCCGCGACGGGTCCGGCGATGCCGAGCGCGTGGACGAGCTGGCCGGTGATGATGAGCACGGCGGCGCCCGATATGTAGCCGACGAGCACGCTGCGGGAGACGTATTGAAGCAGGTCCGCGAGCCGGGCCGTCGCGCCGGATGCGGCGATGATGCCGATCATCAGGACGAGCAGCGGGATCATTTCGCCATGGCGCGCTGCGATCGCCGGGTTCATTGCGAGGAAGCTGAACAACATCAGTGAGGTCGCGTTCGACGGGCCGAGGACGGTGTGGCGCGACGCGGCGAAGAACGGCGCGGTCATCGCGGCCACTGCGGATGACATCACGCCGTAGATGATCGGCACGCCGGCGATCGCCGCATAGGCGAGCACCTGCGGCAGGGCGAGCAGCATGACGGCCACGGCCGAACGCAGATCGGCGCGGAACGCGCCCGCATGGTATCCGCGCAGATCCGCTGCGAAGGGAAACGGGTGGATGCGCGCGGTTCCCAGCCGGATCCGCCGGCGGGGAACGGTATCTCCGGTCCGGCCTATCTGGCGGTTTTTTCTGAAAAGCATGGCTGTGTTTTCCGTGCGGTGGCTTCACCGGAACCGGGCGCGCCGGAACAAATACAATCCTAACAATACACAGAGGAGGTTCGGCGTCCAGAGGACAATCACGGCGGAGGTCTCGGTCTTGAACTGGTCCACCAGCAGGGTGAGCATGAAATAGCCGAGGCCGATGGCGATGCTGACCAGCAGCCCGCTCGAGGTGTCCTTGCGGCGCGATTTGATTCCGAGCGGGACCGCGACAAAAGCGAACGCGAGGCAGGCCATCGAAAAGGAATACCGCTTATGAGCTTCGGTGATGAGTCTCATTTTCATGCGGTCGTCGAGATCCGGGTTGTCCGTCAGGTAGCCGCGGATGGATTCGTTCGTCATCGAACTCGCGCGCACCCGTCCATGACGCGGGTTGCGCAGGTCAATGAGGAGGGGTTCCGCGTTCCCGGCGATGGCCACTTCGACGCCGCCGTCGGGCTTGCGGGTCTCGAAATACGCGTTTTCCAGCTTCGCCCGGAGTTGGGATTGCTCGTGCAAAACCGCGAGCGCGGCCCGCTCGGCGTGGACGTAGCTGCGGGTTCGTCCGCCGTCCTCGCCGGGCCGGGTCTGATAGAGGTGGAACCCGCCGACCCACTCGCCCTCGCGGCTCTCGATGAGGGCCTTGACCGATGCGTCGCCGAGTCCACCGCTCACCACGCCGGGTCTCAGGAGCGAACTCGGGTTGCTCGACGCCTGGTCGTAGAGCAACTGCGCGACAGAAGCCTTCGCCTTGGGGACCACGTTCAGATTCAGCCAGAGGCTGCCGAGCGAGAGCAGCGCGCCGATCAGGAAAACGGGGGCGGCCAGCCTGGGCAGGCTGACTCCCGCGACGCGGAAGCTCGTCACCTCATGATCCGAGGACAACCGCCCGAACACCAGGAGCACTGCGGAAAGAAAGCCCCAGGGAACCGTGAACATGAGCGAAAAGGGGAAGACATTGAGCACGAATCTCAACACGACTTCCAATGGTGCGTTGTGCTCAACCAGCAGCGGGTGAATTTCCTTGAACAGCTGCCCGAGCATGATGACGAGCGACAGCACGACCACGCCAAAAAACGTGCCCATCGCCACTTGCCTGCCGATGTAACGATCCGAAATCCGCAACATGTTTCGCCCGAGCAAGCTGGATTGGTTGGGGAAAGCTGTCCAGTATGATAAACTTGATGATTTGCCAGTAAAGCAATGCGGCAGTCATCCGGGTTGGCGGAATTTCTCAGCGAGGTCATGCGACTGATGATGATGGATAGGGTGAGTGTGTTCAAACGAACTAAAAATGGGTGTTTTCCGGCTGATGCGGATGGGCGATTGGGACTGGTTGACGCACGGGGCGTTGAAGCGGTTCAAGCGTTGGTCGAACCTGTGTCGCGACGAGGCAGATGGTGGGGGGTGTTCGCCGGATCCGTGCCCTGCGAGCAGTGTGCAAGCGCCTCATCGGACTTCCGAGAGTCGCAACAATTTTCGCCGGGGAGCTTGCAGGGGGAGGAAATCAGTTCCATGATCTGGACGTGAATCGCTTCTTGTGCGTCTGCCTGTTTGTTTCCGCGATGCCGCTCATTGCGGCTGGCGAAACCACCGATGGTCCTGCCAAACCAGAGCTGGATGGCGAGGGTGCGAAAGTGATGGTTGTTCCGGTGCGCGATCATTCGATGATCTCGCAGCCGGAGTTGTTCATTCTGCGCCGCGGCGTGCGCGAGGCGATCGAGAGCGGGGCCGAGACGCTGATTCTCGACATGGATACGCCGGGCGGGCGCCTGGATGTGACATTCGAGATCCTTCAGATGATCGAGCGTTTTCCGGGAAAAACGGTGACCTATGTGAACCGCGAGGCGATATCGGCCGGCGCGTTGATCGCGATGGGAACCGATGAGATCTATTTCCGATCCGGCGGGGTGATGGGTGCGGCGGCTCCGGTGATGGCCGGTGGGGCTGAAATCGGCGACACGATGAAGGCGAAGCTGATCAGCTACCTGCTGGCAAGGGCGCGCGCGATCACCGAAGGCGAGGGTTTTCGCAGCGAGCTGATCCAGGCGATGATCGATGTGGATTATGAATTCAAGATCGGCGACGAGATGATTTCGCCGGAGGGTTCGCTTTTGACGCTGACCGCGAGCGAGGCGGCGCGTGAATACGGGGATCCGCCGGTGCCCTTGCTCGCCGACGGCATTGAGGATTCGCTGGAAAGCCTGGTGGAAAGGTTGCACGGGAAGGATGCGGTGGTGCTGGACCGACTGTCCGTCACCTGGTCGGAGCGATTGGCGCAGTATCTGGTGCGGATCACGCCGTTGCTGCTGGGCGCCGGCATGGTGCTGTTGTTCATCGAGTTCAAGACGCCGGGTTTCGGTGTGTTCGGTTTCAGCGGCGCGTTGTTGCTGGGGGTGGTGTTTTTCGGTCATCACGCCGCCGGGCTGTCGGGGTATGAACCGGTGATTATTTTCGTTCTTGGCGTGGTGCTTGTGATGCTGGAGGTGTTGTTTTTTCCGGGTTTGGTGGTCGGCATTGCCGCCGGGTTGCTGATGATCCTCGGGTCGCTGCTGTGGGCGATGGCGGATTTCCTGCCTGAGGAGCAGATCGAGTTCTCGGGCGACCTGCTGGTGAGGCCTTTGTTCAATCTTGTGGCCGGGGTATTCCTGGCGGTTTTGATTTTCCTGGGAATCGTCCGGTTTCTGCCGCGGGGTGGATTGTGGGGCAAGCTGGTTCTGGAGTCGGCGGTCGCGGGCGAGCCGGGAGCACTGAGGGCGCTCAACCAGGTGCATATGCGGGAGCAGGAGACCGCAGCGCCGCCAGTGCGGGAGTCGCTCGTCGGCTCCCGGGGCGTCGCGGCGACGGCGCTGTTTCCCAGCGGCCAGGTCGAGATCGACGGGAAGCGCTATGAAGCGAGGCTGGAGGTCGGGACGGTGGATCGCGGCACTCCGGTGCGTGTGGTGCGCGAGACGGAATTCGCATTGATCGTGGAGGTGGAGGAATGAGTCTGATCGTGCTTTTGTTCGCGGTGGGGATCCTCTGCATTGCGGCGGAGGTGATTGTTCCGGGGGGGATCCTCGGCGGGGCGGGCGCGCTGATGATATTCGCGGGCTGCGTGTTGGCCTTCATGAGACACGACGTCGTCGGAGGCATGATCGCGGTGGGGGTGGCGCTTTTGGTCACGATCCTGGCTTTGACGCTCGAATTCAAGTTCCTGCCGAAGACGAAGCTGGGGAAAAAGGCGTTTCTGGAGAAGGAGGTGGCCGGATCCAGTTCGATCTACGGGGCCGAGGCCCGGGATCTGGTCGGGAAACCGGCGGAGGCGGTGACGCGGCTGTCGCCCACGGGGTATGTGCGGATCGAAGGCACGCGCTACGAGGCGTTCTGCCAGAGCGGGCAGGTGGAGGCGGGTGCCGAGCTGCAGGTCGTGGGCAGCGACAACTTCCGCTTGATTGTGGCAAGCATCCATTCATCCTAAGCACGAGCCGCACATCCGGCCGGTTGAACAGTCATCCAAACCAAACACCGAACCGACCACCGAACCCATGTTAAGTTTCCCTCAAATCCTGCTGATCATCATCGCCGTCATCGGCCTGATATTCGTTTTCCTGGTGCTTTCGTTCTTCAGCGTCTGGTTGCGCGCGTGGCTCGCGGGCGCATACGTGGGCTTCACGGAGCTGATCGCGATGCGTCTCCGCCAAGTGCCTTATGGTGCGGTGGTGGACGGGCGGATCACCGCGAAAAAAGCAGGGATCGACATTGCCATCGACGACATTGAGGCGCATTTCCTGGCCGGTGGCAACGTGTTGCAGACCATCCAGGCCCTGATTGCGGCGCAGAAGGCGGGCATCACGCTTGATTGGAACCGCGCCTGCGCGATCGACCTGGCCACGAAGGGATCCGGCAAATCGGTGGTCGAGGCGGTGCGCACCTCGGTCGATCCCAAGGTGATCGACTGTCCGAACGCGCAGACCGGCCGCAGCACCATCGATGGCGTGGCCAAGGACGGCATCCAGGTGAAGGTGCGGGCCCGCGTGACGGTGCGGACGAACCTGGACCGGTTTGTCGGCGGCGCGAAGGAGGAGACGATCATCGCGCGCGTTGGCGAGGGGATCGTGACGACGATCGGTTCGGCCGAGAATTACAAGGTGGTTCTGGAATCACCGGACGCGATTTCCAAACGGGTGCTGGAGCGCGGACTGGACGTTGGCACGGCGTTCGAGATTCTTTCCATCGATATTGCCGACGTCGATGTCGGCGAGAACGTGGGCGCTCAACTGCAGGAGGCCCAGGCCGAGGCGAACAAGAACATGGCCCAGGCACAGGCGGAGATCCGCCGTGCGGCCGCCGTGGCGCTGGAGCAGGAGATGGTGGCCCGCGTGGCGGAAATGAAGGCGAAGGTGGTCGAGGCGGAGGCGGAAGTGCCGCTCGCCATCGCGGAGGCCTTCCGCAGCGGCAACCTCGGCATCATGGACTATTACCGCATGGAGAACGTGAAATCGGACACAAGCATGCGCACAAACATCGCCAAGGACGACAACTGATCAGGCCGCATGGATTGGATACTCGACAACCTGATCATTCTCTTTCTGATCGCGGGGGGACTCGCTTCCTGGCTCAATAGTGTGCGCCAGGCCCGGGAAGAGGCGAAGCAGGATCGCCAGCATGACGAGCAGCCGGCGGATGTTGACGAGATCTTCGGCCCCGACTTCGATTTCGGGGAGCGAAGCCAGAAACCCGGCGAATCACCGCCGCAGACAGAGGTTTTTCTTCCTCCCCCTGTAACGACGTCACAATCGCCGAGCGGACCGCCACCGCTGCCGGAACAGCGCCAGCAGCCGGCCTCGGCGGCGGCCATCAATCAAGCCAGGGAATTTCCCACCGGGACGCCGACGCCCGAAAGACCGCGGTCCCCGCACAAAAAGGAAATCACGGGTGACTCGCATTCGCGGGAGCTTGAGCGTCAGCGCAAGCTCCAGGAACGGATTCGTTCGTTGCGCCACAATCGTGGCAAGCGCTCTACAGGAGCAGCAGCCACGCAGCGCGAAGTCGAGGCGAAACGTGCCGCACGCAAGGGGTTGATGGTCGAAGAGGTGGCCGACCCGACGTCGCTGGGAGGGATCCGAAGCCGACTGCGCAGCCAGCGCGAGACCCGGCGTGCGATTGTGATGCGGGAGATTCTTGGGGCGCCGGTTGGCATGCGATGAGATCATGATACACGAACCTGCGCGAGCCGATCCCATACTCATCCATCGCATGAATGTGGCCTGCTGATGGCTTGGAAACGCCATGACATCCTCCAGAGCGTGATATGCCAGCTTTGAAGCTGGATCAATTCCGCATGGCGGGACGTGCGGGGCGGTTTGAGCGTGATTTTGGCGACGGGTTTCTGTTGCCCTGCACGGTGCCGACGGTTTCAAGTTGCTCGCGGCGAAAGTGGGTTGGGGAACTGCCGGTGAAGCGCGCGAAGCTGCGGTTGAACTGTGAGAGCGACTGGTAGCCGATCTGGAAGGCGATTTCGGAGATGCGGACTTCGGGCTTGAGAAGTTCTTTTTTCGCCCACTCGATGCGGCGGCGGTTGACGTAATCGGTGAGGGTGAGTCCGGTGGATTCCTTGAAGACACGACAGAAGTGGGATTCGCTGAGGCCGGCATGGCGGGCGACGAGCGAAAGCGGCAGGGGGTCGGCAAGCGCGCTGTCGATGAACTCGCGGGCCTTGGCCACGGCTGCCGGCTCGCTGCCCTCGCTGATGAGGGCGAGCTTTTCGACGTGACGGTTGAGCTGTTGCCCGAAAGTCACAAGGAGGGTGACCATGCTGTTGTAGCGCTCTGGCTCGACGATGCGGGTCTGGTTGTATGTCGCACGGAGTTTTTCGATTTCCTTCGATTTGAGTCCCTGGCGGGTGAGGGCTTTGGCGACGGAGTCGAAGCGTTTCGCATCCGGCAGCTTGTGGAAAACCTGGCCGGTGCGCAGGAATCCGATGAGAGCGGGGCCATTGCGAATGGGGATGGCGGTGGAGGCCATGCCGGTGAAGCAATGGCAGGTTGTTGGTCCGTTGATGCCGGCTTCTTTCATGAGCCGCTCGTTGACTTCGATGCAGGCGGCACAGGCGGATTTGCAGAGGTTGATTTTCTCGCAGAAGGATGCGGAGTTTTCGTCGGACAGGCAGAGGAGGTCGGTGACGGATGTATCGGGACCGACGAGTCTGAGAGGCAGTCCCGTCGCGCAGCGGAATGCAGACTGGTAGGTTTTGAACAATTCAGATTCCGTTAATTTGGTGAACAGCGTTTCGTTGAAATTATCCGCATCCATGGCCAGTGTGTATGATTCTTCTGCTGGCCCGTTCGTATGCGAGCGTGGCTTGGAAGACAACACAATCCGGCAAAAATCGGCTACAAGGCGACCCGCTCGCGGGGGTGCTGGCAGAGAGGCCTAGTCACGTTGTATCCGGCCAAGCAGCCTTGCGATGTATCCGCCCCTGTCTGCGAGCTATTGAGCCGGGGTGTCCGGGATTTCGTTGATCAATCCGGTGTGGAAGAGGGTGTTGAGAAGGTGGAGCATGGATGCGTCGCAAATGTCGCGCGAGGCTTCGTCAATGAGCAGGTCGCTCGCGGTTTTCCGGTCGCCGAGGGTGTGGAGCGCTTCGGCGGCGGTGGTGCGGATGACGGAGTGTTCGTCCTCCAGCAGCGGTGCGAGCGCGTCGGCGGCCGGGGCTCCATCTTCGGCGAGGATGCGGATGCCGAGCGCGGCCCAATAGCGGGCGACGGGGTGGGGAGAGGTGATGGCCCGCTTGAGGGCGGGGAGGTTGGCGGCGTCGCCCTCGCTGGCGAGGAATGCGATGCGGGTGAGTTCGCGCATGGGGAAATCGTCGTCGCCCACGGCGCCGGCGATGGTGGATGTGGCGGCAATGGTGGGGAAGAGTGGTTCGGGCACCACGCCGGTGTCGCGTTTTGCGATCATGGTGGTCTTGAGGCGTTCGCGGAATTCCGCGAGGCGCGCGGCGTGGGCGGGATCGCCGGCGAGGTTTTTGGTTTCCCAGGGGTCGGCGGAGAGGTCGTGGAGTTGTTCGGAGCCGGCGGGGGGGTGCCAGAGGTCGTGATGGATGCCTTCCAGGTCGCCGTTTTCCCATGCCTCGCGGTATGCGACCCATCCGGGCTGGCCGAACTGGTAGAACGAGTATGGTGCGAGCGGGAGGTGGGGGGTGAAGTTTCGGATGTATTTCCAATTCCCGTCGGTGATTCCGCGGCGCATGCGGTAGAGTTCGTCGAAACGGTCGGCGAATAGGAAGGCGATGTGGTCCCCGGGCGGTTCGACGCGGTTCGTGCCGAGGAACGGGCGGCCCTGCATGTTTTCGGGGACGGGGATGCCTGCGAGCGAGAGCAGGGTGGGCGCGAGGTCCGCGAAGGTGACGATTTCCCCGGTGCGTTCGTCGGGGCCGAACGGCGAGAGGTGTTGGAATTTTTCGGGGATCCGGATGACGAGCGGGACGCGGACGCCGGTTTCCTCGAGGTAGCGTTTGTCACGCGGGAGGACGCCGCCGTGGTCGGAGTAGTAGAAGACGATGGTGGTGTCGGCGAGGCCGGCGTTTTCGAGATCCGCGAGGATTTCGCCGACGCGGGCGTCCATGTCCTCGACGCGGTCGTGGTAGCGGGCGATGTCGGTGCGGATTTCCGGGAGGTCGGGGAGGTATGGGGGAAGATCGACCTCGTCGGGAGTGAGGCGGCGGGGGGCGAGGGGGCGGTTTTTGAAGAGCGAGCTTTCGTGGGATTCCATCAGGTTGAAGATGGCGAAGAACGGGGTTTCGGCATTGGGGCGGTTGCGGAAGTGGGCCTGGTTGGAGGATTCGTGCCAGTGGGCGCGGTCGTCGCCGAGGATGTTGTAGTCGGTTTTTGAGTTGTTGGTGCTGTAGTAGCCGTCTTGGCGGAGGAGTTGGGCGTGGGATTGCCAATCCGCCGGGATGGCGTGGCGGCTGCGCATGTGTTGGGTGCCCATGGTGGGGGCGTGGATGCCCATGAGGATGGTGGAACGGGCGACGGCACAGACGGGGGCGTTGGAATAGGCGCGGTCGAAGGTGATGCCTTCTGCGGAGAGGGCGTCGATGTACGGGGTTTTCGCCTGGGGATTGCCGTAGCAGCCGAGCCAGTGGGACGAGTTGTCCTCGCTGGTGATCCAGAGGATGTTGGGCCTGGCTTCTTGTTCAGCTGCAGCGATTGAGCTTGCAGCGAGCAGGAGGCCGATGGGGATGATTTTTTTCATATGACTCCGGGGTCGTGTGGATCAGCCCTGCCATTCATCGCGCGAGGGCGCGGTCATTTTTGAATTGAGGGGTTCGGGCGAAATGATGCGGTAGGAATTCGGGTCCCAGGTGATTTGTCGGCCGGATTCGATGGCGATGACGGCGAGGTGGCTCATGGCGTCGGAGCGAACGGCTTCCTGGATGCTGCCGGGGGAGGGTTTGCGATCGCGGACGCATTCGACGAAACCGTGATACCAGTTGCGGTGGTAGGGCAGGCGGGCGGATTCGGCGGGAACGCGTTGGCGGAGCCATTCCGGGTTGCTGGCGGATGCGCCGCCTCGGCTGAGGCTGATCCAGCCTTTGGTGCCGAAGAAGGTGGTGCCGTCGCCACGGAAGGTGTCGTTGTAGGCGCGGACGACGGGTTCGGCGATGCGGTGGCTCATGAAGCGGGCTTCGATGCCGCCGGCGAATTTCATTTCGACGTCCCAGGTGGTGAGGGTGTTGAAGAGGGCGTCGGGGGTGGCGACGTGGCCGGTGCCTTTGACGGTGAAGGGGCCTTCGAGGTCGAAATCGAGTCCCCAGATGGCGATGTCGAGCGGGTGGGCGCCCCAGCCGGCGATGAAGCCGAGCGCGTAGTCGGCGCAATACCAGGAAGCTTCTTTGGTGAGCCGGTCTTGGGTGGGCGGGCGCATGGGGGCGGGGCCGATGTAGAGGTTGTAATCGAGGCCGTCGGGCATGGGGATTTCGTCGAGTGAGCCGCCGCCCTGGCCTTCGGGGCACCACATTTCGATGCGTTCGATGTCGCCGATGGTGCCGTTGAGGACGAGTTCCATGCCGCGATGGAGGATTTCCTGGCTGCGCTGCTGGGTGCCGTATTGGAAGAACCGGCCGGATGCTTCGCAGGCTTTGAGCATTTGCTGGTTTTGGGCGAGGGTGTAGCCGAGGGGTTTTTCGAGATAGACGTCCTTGCCGGCTTCGACGGCGGCGATGCCGATGGGGACGTGCCAGTGGTCGGGGGTGGCGATGACGACGGCGTCGATGTCGGGGTCGGCGAGGAGTTCGCGGAAATCGACGTAGGATTTCGGTTTGTGGCCCTGGGTTTGTTCGATGTGGTTGGCGGCGTTGGTGCGGCGGTGGTCGAACGGGTCGCAGACGGCGACGGAGCGCGCGCCGGGGGCGGAGGTGAAGTTGCGCAGCAATGCGCCGCCGCGGCTGCCGGTGCCGATGTGGCCGAGGCGGATCGTGCGGAGGGCGGAGGCGTCATCCCCCCATGCGCGGGTGCCGGGAAGGATGAGGGGCGCGGCGAAGGCGGCGGTGGCGCTGGTGAGGAAACGGCGGCGGGTCGTGGGCATTTGGATTTGAGATTTGAGATTTGAGGATTTGTTTATGGATTTGGGAATTGGGTGGATTGGAAGGTTTTCCAGGCGTTTTCGAGGGATTCGGGGGCGGCGGGGGTGGACTGGATGAGGATGCGGTAGCGGAGGTGGAATGATTCGCCGGGGTCGAGTCCGAGGGGGGTGTCGAAGATGGGGGACGGGCTGAAGAAGCGCATGTGGGTGGTGTTCCAGACATACCACGGTTGTGGGTGACGGAGGTTTTCAGGATGGTCAAGGATGGCGGCGCTGGCGGATTCGGTGGAAAAGGCGAGCCAGCGGGCGGGGCTGGAATGGGCTTCGGTGGCCTGTGTTTCTCCGGTGTTGGTGAGGCAGGTCATTTCCTCGAATTCTTTGGAGAAGCGGAGCGAGAGGCCGGCATAGCCGCCGTGGCGCGGGCCGCCGGCGGCGGGTGGGGGTGTGCGGTCGAGGGTGACGACGGCGTCGCCGGCGGTGAAG
>SLAV01000098.1 GCA_007126655.1 Haloferula sp. | reverse complement strand
GCGGGCGTCGTTTCCGCGCGCGTCGTCACCGCGTGATCGCCCCCCGGCAGGTAGCCCAGGTTGAACACGACCACCGCGGCGGCACCGGCTGACACATGCCCGCCCATCGCGCTGTGGCAGTCCCGGACCAGTCGCACGCGCCCGTCGTCCATGCCCTCGGATTCGAGGCGGCGGCGGGTTTCGTCCAGCGCGGCGGCCTGGATGTCGATGGCCACCACGGTGCCGCCCGCGCCGACGTGGCGCGCGAGGTGCAGCGTGTCGTGGCCGTTGCCGCAGGTGGCGTCCACCGCGAGATCGCCGGGCGCCAGCGCGCGCGCGGTCAGCGCGTGGGCGAGGGCCGTCGGGCGGGGCGGGAAATGCGGGTCAGGCTCGGCCATGACGGAAGGATTCAAAATCAAGATCGGCCCCGATCGCCGCGCCCTCAAGGCAGGCGTCGGCAAGGCGGCGGGCGCAGCCGGGGGCGTAGAGCGATCCCTTCGATCCGAGGCCGTTGAAGACAAAACCGCCGTCCGGGTGGCGGCCGATGACGGGCTGGCTGCGCCGCAAAATCGGCCTCACGCCTGCCTCGTGCGCGACCACGGCGAACGCGTCGTCGCCACCCAGCCTGCGGGCCGTTTCGCGCAGCCGATCGAGTCCGGCCACCGTCGGCTCTGAATCGAGCGTGTCCCACTCGTAGGTCGAGCCGGCCTTGAAGCGCCCGCCTCCCACCGGCACCAGCCAGCCGCCCGCGCCGACGCGGATGTGCGACTCCGACCACCCCGGTGCGTGCACCGTGAGGATCTCGCCCTTGGCGCAGCGGTGCGGGCCGAGCCGCCCGTCGAGCAAGCCCGCCGCGCCCTGGCAGAGGATGGTGCGGGCGTCCGGCCCGTCAGGAGGATCCTCCTCCCGTTGTCGCAGGATGCCGAGTTTCTCAAAATGCGCCGCCGACGCGTCGAGGAAGGCGCGCGCGTCGAGCCGGCCGCCGCCGCGCAATTCCACTGCGGCGTGCCAGCCGGGCGGCGGCGGCGCGACGCCTGCGATCCACGGGGCGGCCTCCGGATTCGCCATGCGGGCATCGATGCGCCGCCATTCCTCCGCGTCGCGCGCCAGGCGCAGCACCGGCAGCGGATGCCAGCAGCGGATGCCGAGAAAGGATCCGGTTTTTTCGTAAAAGCCGGCCGCCTCGGGCAGAAAGTCGCCGATCCGCCAGCTCGGGCCGAAGTTCCTGCCGGTGACCGGGTTCACCAGCCCGGCGGCGACGCGCGAACTGCCGGGGCGCCCGTCGCTTGCGATGGTGAACTCCGCGCCGCGTTCGAGGAACCGCCAGGCCAGGCTGGTGCCAGCCAGCCCTTGGCCGACCACACGCCACGGCTGGTCGCCGGATTTCACGGTGCCGGGCGCGCGGCGTTGGGATCCGGGCGCGCCGCGTCGCGGCCCTTGGCGTAGGTGAACAGGTCGCGATGCAGGTAGGGGGTGAAGTCCCTGCGCTCCTCGTCCGTCATCCCGGCGGCGACCACCTCGTTGAGGATGCGGGTGAGCTTCAGCATCATGCGCGTCGTCAACTGGCGGCCCTCGCGCGCGCGCCGCACATGCTTGTGGGTGATCTGCTCGCCGGCCGCCGCCACGAATCCGGCGTTCGTCAACCCCCGGTTTCGCAGCACCGCGTCGAACGGCTGCGGGCCGTGGTCGCGGATACCGGGTTCGGATGGATCGGTCATGCGCGCCATTTATCCGCGTTTCCCCGGGCCGCTGTCCATCGCATATTCCCGGCCTTGGCACGCGGGCCGGGGATGGCCAAGGTGAGGGCATGTCTCGCGAAGCCGAACAATTGATCGCCCGCCTCAACCTGACGCCCCACCCGGAAGGCGGGCATTACCGCCAGACGTGGGAGGCCGCCGCGCCCGACGGCGGCAGGCCGGCGGGCACCGCCATCCTGTTCCTGCTCCGAGGCGGCGAGCGCAGCCACTGGCACCGCGTCGATGCCGATGAAATCTGGCTCTGGCACGCCGGCGCGCCGCTGGAACTCGCCATCAGCGCCACCGACGCCGGCCCGGCGAGCCGCGATCTGCTGGGCGGGGACGTGCTTGCCGGGCAGTCGCCGCAGCTCGTCGTGCCCGCCAACCATTGGCAGGCCGCGCGCAGCACGGGCGATTACACGCTGGTCAGTTGCACCGTTTCGCCCGCATTCCAATTCGATGGCTTCGAGCTGGCCCCGCCGGATTTCGACATTCCGTGACGAAGCCGGAGAACTGGCGGACCCTCACGAAGCCTCGGCAGGGCCGGGAAGAATGATGGTGAATTTGGTTTCGTTGCCGGGGACGGACGTGACGGTGATTTCACCGCCGTGGGCCTCGATGGCGCGCTTGACGATGGATAAGCCAAGGCCGGTGCCCTTGATTTCCTGCTGCGAGTGGTGTTTCGCACAGCGATAGAAGCGGCGGAAGATGTGAGGCAGGTCAGCGCTGGGAATGCCGACACCGTCGTCGGACACCCAGACGCGAAGCACGCCATCGTCACTGGTGGCGCAACCGACCTCGACATCCAGCCCCGGGTGGGGGTTTTGCTTGAGCGCGTTTTCGACGAGGTTGAACAGGACCTGGGTCCAGTAGAACCGGTCGCCGTGGATAACGAATTCGGGATCGTGCAGGTTGACGCGGACTGTGGCATTTTGGCTGCGGATCACCGACTCGAGGCGCTCGAGGACATCCTGGACGCACGAGCGGAGCTTGAAGGGCTCGATGTTCAGGCTGCCGGCCTCGCCGGATTCGAGGCGGGAGATGACGAGCATGTCCTCGACGATTCGCGAGATGCGATCGGTGTGTTTGCGCATCACGCCGAGAAAATGGCGCGCGGTGTCGGGTTCCTCGACAAGCCCGTCGTCGAGGAGGTTCTCGAGGTAGCCGCTGATGATGGCGAGGGGGGTGCGCAGTTCGTGCGAGGCGTTCGCGACGAAGTCCTTCCTGATTTGTTCGAGCTGGTGTTCGGTGGTCACGTCGCGGATCACCACGCGGGTGTCGGGGTTGGTGTCAGGGGTGGTGGAGAGTGGGGCGGCATCGATGGTCCATGCGTTGAGACCGCGGGTTTCGTTGTCACCGCGCGGGGAGGTCTGCCGGGCAAAGACGACGCGCGCGCGCTCGGCTTCGCCGGTTTCGATGCAACGTAGCAGGACCTCGACGAGGCGCGGGTCAAGCAGGGTTTCGCGGACAGTGCGCCCCAAAATCTCGCGCTTGCCGAAGAGCTCCCGCGCGGCCCGGTTGGCAAACCGGATGTGGTGTGACCCGTCCACGATGAGGAAGGCATCGCCGAGGGCGTCGAGGAGGCGGTGCCGCTCGTCACGCGCGCTGGCGAGCTCCTCGGCGAGCAGGGTTCGCCATGCGCGGATTTCCTCGATATGTTCGATACGGGCGCGGCGCAACCGCCACGTGAGAACCGCCACGGCCAGCAGGGCCACTGCAAGGAGAAGAACGGCGGCATGGGTGGTCATGGGGCTTGGGTGGCCACGCGATAGCCGACGCCGCGCACCGTTTCAATCCAGGAACCATGATGCGCGCCGAGTTTCTGGCGCAGGCGCTTCATGTGGGTGTCGAGGGTGCGCGAATGGGCCTCGTCGCTGTATCCCCAGATGGTGCGCAGCAGATGGTTGCGCTCCTGGGGTCTGCCGGCTCGTTCGCAGAGGTAGAGGAGCAGTTTGAACTCGGTGGGGGTCAGATCCACTGAATCGGTCCCGACGTAGAATTTGAGCGCGTTCTTGTCGAAACGGAACGGCCCGTGGGTGAACTCGCTGGCGCCGGGCGGCGCGTCGCCGCGCTTGAGGATGGCCCGGATGCGGAGCATCAGCTCTTTGGGGCTGAATGGCTTGGTCAGGTAATCATCCGCTCCGGTTTCGAGGCCCTGGATGCGGTCCTCCGTCTGTGCGCGCGCGGTGAGCATGATGACGGGGGTGGAGGCGGTGCGCGCGTCCCGGCGCAGCTCACGATAAACGCCGTAGCCGTCACGCCCGGGGAGCATGAGGTCGAGCACGATCAGTGCGGGACGCTCACGCATGGCCATGACGGTACCCTCGATGCCGTCGTGCGCCATGATGACTTCGTATCCGGCGCGCCTGAGGTTGAAGGCGATGAGTTCGGCGATGTCGTGTTCGTCCTCGACGATCAGAATCTTCTGCATTGAGATTCGTTTACAATGGGCGCTTGTCGGGTGGAATCCGTCGGAAGTGACGATTTGGTCACAGAAGATCCTGTTTGACGTAACTGCCCGGAGTGGTGGTGCGGGCGATGCCGATTTTGACGCCGGCCTCGATGGAGGTGTTCACGCCGGTACAAACGCCATCGCCGACGATGGCACCGAGCTTGATGCGCCGCGTGTTGACGGCATTGCCCCGGATCATTGAAACGTGGTGGCGCCCGTCGTGCCGGTGGTTTTCGGTGGCGGTGCCGGCGCCGAAAGTGACGTGGGTGGCGACGATGGAGTCGCCGACATAGCATTGGCGTGAAATGTAAGTGTTGTTGTAGATGATGGAGTTCTTGATTTCCGCGCCGTTGCCGACGAAGCAGTTCGCACCGATGGAGGTGTGGCCGCGGAGGTAGGCGTTGGGCCCGATCTGGCTGTTCGGTCCGATGACGACGGGGCCCTCGATAACGGTGCCGGGCAGGATGCGGCTGCCACTGGCCACGCGGACGCTGCCGTGGATGGTTGCGAGGGGGCTGATCTCGCCGAGCAGGGAGGTTTCGTCGACCATGGAGAGCACTTCCTCGTTCATGCGGAGGAGATCCCACGGGTATTTGATTTCAAAACAGCGTGCGCTGGTGACGATGCGTTGCTCGCACTCCGCGGGATCGGTGGAACCCTTCCACGCGAAGACGTCGCCCTCTTCGCTGCAGAGGCATGCTGAGGCGGGGTTGCGCCCGAGCAGGAGCAGGGCTCCGAGTTCGATCCAGTTGTCGATGGGGATGCGCAGGGTTCGCTCGGTGGCTTCGTTTGGCTCGACGAGCTGGAAACCGGCACGGTTCAGCTCCGTGGCGAGCAGTTCACGCAGGGGTATGTTCGCAACCAAGCACGAGCCGAGATCACGGTTCGAGGTGAGGGGTGCGCACAAGTGTGGCTGTCGGGGAGGGAGCAACGTGGCCTGCATGGCATTCAGAGTATCAAGGTTTTGGATATTGAACCCCGAAAGCCCCGGTAAAGCACGCCTTTTTTCCGCTTTTCGTCAAAAGAGCCGGGCAGCGAGGGCCGCAAGTTCGCCGGGGTCGCAGACCGGTTGGGCGCCATCGAGCAGTCCGGCGGGCGGCTTCGGCAGGGTGATCCAGCTTCGGCAGCCGCCGAATGCGGGGACATAGCGTATCCGCCAGGGGCTGGCGAGCCGGCGGGTCTCCGCGAGCGCGACGTGGATGCTGCCCGACGGCATGTTGCGGCCCTGCCAGAAAAAGCGGTCCCGCACGGTGGCTTCGGCATAGATGTGGAGAGGTTCGAGCGCGGCGACGGCGTCCCACTCAAAGAGGGTGACGGCGCGCGGCACACGCACGAAATGAGTGATCGACACCGGGTCGCCTTCGCGCCATTCCGGTGCGGTCTCGACATGGCCCTCCCTCACCTGCGAGGCATTGGCATGGAAACGGGTCGGGAAGAGGAAGAACGCGTTGTGGGCGAAGGAAAAGCCTGTCCGTCCCTCGTGGATGCCGCCCTTGCGGAGAAGAATTTTCTGTCGGCCTGATGCGAGCGCGTCGCAGACGACCTGCCATTCCTTGAATCCAGTGGAGAGCGGGCTTTCCATGTGGTGATCGGGCTCAGTGGAGGTCGTCGGAGGTCACGGACGTTTGTTCTCGGGCACCTAGGATGCGCGCCTGCATGACGACGCGTTCGCGACTGTGATCGAAGCGGAAGCTATGGCAGTTCGGGCAGATGGTCGCGCCGATACCGATGATCGAATCGCATCCCTCACAGACCTTGTAGCCATCCGGATTTTCCGCGATCCGCGCGGCCGCCTCTGCGCGGGCTGTGGGTGGTGTGGGTGTCATGGTGTTGCGTGAAAAAAGCGGAGCCGGGTGACCGGTCCGCTTTCTCTCGGGGATGAAATGACGGGAAAATGCGGGAAACCCGGATCAGGCGAGCGCGGCGAGGGCCTTGGAGGTCTTGCGCTTGATATTCGCGGCCTTGTTCGGGTGATAGAGATTCTTTTTCGCGGCTTTGTCCACGGCGGATGCCAGTTTGGAGGCGGCAGAGGCTGCCTCGTCCTTGTCGCCTGCGGCTATGGCGGCGAGGGTTTTCTTGCGAATCGTCCGGATGCGTTGTTTTTCGGCGCGGTTGCGCTCGGTGCGGATGATTGTCTGGCGCGCCCGTTTGATTGAGGATTTGTGGTTGGCCATGATACGAAATGGATTGGTGATTGATGGACCGTGTGATGTTAGTGCTTGTTACGGGCTAAAGTTCAACGACCCGTCGGGACGGGCGATATTAGTGGTGGGTGCGGTTCTGTCAAGCTCAGGATTAAGTTGGCCTGAAAGCTTGAAAATGAATGGTTGGTTATCTGGTGAATCAAGTTGGTGTGTGGCGTTTTCCAGTGTGGTAAAGATCAATCGACCGGCAGATCGCCGCCGCTGGCCGGGCGCGTGGAGCGTGGTTGCTGCCAGCCGCGCCGAACGCGCGCCTGGGCGAGTTCGGCCTGGAATTCCTCGAATGCGCGCGCGAACGAATTCTCGGCGACGGTCGACCGACCGACCAGCGGCACGCCGGAAGCCCGCCCGGTGCCGCGGGCGATGGTGCGGCGACCCTCGAGCAGGATAATGCGGGTGTTGGTGTTGATCGGGCCGGCGTCGATGGTGAATTCGAGATCCATCTCGCCTCCGCCGTGGCGCACCGGCAGCAGGCCCTCGTCGCGCAGCGCGGCTTCCACGTCGGGCATGAACAACCGCTCGCGTTCGCTCAAGGCAGCGGGCATGCCCACGGTGGGCGGGCCGGATTCCGGCGTGAATGGCGTGCGACCCGCACCGGCGCAGCCGATGACAAGCAGGCTGGTGATGACGGTGATGAGACGGAGCGCGATTGACATGGCATCCCGGTTACCCCGGAAAAAAGAAAAAGCAAGCACGACCGGGGCCGTGGTTGCGGTTTTTCCATGGAGAATGGCCCGAGTCAGAATCTCCACACCAGGTCGATGGTGATGCGGTCCCGCATCAGGCTGGAGCTTTTGTCTGTGAGCGGCGTTTCATAGGCCACGCCGAATTCGGCGGAGGGGTGGACGCGCGAGCGGAAGCCGATCGCGGCGGTGACCAGGTCGCGGTTTTGTCCGGCGTTGACCGCGCCGAGATTGAACAGGTCTCCCCCTTCAAAGGCGATGGCCGCGGGCAGTGCGCCGCCGAGATGGGTCGGATAGTTGCCGGTGCCGTTGCCGGGGCTCCAGGTCCGGAACCAGTTCAGCTCGGCGAGCGGGATGAACCAGGGATTGACCTCATGACTGGCGTGTGCACTGACGAACGAATTCGCGTTCCAGTTCAGCCGCGACCACCGCGCGGGCCTCGTCCATCGCAATGTCGCGCCCGGCCTCCTGTTCCAGGCAGCCCATGGCCACGCCCTCGATGCCGCAAGGGGTGATCGCGAAAAACGGCGGCAGCGACTCGCTCGCGATGTTGATGGCGAATCCGTGCATCGACACCCATTTGCGGACGCCCACGCCGATGGACGCGAGCTTGCGCGGCCCGGCCCACACGCCGGTGAGGCCGTCGCGGCGGCCGGCATCGACGCCGAACGCGGCGCAGGCGCGGATGAGCGCGTCCTCGATGCGGCGCAGGTGGGCGTGGAGGTCGCGCCCGCGCCGCGTCAGGTCGAGCAATGGATAGCCCACGAGCTGGCCGGGGCCGTGGTAGGTCGCCTGGCCGCCGCGGTTGGTTTCGACGACGGGGTGGGGCAACAGGGCCGCTTCGCGCAGTGACGACCGGTCGCGCAGCCGGCCGATGGTGTAAACCGGCTCGTGCTCGAGCAGGAGGATGGTTTCCGGCCCGGACCCGTCGAGGATGGCGGCGACGCGCGCCTGCTGCATGCGCAGCCCGTCCCCGTAGGAAACCGGTTCGCGGAGGTGGATGATCTGCGGCATCTGTGGGGCGCGTGTGGTTGGCGGGTCACACCCGGCGGCGGTCGAAAACGCGCGCCTTGAGCGGGTCGGTGGCCTGGAGGTGGGCCATGGCGATGGCGATGGCGTCCGCGGCGTCGGCGGGCGGGGTTTCCGCGAGGCCGAGCAGCGCGCGCACCATGAAGGCGACCTGGGATTTGTCCGCCGCGCCACGGCCGACGACGGCCTGTTTCACCTTTTTCGGCGAATACTCGAATACCGGCAGGCCGTGGTCCGCCGCCGCGATCAACGCCGCCGCGCGGGCCGCCCCCATGGTGATGGCCGTGCGGTGCGACTGGACGTAAATGACCCCCTCGACGGCGACCTCCGCGGGATCGTGCCGCCGGATCACCTCGCACAATTGGCTGCGGATGGCGGAAAGCGCGCCGGACTGGGGGATTTTCGCGGCAACGCGGATCACGTCGTAGGCGATGGCGCGCGCCGCGCGGGTGTCGCCCTCGACCACCGCGTAGCCGGTGTTGCGGATGGCGGGGTCGATGGCGAGCACACGCATGCGGACGGGTCAGTGTTTCCAGTCGTGCTTGTCGATACCGCAGACGCACGCGGCCAGGAGATCGACGCAGGCTCCGAGGTCGGACTTGTCGCACGTCTCAATCGTCTGGTGGATGTGGCGCGTGGGCACGGAGATCGCGCCACTGATCGATCCGCCGCCGACCATGCGCTGCAGGCTGGCGGTGTCGGTGCCGCCGGCGGAGAGGATTTCCGGCTGCCACTTGATGCCGGCTTTTTTCGCGGTCGCCTTCATGAAGTCGATCATCCGGTAGTCGCAGATCACCGAGGAGTCCATCAGCTTGATCGCCGCGCCGTGACCAAGACGCGTGCAACGCTCCTGGGGCGAGGAACCCGGCACGTCGTAGGCGATGGTGGTGTCCAGGCCGATGCCGAAGTCCGGCTGGATGCCCAGCGTCGCGGCATTCGCCCCGCGCAGGCCCACCTCCTCCTGCACGGTGAACGCGGCGTGGAAGTCGTAGGCCGGCTTGCGGCGCGATTTCTTCAACACGCGCAGGCATTCGAGCAGCACATAGACCGAGGCGCGGTTGTCGAGTGACTTCGCGTTCACGCAATTGCCGAACTCCATCAGCGGCGAGTGCCGGGTGATGAAATCGCCCACCTTCACCAGCTTGCGCAGCGAGTCGCCGGACATCCCGGTGTCGATGAAGTAATCGGTGAGCTTCATCGCTTTGTTCCGCTCATCGGGCTGCATGATGTGGATCGGCTTGCTGCCCATGACGCCGGGCACATCCTTGCGGCCGTGGATGATCACGCGCTGGGAGGTGAGCGTTTTCGGGTCGAACCCGCCAACGGGGTTGAAGCGGACGAATCCCTCGTCGGTGATGTGCGTCACGATGAAGCCGATCTCGTCCATGTGCGCGGCGGCCATGGTTTTCTTCGCCGACGAGCGCCCTTTCTTCAGGGCGATCACGTTGCCCATGTTGTCGATCTCGACCTTGTCGGCCAGTCCCTTGAGTTCGGCCACGACGAGGTCGCGGATGGATTTTTCAGAACCGGGCGCGCCCGGAGCCTCGCAAATTCGGGAAAGCAGTTTGACGTCGATTTTCATTTCGACGCGCACCATAGCCGGGAAGTGGCGTGTGACCAGCGCGGAATGCCGACGTCCGCTCCGTCTCGGTCTCCGCGCGGATGCGCCGATTCAGTGGCAGCCACAGCCGCCACCACCGCAGCAACCCCCGCCCTCGGCTTCGGCGATATCCTCATCGGTGGGGACTCGACCCAGTTCGAGGGTCATCGAGACAAGCTTGCCGACCTCGCGTTGGAGCCCTTCGAGCTCGCGCTGGGCGTTCATGAAGTCGACGGCGACCGGATTGTTGAAAAGCTCGTCGCGCGCACCCTCGAACTCGCGGATCTCGGCGGCGCTCAGCTCGACACCGGCGTGCTGCTTCTGGTGCAGCGCCTCGCCACGCTCGTGGACGGATTTATATTGGACCTTCGCGGCATCGTTCGCGAGGAATTTCTCCACGGTATGCTGGAGTTCCAGCACACGCGGGTCTTCGGCAATCTCCGCGCACAATTCGCGGGTCTTGTCCATGATGCGGGATTCATTGGCAACAACTGACATGCGCGTTCCATACCCCGCCGGAGCCGGGAACGCAACAACCGGTTTGATGCGACACACAACCCGAATCGCCGCAAGCCGTGGCGATGGTGGCTTGCATCGCGGTATTGGCTCGATCAGGGTTGGTGTGTGGCGTCTTCCCGCCGCCACATTTTTCACCACCGCCATGCAAGAACGCATCCTCACCGCCGATGACATCGCCCGCGGCGTCACCAAGCTCGCCAATGACATCCGTGCCGCCACCAGAGGCAAGCCAATCTGCCTCGTTGGCATACGCTCAAGGGGCGACGAGGTGGCGGAGCGGGTGCTCAACGAACTCGCTGGCGATGATCAGGACCTGTCCTTCGGCGTGCTCGATATCTCGCTTTACCGCGATGATTACGAACACCTTCACGAAAACCCGGCGCTCCAGGAAAGCGACATCCCCTTCACCATCAATGGAGCGCACGTCATCCTGGTGGACGACGTGCTCTTCACCGGCCGGACCATCCGCGCCGCGCTCGACGCCCTTTCCGACTACGGTCGGCCCGCCAAGGTGGAACTCGCCGTCCTGATCGACCGCGGCCACCGCGAGATGCCTGTCCAGCCCGATTACACGGCAATCCTTCTCGACACCCGGCGCCTCGACCATGTACATGTCTCGCTTGAAGGGACTGATGGCAAGGAAGAGGTCCGCATCATCCCGAAGGAACCCCTCCCATCAGTCGAAACCCATGAGCCCGCTGCCGGAGAATAAGAAAACCCCGGGGGAAATCGCCGAACTGCGCGACAAGCTCGGCGTTCCCGCCGCCCCGAACGAGAACCCCGCGCCACCTCCGCCGGAACCTGCGGCGAAGCTAACGCCCGGCTCCGCCCCGGCGTTCCACTCGCCCGCGCCCGTTGGAGACGCCCCCGAAGTGGAGATTGACCCCGCGAGCGGACTGCCCATGCACCGCCATAGCGAGCAGGAACTCGCCGATCTGCGGCGGCGCGGAATGTTCGAGACACAGAACGAGGCGCTGCGACTCCCGGTGCGGCGTGCCCGTACGATATGGGTGGTCGCGGGCTACCTGCTTGCTGCGTCCGCCGCGGTTCCGGCATATCGGGAGATCCTGCCTTTGCTAACGCTCACGATGTCCCTGACGGCGCTCGCATACGCTGTCTTCCTGTTTTTTTTCCGCGCTTATTCCCGTCACCACGGGGCATTCATCTCGGTGGTGGTTTTGTTTGTCATGATCTACGCGGCCCTGCAGTATTTTCCCCAGCTCCGGCATGCCACGTAAAGACCTGCTCACCATCGCCTCCCTCGAACGAGGGGAAATCGACCAACTGCTCGATCAAGCAGCGCCGTTCAAGGAGGTTTTTAAAAGATCCGTCAAGAAAGTCCCGGCATTGAAAGGGAAATCCGTGCTCATGCTTTTCTACGAGCCGAGCACCCGCACCCACTCCTCCTTCGAGGTCGCGGCAAAGCGCCTCTCCGCGGACGTCACCAACTTCGATGTCTCCCAGTCCTCAATCACCAAGGGAGAGTCCGTTCGCGAAACGGTGGAGACACTCCAGGCCATGCGCACCGATTACATCATCGTCCGCCACGGTCGATCCGGCTTGCCGGGGCTGATCGCCGCCCAGACGCATGCTTCCGTTGTCAACGCAGGCGATGGCGCGCATGCCCACCCCACGCAGGCCTTGCTCGATGCATTCACCATCAAGGAGAAATTCCCCGAACCCTGCGGGAAAAAAGTGCTCGTCATCGGGGATATCCTGCACTCGCGTGTCGCCCGCTCCACCACCGCCATCCTCGGCATGCTGGGCGTCCGGGTGGCCTGGCTGGGTCCCGGTTCACTCGTGCCGAAAAACCCGCCGCCCGAAGTCCTCCGGTTCACGAATTATGGCGAGGCCATGGCATGGGAGCCGGACGTCGTGTATCTGCTCCGCGTCCAGATGGAGCGGCAGTCGGCGCAGTTTTTCCCTAGCTTGCGCGAATACCACCGCCTCTACGGCATCACCGAGACGCGGTTGGAGGACCTGCGCGCCCGCGGACTCTACCTCATGCATCCGGGTCCGGTGAACCGCGGTGTCGAGTTGTGCGATGCGGTCATGAATTACGAACACTCCCTGATCAACGATCAGGTCGAAAACGGAATCGCCATCCGCATGGCCGTGCTTTACTCGCTCAGGCCGAAAAGCCAGATGGGCTGATTCCGGCATATTGTGGAAAGTCATCACACCACACGGGTAGAGCCGGTGTTTCTCGGCGGGTCCCGCATTGATCACAACACTCCCGCCGCCTCCGCGTCATTTCCCCTCATGTTGCGCGCCCCGTTCCGCCGCCTCTCCACCTGTACCGCTGGCGAGGCCGCTGTAGCGTTCGGCGGGCGGGTTGGCACGGGTTTTGCCGGGCTTCAGCGTTCGGTCGCGAGCGAGACGGTGGCGGCTCCTCCGAGCTTGGCGCCGTCGATGACGTTGACGGTGGCCTCGGTGGCGGCGTTGGCGTCGGCGCGGATGATGACGGGGGTGTCGGGCGTTTCCTCGAGCAGGGCGGAGACAACGGTGCGCACACCGTCCGGCCCGATCTCGCGGCCGCCCTGCCAGACGCGCCCCTCGTGGGTGACGGCGATGAGGATGGCCTGTTGGTCGAGATCCTCCGAGCTGGCGGCGCGGGGTTTCGAGACGTCCACCCCGGTCTCACGGACGAACACGGTGGTGACGATGAAGAAGATGAGGAGAAGGAAAACGACGTCGATGAGCGGCGAGATGTCGATCGTGCCGGTGGTCTCGATGCGGGTGGCGTGGCGGAAGCGTCTCATGGCCGGGCGGCGAGTCGGGTGTGTAGCTGGCGCTGGAGTTCGAGGTGGGTGACGTCGGCGCGTCGCTTGATGAGAGCGAGGCAGAAGGCGGCGGGCACGGCGATGACGAGGCCGGCCTGGGTGGTGAGCAGCGCCTTGGAGATGCCGGCGGAAATGGTGTCGATGGGCGCGGCGGCGGAGGCGGTCGCCATACCCTGGAAGGTGATCAGCATGCCGGCGACGGTGCCGAGCAGGCCGAGCAGCGGGGCGGCGCTGATGAGGACGGTGAGAAACGGGATGCGGCGGCGGATCCAGGCGAGGTTGTCCAGCTCGAAGGCGGCGAACTCGCGCTCGGCGAGCCGGCGGTCCTCAGCGTCACTCTGCCGGGGCGGGCTGGATCCGGGGGCGTGGGATTTTTCCCATGAATGCCCGGCCACCAAGCAGCGGGTGCCCGCGATCTGGTGCCAAACGCGGAAGAGGAATGTGTAGATCATCACGGCAAGCACCATCAGCGCCCACAGGATGGGGCCGCCTTCGTGCAGGATGGTGAGGATGGCGTGGCGCACGATTGGAACATGACGCGGAAGCCGCTCCGCGTCCAGCAGCGATGAACCGACCGCTGTCCGGCGCACGGTGGGGATTGCGTATTTTTCGCTTTTGCATGGGGTGGCCGCGGGCGCATGTTGCGGCCATGCGCTACAACGAACTTCTCGGGAAAAGCATCGCCCGCACCGGATCGCGGTTGTGCGTGGGGCTGGACCCCCGGCCGGGCGATGGCGGCGTGGATTCGGCGCGGGATTTCCTCGGCCGCGTGATCGAGGAAACCGCGCTGTGGGCGGCTGCCTTCAAGCCGAACATGGCCTATTTCGAGGCGATGGGGCCGGATGGCGTCGGGCTCCTCGGCGGACTGCTGGAGCGGATCCCCGACGAGGTGCCGGTGATCCTCGACGCGAAGCGCAGCGACATCGGTGAGACGCAGAAATACTACGCGCGGGGATACTTCGAGAACTGGAAGGTCGATGCCGTCACCCTCAACCCGTTCCTCGGCTATGATTCGATCGAGCCGTTTCTCGATTGGGAGGGCAAGGGGATCTACCTGCTCGCGGTTACGTCGAACGCCGGCAGCGCGGATTTCCAACGCCAGAAACTCGCCGACGGCCGCGAGGTGTTCGAACTTGTGACCGCTCTCGGCGAGCGGGCGAAATCCGAAGGAAAAAAAACGGACGTCGGCTACGTCTGCGGCCTCACCAACGCGGGCGACGTGCTGCCACGCCTGCCCATGGACGCGCCGCTGCTGGTGCCCGGCCTCGGCGCGCAGGGCGGGGTGCTGGACGACCTGGGCGGTGCGGGGCGCGAGGCGCCGGATGTGATCAACGTCTCGCGCGGCATCCTGTATGCGGCGGACGACCTCGGCTTCGGTGCCCGCGCGCGCAAGTGGGCGGATCAGATCTCGAACGCGTTCCCGGTCTCCGGGAAGTGACTGCGGGGAGGTTGATGGCGCGAGTCCATGGGTCGTCATCCGCCAGGATCGATGAATTGCACGGAAATCCCATGGCGTGGTTCGCCGCGCTATTTCCGAACATCTCAGAGGGAGCGGGGAATGCATGATTTGGCAGGCGGAACCTTGCCGCGGACATGCGAAGTGAGCGGGACGCGCATTCCACAGACCGGTTTGTTGAAGCCCGGATTCATGGGAATCCATTGCCGCTCCGGATCTTCCACCGATGCCGGCCGTCAGATTCGATTTCGAACGGACCGGGGAAAGCAGAGTCGGCGTTTCTCGGGTTGCCAAAAAAGTCCTGGTCCAGCCGGTGGGGTGAGCCGTCCGGTTGCACGAACGGTTGATCCGGCACCACCGCCCGGCCGAGGTGCCCGCTCGTCACGATGGCGCGCTCAACGTCGCCCGCCCATGCCTTTTCCAGCGTCAGTTCGAGCCACCATGCTCCGTCGCTGTCGCGCGACAGGCGGAGCTGGGGGTCGGCCTCCGCCACCGCAGGGTTCGTTTCATGGCCGGAAGGCGTGGCCCCGTTCAAATAAAGATTGCCCACCACCATCATCGGTAACCCGGCCTCATCAAAGCGATCCAGCCCGGCGGGGGCGATGAAGAGGTTATGGATGAACCGGTTGTCTCCGCCTTGGATGGTGGCAAGCCCGGCGATCTCCGTGCTGTGTGCCGGGTGCCATGGGGTTTCGCGGCCGCCGCCCTCGCGGACGATGATCCGGCCGGCCACCAGGTTGTGCGCATAGGCGCCGCCCTGCGAAATGTCCAGGATCGCGATGTCCGAGAGAAAGATGTTGTGATCGATGAGAAACGGCCCGTGGTTCACCTCGACGTACAAATCCTCGCGCGGCGATATGTCGTGGACGAGGTTGCGGGTGACGTGGGTGCCCTGCGTCATCCAGTCGAGCCAGATGCCGCGGCTCGCCCGATGGATGTGGTTGTCGCGAATGATCGTGTCGATCGGCGCATGCAGCTTGATGCCCGCCTGCTCGTGCCCGCTGAACAACTGGCGCACATGGATGTCGTGGATGTGGTTGCGCTCGATCAGGCTGAAGGCCGGGCCGAGGCTGCCGACAATGCCGGCCTGCTCGCAGTGCGAGATGTGATTTCCGCGCACGATGTGGTGCCCGATGTTTTCCTTGGACCACCCGGCGGCGAGCCCGCGTCTGATGGTTTCCACATATCCTTCGGCGGTATCGGCCGAGGTATTGTCGAACTCATCGCCATGCTTGCCGAGCGTGATGCCGGTGCACACCGAGTAGCGGATGATGTTGTCTTCGATGATCCACCCTTTGCTCCAATGCGTGCCGATCAAGCCGATCTGTTCGGCGGTCGGCGGGGCCCAGTTGGTGGCGGCGTGCTCCATCGTGAAGCCCCGCACGGTGATGTAGTTGCGGCCGGGCTCGCCGGGGTAGAAGACGGCTTGGCGGACGTTGATCTCGATGCCATCCACATTCGGATCGACGCCCGGGAGCTGCGCATGGATCGTGGTGTTTTCTCCGTCCACCGAGCCGAACCAAAGCGGTTGCTCGCCGGCAGGTGCCATCACCTCGTCGAATTCGGCGGCCTCCGCCAGCCAGTGGCCATCGAGATAGACCGCGCCGGTGTGGTGCTTGCGGTCGAGCGGGTGGAACCAGTCGCCACGGATCTCATCGGCGTAGGGGTTGAAGTCTCCGAAGAACGCATTTGGCAGGATCACCCTCCAGGTGTCGTGCTCCACGTTTTCCCAGCCATCCACCACTTCGGATCCCTTGATGACCACCGTCGCCCCCGGCGCGGCCTGGTAGGTGATGCGTTTGTCATCCGACTCTCCACCGCGCGGCGGATCGATGCGTTCGCGGTAGATCCCCTCATGCACCGTGATGGTGTCGCCGGGCATCGCCCGGTTGGCGGCTTCCTGGATTGTCCGTAACGGAGCATCAGCCGCACCACTGGCCGTGTCGTGACCGCTGGTGGAGACGTAATATTCGCGCCCAGTGGCTTGGGCCATTGCCGCGCAGGCACCGACCAAAAGCAAAATGAATGTCTGTTTCATCGTTTGGCATTACCATACGTCACATCATGCGTGAATCATGCGTGAAACCTTTCCCGGGGCACTGGCTAAGTTCGGATCAAGAGGCACGGCAGAGCGATCAACACCACCCAATGCTCTTCAAGAAGGGCTCGACCGAAAACCCACGCCTCCGTTCCGGCCGCCGGCTGTTGCCACGGTCTTCAGCGGAAAGTAAATCGACCGCGCGGTCGTCGACCGCCTAAGGCTGCCGCATCCGGAAGACCGCACAACCGGACGGGCTCAGGCGGACGCGGATTCCCTCGGTGTGGACACCGATATCGTCGTGCCGCCAGAGATCGCGCAGCGATTGCGGGCCATCGATGCCAATTTCCTCCCATGTCACCGAAATGACGGATTCCTCATCCGGGTTGCGACTGAAAAGCGCCAGGACCTGGCTGCCGTCGGCGAGCGGTTTCGTCATGACAACCTCCTCATCGGTCTCGCGGCGCACTTTGGCAACCACGCCCAGTTCGTCCTGATTGACGTTCACGATCTCGGCGTTGGCGAGCAGCCGGATGGTGAATTCGTCGATCTTGTGGATGTCGGTCGAGAAAAAGTAGGGAGCGCAGACGATGGACCACAGTGTGGCATACTGGTAGCGCTCGTTCGTGTTTTGTTGGATCTCGCTGGAGGGTCCTCCCTTGTTGTCCACATCCTTGATGTAATGGATATACATGAAATCGGGATCGTTCCACTGTCCCGGCTTGCTGTAGTCCCGGAGATCCCCGGCGATGCGCAAAGCCAGGTCGAAATAGCCGTGGACATGGGTATTCAGATCGCCTCCGATCCGCCAGGACTGCATGTCCCACTCCGGAGCCCAGGTCCAGGGCTGCTGGATTCCATACTGGCACAGGTTGTAAATGATGTCCCGGTCCTGCTCGCGCAGGTGACCGATCATGGGCTTCCAAATGTCCTCGATGGTGAAATCACCTCCCTCCGCCCTTGCCTTGGCGATCCGGAATCTGATGCCGCAGCGGTCGTATTTCAGAAAATCAAAACCCCACTCGGCGAACTGCCTGGCATCAATCGCCTCATGCCCCCATGAGCCAAGCTGGATCTGGCAGGTGGTCAATCCGGGGCTGCTGTAAATGCCCGCCTTGATCCCCTCCGCATGAAGCGCGTCAACCATGCCCCTCATGTCCGGGAAGTGGTGATTGGTCAATGGCCGGCCCTCGTCATCGCGCGTGCGCCCGACCACGCTGGCCGGGTCGAAGTCGCCCATCCGGCGGAATTGGTTCTCACACCATTCTCTCGCCGCCTCGGTATTGAAGCCGGAGTCCGCGAACTTGTCCTTGAAAACGTTGCCCGCATACAAATCCGGATCGATCAGGCCCCATCCGTCGTCGATGCAGATGAACTCGAATCCCGCGTCCGCAAGTCCCTCGTTGACGAACACGTCGAGGACCTTGAGCACCGTGTCGTGATTGATGTCGAGCATGTGCCCGCCCCAACTGCTGTAGCCGGTGGGCGGTGTGAGTGCGAGCTTGCCACCGACCACCAGCTTCAGGGATCGCGAGTCCTCTCCGTGCGCGTTGCCGGCATGAATTGTCATCTCGTAATCGCCAGCTTCCATCGGCGTGCGACCGCGGATCACTCCGCGTTCCGCGTCGAGCTCCATGCTTCCGGGCAGTCCTTCCACTTTGAACTGGATCGGCCGCTTGCCTTGGCAGGGGATCCGGTAAACGAAATGCTTGTTCTCACGCACACCACGGATTCCGGCCCCGTTGATCGTCGGAGCGTCGCCAGGGAGCGGCGTGAGGATTTCACCCTCCGCGACTCTGGCATCATAAACCGGATCCCGGCCGGCTGCCGGCGAAGCGGTGGACAGAACCGCGAAATTTATTGTTAGAAGGCAGGCTTTGCCAAGGAGGTGCCGCCCCTGGGAATTCATCGGTTTTCTCATGTTTCAGTCGGATGCTAAGGTCGTTTTCGGCACGTTTACCACATGGATTTGCGGATCATTGACTCACGTAAATCGTGCGGAATGCTTTCGATACGGTTTCAAGCTGCGGAAAATATCCCCGGATGGGAGGTGTTTTCACATTCATACGCTTCTGTCCGGGCTGCACCAAACCATATCGCCCGGCTTTTCGCACCAGTGGCGCGGTGCAAGGCGGCATGGGAATAGTTGATGGGATGCTTCCTGGCAATCGAAACTCGGAATGGTTCGTCGCGGAACACCTTATTGCCTCGAAATTTTCGGTTTTTCCGACAAAAGGCCACACCAAGCCACGTATTGAGAGGCCTCATGAATTGTTTCCGATTCCTTCTTGCCGCATTGTTCGTCCATCTCGGAGCATCCGCCTCGGCCCATGGCCAGGAACCCTGGCAGGAACCGCGCGAAATTTGGTTCAACCAACCTTCAGAGGAGTGGAAACTCGGGTTGCCCGTGGGGAACGGGCGTCTTGGTGCGATGGTCCAGGGCATCTATCCGAAAGAGCGGATCCAGCTCAACGAAGACACCATCTGGGCCAGGGAGCCGATGATGCGGCACCCGGAAACCACCAGGTATCGCGTCGCCGAGGCACAAGAACTGGTGGAGGCCGGGAAATACCGGGAGGCACATGATTTGTATGCGACCGAGATCATCATGGCCGATGCGCCGCAGATCGGTTCATATCAGACCATGGGCGACCTGTGGATCGAGCACATCGGCGATGTGGAGCCGGCGGACGACGGCTACCGCCGCAGCCTCGACATCGCCACCGGCCTGGTCACCATCACGCAACCGTTGTCGGACGGTTCGGTGATCACGCAGGAAACGGTCAGCTCGGCGGTTGACGACTGCATCGCCATCCGGATCACCACCACTGCGGAAGGCGGCCTCGATTTCGACCTCAGCATGACCCACCCGGCGAGAAGCATCCGCCCGGTCGCCACCGCGGACGACACCCTGCTTTTCGAGGGCCAGGCCCAATACCCCCGGGCCGCGGACCGCTATCTCGGCACGAAGTTCTCGACGCTCGTGAAAGTGCTGCCAGACAGCGGCACCGTGACCGCCGGCGATGAAGACGGCGTCCTGCACGTGCGCGAGGCCGGCGGCGTCACCCTGCTGCTCACCTGCGCGACCGATTACAATCCGGACCAGCCCCAACAACCCCTGCCCGACGGATGGCAGAAGCAAGCCGCCGAAATCCTCGCCAAAGCAGAGGAAAAGCCATGGGAGAAAATCAAGCAGGATTCGATGGATGACGTGGCCTCCCTCATGCACCGTTGCGACATTGATCTCGGCGAAAGCGCGCCGGAGCTTCGCGCCCTGCCCAACGACGAACGCCTCGAACGGTTCGACGGAACCGCATCCGATCCGGAACTCATGGAGAAATACTTCCAGTTCGGCCGTTACCTGCTGGTCTCCTCATCCCGGCCCGGAACGCGTCCCGCGAACCTCCAGGGAATCTGGGCGCACCAGTTGCGCAACCCGTGGCAGAGCGACTACCACCTCAACATCAACATGCAGATGAACTACTGGCCGGCGTTCACCACCGGTCTCATCGAGTGCCATGAGCCGATTTTCTGGCTGCTCGACATGCTCCGCGAAGAGGGCCGGAAAATGGCGCAAGCCTACGGTGCCGAGGGATTCTGCACGCCGCACGCGCTCAACCTCTGGGGACGGTGCATCTCCAAGGCACGCGAACCACGCTGGAGCGGATCGCTCATTTCCGCACCCTGGCAAGCCATGGACATCATGGAGCACCACCGCTACTCCGGCGACACCGACATGCTCCGCGAACGCGGCTGGCCGATTCTCCGCGAAACCTGTGAATTCGTCCGCAGTTGGCTCATCCGCGACGCGGAGACCGGCAAGTGGGTGCCGCGCGCGGCCGCTTCCCACGAAATCGGATTTCATTACCTCGATGAAGACGGCGAGGAACAGTTCTCCGAAATCGGCCCGGTGACCGCCTACGAACAGAGCATCACCTGGCAGATCATGACCGACACGCTGGAGGCCGCCGCCATCCTCGGCATCGAGGAGGAGGAGGAAGCATTCCTCACCGACATCCGCAACACCCTCGAAGAACTGGAATACCCGCGCATCGGCAAGGACGGAGACATCCTTGAATGGGGCATCGAAATCGAGCGCGAGGCCGACCCGGAACACCGCCACCTCTCCCACCTCGTCGGATTCCATCCCGGCCTGCAGATTTCGCCGCGCAAGACGCCGGAGCTGGCCGAAGCCACGCACAAATCCCTCGTCAACCGCGGCATCAAGGGCGCGGGATGGGCGATGGCCTGGCGCAGCGCCATGTATGCACGATTCGGCGATGGCGAGACGGCCCTCAAGGCGCTCGACCAGCTCGCCGCCCGCCCGTCGCCCAATTTCTTCGGCGACCATCGCTGCCAGCTCGACCAGAACTTCGGCCTCACCAACGCGATCGCCGAAATCCTCGTGCAAAGCCACGACGGTGCCGTTGACCTCCTGCCCGCGCGCCCGGAATCATGGGCGACCGGCTCCGCCCGCGGCTTCACCGTCCGCGGCGGCTTCGTGGTGGACATGGAATGGCGCGACGGAGGACTCGTCCGGGCCGTCATCCACTCCCGCCTGGGCGGACCGCTAACCATCCGCTACGGCGACCACGAGGAAACCCATGCGACCGAAGCCGGCGAAAGCGTCGAATTTATGCCATAGCATTTTCCTCGACTGCCTGTCTGGAAAGCTGGAGCCGGGCCGAGTCATGCCCCGAATGGCAAACCTGTCCCGACCTATGCTATCAAGGGGTTGTTGCAACCCGTAACACATCAGCTTATTGAGGAGCGGACCGCACTGATCTGTCAGTTGCGCCAGACTCTGCGCGAATACTACCCTGCCGCACTGGAGATTTTCGATGATTGGACCGCACCTTACGCCTGGGCATTCGTCGAACGTTTGTTTTCCTACCGCCCAAGTGCTGACCAAAGCAGGCAAGAGACAATGGGAAAAGTTCCTTCATGTCCACAAGCTCTGGCGGTCGCAAACCTCCCAGCAACGCCAGCGTGGCGTCAGTCATGCGCAAGCATTGCGTGCGCTGGGACAACGCTGGATAAAAATCATCTGGCGTATGTGGCACGACCACACCACCTACGACGCCAATCTTCATCTGAAAAACCAAATCGCCTACGGCTCCTGGCTACTCAAAGTGGCGCAAAAATAACCCCCATCCAAATGCGAATAACTCGTATGAAAAAATATTAGCAACTGATAGAACCTCTCATTGGTGGCCCAAACTGAGCCTGTGATGTCCAGGCTGACTTTTTTTGTCCTGCACCCGTTACATGTCAGAATCGCTGCATTTTTGAGAGTGGACGCGGCTTGTGTGGGGTGTGGCGGAACCCTGGTTTGAAAACGGTGAGGCGCTGGCGCTTCCACCGCAGTCCAAAAGGAGGGCACGGCGCTTGCAAAGCGCCGCCACGGATCAGACGAGGCCGACGGGTTTGGCGGGGTGGTCGGGGATGATGTGGGTGGTGTTGGGGTTGCCGAGGTGGCGGGCGGCGGCTTCGGCGAGGACGTCGCGGAAGTCGGTGGTGTGCTGGAGGTCGCGGCCACGTTCGAGTTTTTCGACGGCGAGGGTGGGCCAGTCGCCAAGGACGGGGGCGTCGTTTTTGGCGAGGGCGCCGCCCATGGCGAGCATGCAGTTGGCCCAGCCGTGGTCGGTGCCGTTGTTGCCGTTCTGGCGGACGGTGCGGCCGAAGTCGCTGAGGGTGAGGACGAGGACGTCGTCCATTTTGTCGCCGAGGTCTTGATTGAAGGCGGCCATGGCTTCGGTGAGGGCGTGCAGGCGGTTGGGGAAGCCGCCGGTGGTGGCGCCCTGGTTGTTGTGGGTGTCCCAGCCGCCGTAGTCGATCTGGATGACCTCGGTGCCGAGGCCGGCCTTGATGAGGCGGGCGGCTTCGCGGAACTGGCGGGCGACGCCGTTGTTGGCGTAGGTGGCTCCGTGGGCGGGTTGGTATTCCTCTTTGGCGAGGGCTTCGAGCTGGCGGGTGCCTTCGAGGGTGGCGCTGGCGGTCTGGGCGAGGAGGTCGGCGAGCGGGTGGTGGGCGGCATCCGGCTGGGTGCAGTATGCGGTTTCGAGGGCGGTGCGGAGGACGTCGGCATCGCCGGGGGTGGTGGGCATGGCGAGGTCTTCGATGCCGCGGATGGCGTAGGCGGGGGCGCTGCCGCGGAGCATGCGCGGGAGGTTGCCGCCGATGGCGACGGCGCGGATGGTGCCGTGGCCGGTGGAACTGGCGAGGTGGCGGTTGAGCCAGCCGTCGGCGGAGAGGGCGTTGCCGGCGACGGCGGTTTCCCAGGTGTCCTGCTCTTCGAAGTGGGAGCGGGTGTTTTTGGCGTAGCCGACGGCCTGGAGGGCGCGGACGGTGCCGTCGTTGAAGTGGGGCATGAGGGCTTCGGCGGAGGGGTGGAGGCCGAAGTAGCCGTCGAGGTCGAGGCAGGCGTCGCGGTTGCCGCGGGAGGGGCGGGCGATGGCGAGGGAGCTGCGGTGGCGGTAGTAATCGCGATCGGCATGGGGGACGATGACGTTGAGACCGTCGATGCCGCCGCGCAGGAAGACGGCGACGAGGGTCTTGCCTTTGCGGGTGGGACGGACGTCGGGGCCGGAGCCGGCGAAGACTTGGAACGGGGCGAGACTGCCGAGCAGGGCGAAGCTGCCGGTGGTGCGGAGGAAGGTGCGGCGGGTGGGGTGCATGGCGGGTGGTGGATTTGAGATTTGAGATTTTTTGTTAGCGGGTTTGGAAGGCGGGGGTCATGTGGAGGAAGGTGGTGAAGAGGTTGCGGTGTTGGTTTTGATCGGGGATTTCCTGGGTGAGGATTTGGTGGAGGGCCTGGCGGGTGGATTCGGTGGGTCGGGCTCCGAGGCGCTGGGCGGTGGCGAGGTCGATGAGGGCGTCGCGGGTGGCGGGGTCGGCGAGGGCTTCGGGGGTGAAGGCTTGGGAGGGGAGGTGGCCGCGGAGCTGCCATTCGAGGTGTTGGCAGAAACGCCATTTCTGGAGCTGGTAGTTGGAGTCCGAGTATTCGTCGTTGCTTTCGGGGAAGCCGTCGGGGCTGGCGCGGTCGAAGAGGTTGCGGCCACTGCGGTCGGCGAGGTCGATGACGGACCACGGGTGGAGCGTGGCGGCGGCGCGTTGGGTGGCGACGCCGAATTCGACGGGGGCGAGGATTTTTCCGGGTCGGTCGGTGGCCATCATGCCGGGGGAGGTGGCGAGCATGGCGAGCATGCTGCGGAGGTTGCCGCCGCTGTGGTGGAACTCGGCTTCGAGGGCGGCGACGGTGGGTTCGTGGGCGGGCAGGCCGAGGTAGTGGGCGACCATTTTTTCGGCGATGAAGCGGGCGGTCTGCGGGCGGGAGGCAAGCATTTCGATGACCATGCGGACGCGGTGGTCGGCGGTGTCGGGAGTGCCTGCGGCGGGGACGGCGAGTCCGAAGACTTCGAGCGGGTCGGGGGCGGCGAGGTAGGGGGAGAAGCGGTATTCGTGGCCGATGGAGCCGCCGTCCATGGTGGACTCGCGCTGGGCACCCCAGCCACTGAGGAGCATGGCGAGCTGGGCGACGTCGTCCTGGGTGTAGCCGGCGTGGACGCCGACGGTGTGGAGTTCCATGACCTCGCGGGCGTAGTTTTCGTTGAGCTGGCGGCCAAAGCTGTTTTGTTGGTCGAGATAGACCATCATGGCGGGGGAGGTGGCGGAGGTGAGGAGGAGGTCTTGGAAGCGGGCGGGGCCGAGGTCGCGGAAGGCGGTGTGTTCTCGCCATTTGGCATCGGCCCCGGTTTTGCTTATCCAGGTGGAGAAGTGGTTCTGGGCGAACATGGCGAAGCGCGCGCGCACGGGGTGGCGGGTGGCGAGGAGGTCGGTGACGACGCGTCCACGGATGTTGTAGTCGCTGATGGTGGGGAACAACGTCCCGGCGAGGGCGTCGATGTGGGGGCAGGTGGTGTCGGCGGCGTCGAGCTGGGCGTCGAGCCAGGGTTGCTCGCCCTTGGTGAGGATGGCGGCGATGGTGCGGGTGTCGAGGCCGAGGCCGAGGTTGGTGGCGAGGCGGATGGCGCGCGGGTAGGCGAGGGTGAGTTCGGGGCCGGTTTCGGCGCGGACTTCGACGTCGATGGCGGGGGTGCGGGTGGTTTTGCCGGATTCGTCGATGGCGGCGACTTCGAGGGTGCGCGCGCCGGGCGCGAGCCATGCGCCGGGGATGTGGAGGACGACGGGGCCGGTGGTGTTGCCGGCGGGGTAGGGGAGGGGTTGTTTTTCCCCATCGATGAAGAGTTCGAAGCGGCTGAGGGCGAGGTCGTCGAAGGCGTGGAGGACGATGGCGTCGCCATCGGCGGAGAGGTGGGAGCCGGGTGTTGGGTAGAGGACTTCGACGACGGGTGGGGCGGCGTCGATGAAGACTTCGGTGTCGATGCTGCATCCGCCGAGGGCGGCTTCACCTTCGGTGAGGTCGAAGGTGATCCATTTGCGACCGCTGGCGATGTCGATGGTGTCGAGGGCGTGCCATTGCCAGGATTCGCCGGGGGTGTGGCGGGCGAGTTCGATCTCGCGGTTGCGGCGCGGGCGGGCGTCGGGTTGGTGGAGGGTGACGATGAGGGTGCCGGGTTCGGACTCGGGGATGGCGCGGGTTTGGATGGCGAGGCGGCGCGGGCCGGTGATGTTGCGGGGGATTTCGAAGCGGGTGGCGCGGCGGGTGGTCAGGGTGTGGGCGTGGTCGGGGGCATCGGGGCCGGCGAGGGGGTTGTCGTCGTCGATGCGGGTGCGGTTGATGTGACGCCAGTTGCCGCGGTTGAGGGCGTAGCGGTCGTGGTTGAAGGTGGTGTCGAGGCGGGATTCGGGGTGGGCTTTTGATGTGGCGTGGAGCGTTTGTTCGGTGGTGAGCGCCTGATTTCCGCAGGGGGATACGGAGTGGACCTGGATGGTGTTTTCGCCGGGTTGGAAGTCGTGGGCGTGGACGGTGAACGACGGGTGCTGGCCGCGGGCGGAGGCGGCGACGCGGCCGTTGATCCAGAGGTCGGAGCGGATCTGCGGGTAGTCGCGCTCGTGGCGCAGCGACGGGCTGCGCAGGGTGGCGTTGAGGGTGGTGCGGCCGCGGATGGCGTCGCCATCGACGAGGCTGGTGAAGGCGACGCGGAGTTGGTCGGCGCGTTTTTCGGTGTCTTTTTCTTCGGACGGGGTATCGGCGGCCATCATGGTGCCGCCCATCATCATGGAGGAGCCGCCGCTGGCGAGGTCGTCGGGGACGCGGCGGAGTTGGTAGCGGTCGATCTCGGCGAGGCGGACGATTTGGTTGCGGTAGTTGAATTCGTTGGCGAGCGTGAGGCCGATCCATTGCGGGCCTTCTTCGAGCGTGATCGGGCGGCCGACGGGGACGTCATGCCAGTCGGCGGAGGCGAGGCGGACGGAGGATGAGTTGCTGGCATTTTCGCCGAGGACGATGCCGAGCGACGGGTAGGCGGAGCCAGCGAGGGTGCCGCGCGCGCGGACCATGAGCTGGTAGCGCCCGGCTTCGGGGATTTCGGGTTTGATGACCCATACGGGCCGGCGGCGGCGTAGGGCGACGGCGCGGTAGCCGGATGCGCCGGGCGCCATGACGACGCCGGGTGGTTCGCGGCCCATGCGATCGGTGCGCGGGGTTTCGAGGGCGTCCTCGCATTCGCCGGAGAAGAGGATGTCGTCTTCGCCGGGCGGGGGCAGGATGATGATGGTGTGGGGTTCGCTGGTGAGCGGGGCGGGGTTTTCTTCGCCATCGAGGGGGGGCGTGGCGGAGAGGGTGAGGGCGGCTTCGCCGGGGGGCAGGGTGGTGGTGTCGAGGTGGAAGACCAGACGCCAGAAGGGGCCATCGACGGGTGGGAATGCCTCGTCGGCGGAGATTTCGCGACCATCGGGGAGGTGGAGTCTGGCCTCGGGTTCGCGCATGCGGTCCACGCCGGGTGCGCCGACCCACATTTCCGCGCCGATGGCGATGGTGCCCCAGGCGGCGCTGTTTTCGGATGGCGATGTGAAGCGCGGGCGCATCTGGCGGACCATGGAGATCGGGCGCTCTCCGGTGATGTGGATTTGCAGTTCGGATTCGCCGTGGCGGAGGGTGGTTTCGCCGGGGGCGAGGGTGCGGACTCGGGCGAAGCCGGTGTCGTGGCCGGCGAGGAATTCGGGTTCGTGGAGGATTTCGACCACGCCGGGCGGGTCGGCGGTGAGTGTGGTGGTGACTCGGGTTTCCGCCGGGGTGGCGCGCTGGAGGGGGATCATCACGCTTTCGCCGAGGCGGAGTTCAGTGCGGGATGAGAGGAAATCCGCGGGTTCCGCCGTGGCGGGAAGCCATGAGGTGAAAGCAATGAGAGCGACGGCAAGGAAACAGCGCATCTCCATGCAGATATAGAATTCCACCTCCTGAGGCGAGGTTTTTTTCGGAATAATGCTCGAAGTCCAGGGCGTTGGGCTTGAGCTTATACATGGACTGGAAAGATTGAGAAAAATTTTGTGCTAAACAAAGGGGCACAAAAATGCCCGGTTAGCCTCGCCATGAAAAACCGCCCGACCACCCACCGTGCCCCGGTCGGCACCACATCACTGCGAATCCGTACCATCGAAATAACTAAGCATATTGGCGGTCAATTTTCGTCGTCGTCGTCGAGCATGTCGCGCATGTTGGCGAAGAAGGCGGCGAGGTCATCGCTGCTGGCCTCGGCGCCCATGATGTCATCGTAGCTGGTGTGGACTAGGTGGGCGTCGTCGAGTTCCTGGAGGAAACTGCTCGGCTGGCAGCCGGTGGGCTGGCCGTATTTGATGCGGGTGTTGCAGTGGCAGAGCGTGAGGTTGTCCTGCGCGCGGGTGATGCCGACGTAGAGGAGGCGGCGTTCCTCGTCCTTGGTGCCCTCGGCGATGCTGCGGCTGTGGGGCAGGTAGCCTTCCTCCAGGCCGACGAGATAGACGTTCGGGAATTCCAGCCCCTTGGAGGCGTGCATGGTGATGAGGGTGACGCCCTGCTGTTTCTCGATGTCGTCGCCGCGGTCGGAATCGAGGGCGGCGTTGTCGAGGAATTTGCGGAGCTTCCGGCCTTTGGCGTGGTGGGCGCGCAGGCTTTCGATTACGCTGAAGACGCCCTCGCCGCGGACGCGTTTTTCGTCGTCGGTCTTGCAGCCGCGCTCGACCCACGGGAGGTATTCGATTTCCTTGAGCAATTCGAGGATCACATCGGCCGGGTTGTCCCTGCGGATGGCGATGCGGTCCTTTGCGCCTGAGACCATGGCGACGAATGATTCGACCGCCGCGCGCGCCCTGGGGGCGAGGGTGGCGGTGAATTCCGGATCGCACAGGGCCTCCCAGACGCTGCGGTTGCGCTCGCGGCTCCAGTCGGTGGCGAGCACGGCGGTCGTCTGGCCGATGCCGCGCGGTGGCGCGTTGAGGATGCGGAGCAGCGGCACGTCGGCCTCGGGGGCGTCGATGACGTTGAGGTAGGCGAGCACGTCGCGCACCTCGCGGCGGTCGTAAAAGCTTTGCGCGCCGATCATGCGGTAGGGGATCTTGCGGTCGCGCATGGCGAGTTCGAGCTTGCGGCTCTGGGTGTTGGTGCGGAAGAGGATGGCGTAGTCCTCCCAATCGCGGCCGAGGGTTCCCTTGCCCTCGAGGATTTCCTCGGCGATCAATTCGGCCTCCTCGTCGTCGCCCGGCATGGCACAGACGCGCACCGGGTCGCCGCCCTTGCGGGTGGAGCGCAGGATTTTCCCGCGCCGCCCGGCGTTGTGGCGGATCAGGCTGTTGGCGGTGTGCAGCACGGCGTGGGTCGAGCGGTAGTTCTCCTCCAGCCGGATGATGGTCGGATTCGGGAAGAAGCGCTCGAATTCGAGGATGTTCGCCACCTCTGCTCCGCGCCAGCCGTAGATCGACTGGTCGTCGTCGCCGACGACGCAGACGTGGTGCGGCGGGCCGGCGAGCTGCTGGAGCAGGCGCATCTGCAGGGAGTTGGTGTCCTGGAACTCATCGACGGTCACCCGCTCGAACCGCGCGCGGAAGTGGTCGCGCACATCGGCGTGTTCGCGCAGCATGCGTTCGCCGAGGACGAGCAGGTCGTCGAAGTCCACGGCGTTGCGGGCGCGGAGTTCGTCGTGGTAGGCGGCGGAAAGGGTTGCGAAGAAGTCGTCTTCGAGCGCGCGCGGGTCGAGTCCCTTGTTCTTCGCCTTGGAGATGGCACCGAGAACAACCTCGGGCTTCACTTTTTCGTCGGCACCGCCCTTGCGGACGATGAGCTGGCGCATGATGCCGACCTGGTCGGCATGTGCGCAGATCGAGAAGTTTTTCTTGTATCCGAGGCGGTCGATGCCGCCACGCAGGAGGCGCACGCAGAGCGAGTGGAAAGTGCAGACGGTCATGGCGTCCGCGGCCTTTTTGCTGACCATGCCGGCGATGCGCTCGCGCATTTCGTTGGCCGCCTTGTTGGTGAAGGTGACGGCAAGGACCGACTGCGGGGCGATCCGGTGTTCGAGCATGTTGGCGATGCGGCAGGTGACGGTGCGGGTTTTGCCGGTGCCGGCGCCGGCGAGGATCATCACCGGACCGTCGAGCGCCGCGACGGCACGGCGCTGCGCCGCGTTGAGGGAGTCGAATGAGAAAGCGCCTGCCATCGGGGCGCGAACTGAAACGTCTCGCGCGGCGGTTGGCAACCCCGGGCTCCCTTGTGACGCCGGGTTTTCTTGACCGGGCGAAATGAACGCGGAAGGATAAGTAAGGAGTAAGGAAAAAACGGAGGACATCCGCACGTTGATCGGCGAAATGCCCGGCCTCCACGCGGGGACGTACACGACCGTCCGCAAGGTGGCGGAGACGGTGCGGCGGCTGGCGGTGGCGGGCAATGCCATCATCGTCGGCCGCGGCGCGAACCTCGTCGCCGCCAACGTCGCGGGCGCGCTGCACGTCCGGCTCGTCGGCGAGGTGGATACCCGTGTCCGCCATTACGCGAAACTGCAGAAGCCGACGACCAAGTCAGCCGCCGACGTGGTGGCCCGGCGAGACCGCGCCCGCAAGCGCTACCACAAGACGAACTTCGGCCGCGACATCAGCGATCCGCTGCAATTCGACCTGGTCATCAACACCAGCCGCGTGGACGACGCGACGGTGGCCCCTTGGTGCGGCAGGCGCTGGAGGCGAGATACGCGTGACGGTTCACGGCTTGCGCCGGTCCTTTTTCATCTGCGAGCGCTTGGCGAGGGCGATCCAGATGACGAGACCCACAAGCAAAACCAGCGGCACTCCGAACATGATGAGAATGATGACGAGTTCCTGGATTCCGATGGTGCCCATGGTGGAGGATTGGTGGGTTATCTCATGACGCCGCCGACGAAGGTCTGCAGGACGTGGAAGTCCTCGTCGAGGATCACGAGGTCGGCGTGGAAACCGGGTTCGAGCCTGCCGAATCCCTCCAGGCCGAGCGAGCGCGCCTGGTTCGACGAGGTGGCCTTCACGAGCTGGTCGAGCGGCAGGCCGGTGATGCGCGCGGCGTTGCGGAGGCCCTCGTTGTAGAGCAGGGCGGAGCCGGCCAGCGCGCCGCCTTCCTTGAGCACGGCGCGGCCGTCGCGGACGACGCACGCGAGGCCGCCAAGCTCCACCTCGCCCGAGCCGATCCACGAGGCGGCGGTCGAGTCGGTGATCAGCATGAGCCGGTCCGCGGGCACGAGCTTGAAGACGAGTTTGAGCATCTCCGGGCAGAGGTGGATCGCGTCGCAGATCACCTCGATCATCAGCTCGTCGTCGAGCATTCCCGCGCCGACAACGCCGATCTCGCGGTGGTGGAGCGGCGTCATGGCGTTGCAGAAATGGGTGAGATGGCGCAGCCCGGCGGTCTTCGCGTCGAAGATGCGCGCGGCGGTGGCCGAGGTGTGGGCCGCGGAACAGGTGATGCCGAGGGCGGTGGCCCGCTCGATGACGACGTCCGCGTCCTCGACATCCGGCGCGATCGAGAGGATCAGCGCGGGCGCGATGGCGTGAAGGCGCTCGATTTCCGCGGCGTCCGGCGGGCGGACGTATTGCGGGTTCTGCGCCCCGGCTTTGTCGCGGTTGATGAAGGGCCCCTCGACGTGCATGCCCGGCGCGCGGCAGGCGACCGGATCGGCCATGTAGGCGGCGCACCTGGCGGCGATGGATTCGAGTTTTTCCGGCGGCTGGGTGAGGGTGGTGGGCAGCCAGGTGGTGACGCCCTCCTGGAGCTTGCGCCGCGCGATGTGGGGGATTGAGTCCCCGTGGTCGTCGCACACGTCGCGTCCGTCGGCGCCGTGGCTGTGGATGTCGATGAATCCCGGCATGACCAGACGGCCGCCGATGTCGATCGACTCGTCGGCTTCGGGCAAATTCTCGCCCGGGCCGAAGACCGCGGCGATGCGCCCGTTTTCCAGCAGCAGGGCCCCGTCCGGAATGTCCCGGTCGGGTGAGATCAGTCGGGCATGATGCAGGAGGAGTTTCATAATTGCCTTTCCCATTGATTATCGCGCAGAACCGGGGGTCATGACAAGCGGGATCGGGCCGGAAACGCGGCGGAACCGGCTGGAGCGGTGGATTACCCGGAGAACCGCTGGGCGATTGGCATGCGCCGGCCCATGCCGAACGCCTTGCTGGTGACGCGCAGGCCGGGTGCGGCCTGCTGGCGCTTCCATTCGTTGAAATCGACACGGCGCTGGATCCAGCGAACCATGGCCTCGTCGTGACCGCGTTCGATGATCTCGTCGGTCGAGAGGTGGTTCTCGATGTAGAGTTCGAGGATGGCGTCGAGCACGTCGTAGTCCGGCAGGGTGTCCTGGTCCTTCTGGTCGGGCCGCAGCTCGGCGCTTGGCGGTTTCTCGATGGTGTTCCACGGGATCACCTCGCGGTCTCGGTTAAGCCACCGGCAGATCTGATAGACACGGGTTTTCGGAAGGTCCGAAATGACGGCGAGGCCGCCGCACATGTCGCCGTAGATGGTGCAGTATCCGACGGCCAGCTCGCTTTTGTTGCCGGTGGTGAGGAGCAGGCGGTTCTCCTTGTTGGAGAGGGCCATGAGAAGAAGGCCGCGGATGCGGGCCTGCATGTTCTCCTCGGTGACGTCCTCGTCCATGCCCTTGAAAACGGGGGCCATGGTTTGTTTCACCTCCTCGAAGGCGGCGGTGATGCGCACTTCGTCGCAGCGCATGCCGAGGTTTTTCGCGAGGGCGAGGGAATCGTCGATGCTGCCGCGCGAGGAATACGGCGCGGGCATGGTGAGGCCACGGACGTTCTCCGCGCCGAGCGCCTCGACGGCCACCGCCGCGGTGAGCGCGGAATCGATGCCGCCGCTCAGGCCGAGGCACACGCTGGTGAACCCGCATTTGGCCACGTAATCGCGCAAGCCGAGCACCAGCGCGGCGAACAACTCGGCGGGCGCGTCTTCCGCCGCCTCGGGGAGCGCGGGCGAGCCGGCCCCGCAATCGAAAACCGCGCAAGCCTCCCCGAAGGCGGGCATGCGGGCGACGACGCGGCCGTCGGGCCGCACGACCTGGGAGCGGCCGTCGAAGACGAGCTGGTCCTGCCCGCCGACGGCGTTGGCATACACGACGGTGGCCCGCGCCTTGCGCGCGGCGGACGCGAGCACCGCCTCGCGCTGGGCGGGCTTGCCGAGGTGGTAGGGCGAGGCGCTGATGTTGAGCAGGAGGTCGATGCCGGAGGAGGCGAGTTCGCGCACCGGATCGCGGTCGTAGAGCGGGCGTTCGAGGAAATCCTCGTCCCAGATGTCCTCGCACACCGTCACGCCGACGCGCAGGCCGTTCCAGAGGACCGGCTCGCAATGCTCCGCCGGGGCGAAATAGCGGGCTTCGTCGAAGACGTCGTAGGTGGGCAGCAGCGTCTTGTGGCAGCGGTGGCGGATTTCCCCGTTTTCCAGCCAGGCGGCGGTGTTGCGGAACGGCTTGCCGGGGCGTTCGGCGTCGTTGAAATCCAGCGTGCCCACGACCAGCGGCACCGCGCCGATTTCCCCGGAGAGGTAATCGAGCGCCTGCAGGCACTTCGGCACGAACTGCGACTTGAGAACAAGGTCGCGCGGCGGATACCCGGCCAGCGACAGCTCCGGCGCGACCACCAGCTCCGCACCCGAATCCAGGCACTCGCGGTAGGCGGCGAGCAGCTTTTTCGCGTTTCCCGCGAAGTCCCCGACGACCGGGTTGAGCTGGGCGATGCCGATTTTCATGGTTGCGCCCGCCAGCCAACACCCGGAACCCCCGGCGGGAAACCGAAATTTGCATGAATTTCCGCGCCACCCGCCCGGCAGGTGGCGTGGGCCGGCTGAACCCGGATCAACGGGTGATCAAATCAATCCTCGTCGGCATCCTCCTCCGGATTCTCGGAATCGTCGCCGTTACCGTGGCCCTCTTCTTCATCTGCGGGCGGGGGCGGCGGGACGACGGGAAGCAGCGGGCCGAGCCGGTCGAGGGCGTCATCGTCCAGCGCGGTCTCCCCGACGAACAGGGACTCAAGCGCCGGCATGGCGAGCAGCGGTTCGACGCTGGCATTGGTGATCCGGGTTTGATAGAGATTGAGTGACGTGAGAGCCGGGAGGCGGTCGATCGCGCGGACTCCGGAATCGCCGATGGCGGTATGATCGACGCGCAACCGGCGGATGGCGAGCCATTCGCCGACGGTCGCCATGCCGCCGTCGGTGATGCCGGTGCGGGACAGGTCGGCCTCGACGACGAACGGTCCGAGCGGCGCGATGGCTTCGAGATCGGCGTCGGTAAAATTGTCGCCCGCACCGGCGGTGGTGATGACGAGGCCGTCCTCGGGATTGCGGGACACGGGGACGATGCGGCCGGCGGCGAGGCTTTCGTTGACGGCATTGACTTCCTCCGTGGTCCAGGCGGGGGCGGATTCCTCGACGTCGGCCTCATCGCCCTCTTCTCCGCCGGCCTCGGCAGCGGCGACGGCTGTATGGATGGCCTCGAGGATGTCGTCCGGCGCGTCGGTGATTTCTGCGGCGGGGGTGTCGCCCGGGATGCCGGAGGCGATCCACCATTCGAACCAATCGATCTGGGTATCGGAGAAACCCTGGCGGCCGTCGGGTGGCATGTGTAAATCGTCGTCCTCCGGCAGGGTGATGCGGGTGAAGAGTTCGCTGGCTTCAAGATCGCCATAGACGATGGCGGGCCCGGAATTTCCACCCTCGAGGAGGGCGTCCAGCGTGTGCATCAGCAGCCCGCCGCGAACGCGGTCCGGCTTGTGGCAGGCGACGCAATATTGGCCGACCGGACCGGCGAAGACCGCGTCGTAGAGGGTGATGCCTTCGACGTCCACCGGTGGTGCCGCCTCGGTGAGGCCGATGAAGTCGCGGAGCGGCTCCGGCAACCCGGAGAGCGACTCGCGCAACGGCTCGGGCATGTATTCGACAAGATATTCGCGCCCGTGCGTGATGCTGCCGCCGAGGTGGCTGGCCGCCGCCAGCAGGACGAGTGAGGCCAGCAGCATGGCCTGGTAGCAAAGGCCGGTGAGCCAGCGGGGTTTTTCCCAAGTGGTCGCGCGCAGCGGCACGAGCAGGAACATGACCGCCGCCAGCGCGGCTCCGGCCCAGAGGTGGCTCTCCACGGTGTCGCCCATGGTTCCGCCGCCGGCGGTGAGCAGCACGCCGTGGTAAACTGCGGACAACGCGCCTAGCGCGCCGAGGACAAGGATGGCGGGCACCGCGCGGCGCAGGTGGCGCAACGGGCGGATGACCCCGATCCACTCGAACAGCGCGGCCAGAACCAACAGCCCGATCGGGAAGTGGACGACGAGCGGGTGGAACCTGCCGAGGAAAAGATACCATTCATTGACGTCCCCCGTGCGCTGTGGAATGCCGAGCACGGCATATGCGACCAGGGCGATGCCGAGGATGGCGAAGATAATCGGCCCGAAAAGCCCGGCGGGCCTCTGGGATGAGGAATTTGCGGAGTCGGAGTCGGAGGACGGCGCGGCGTCCGGGGCGGGGGCGGGCATGGATTCGGGGGTGTTTTCCTTGTTTTCGGTTTTTGCGGTGGGGTCCGGTTTGATGTCGGGAAGCGGTGGTTTGGCCGCGTCTTCGTCGGTTTTGACGTCGCCTGCAGGCGCGGCCTCAAGGGTGCTGAAATCGAACGCGACGTCACCGAGCGTGGCCTTGTCGGTTTCCCCCAGGCGCAGGGATTTGACGCGCTGGCCGTCCTTCTTGATGCCGTTGGTCGAGCCGAGATCCCTGAGTTCGTATCCTCCGTCGGTGCGGACAAGCTCGGCGTGGACGGTAGAGACCGAAGGGCAATCGACGACGATTTCATTGCTGCTGCCCCGCCCGATCTGGATCTGTTTCCTTTCGGGTTTGAAAAAATAGGGCTGCGGGTTTTTTCCCGGAACCGTGATGGTGATGCGCGGCATGAATATTAATAAGCGGATTGACGTGACGATTTATCCACGGATCGTTGGAAATGTCCAATCCGCTCGGGCCGGGCGGTCGCGGGCATCAGACCGCCGCGCCGCGGATCATGGCGGGCGGCGCGAGAAAGACCAAGTGCCCGCCACGCGATGGCGGCGTGCAGCGGATGCAGGCGAGGGAGCCTTTTTTGATCTCGACGCCGCCTGCCCGGGTATCGAGCAGCCACCCGGCGAGCACCGAGAAATCCGGTTCGTGGCCGACGATCATGACGCGGGTGAATTCCCGGAACCCGCCGAGTTCGGCGGCGGCCTCCTCCGGGCGCATGCCGCATGCGAGCCACGGTTGCCAGAGCGGCGCGTCCAGACCGGCGGATTCGCAGAAGACCTCGGCGGTCTGACTCGCGCGCAGGACCGGGCTGGTGAGCACGATATCGGGCAGGCGGCCTGCGGCCTTGAGGAATGACGCGGCTCCGCGCGCCTGATCACGGCCCTTTCCGACCAAGGCCCGCGCGCCATCGCCGCCTGGGTGGCCGTGGGCCTCGGCTTTGCCGTGGCGGAGGAGAAAAAGTTCCATGGTCCGGGTTGGCTGGTGGGATTCCCGGTGCGGGATGGCGGGATGTTCACATCGTCATCCCGCCGTCCACGGCGAGCACCTGCCCGGTGATGTAACGGGCGGACGGGCCGGCCAGGTAGGCGACGGCAGCCGCGATGTCACGCGGCTCGCCAAAGGTGGCGAGCGGAATTTTGGCGAGCACAGCCTCGCGCACGGATTCGGGCAGCTCGCTGGTCATGTCGGTGGTGATGAAGCCGGGTGCCACGGCGTTGCAGGTGACGGCGCGGCCGGCCAGCTCGCGGGCGACGGCCTTGGTGAAGCCGATCAGGCCGGCCTTGCTGGCGGAGTAGTTCGCCTGCCCGGCGTTGCCGATGAGGCCGATGACGGAAGCGATGTTGATGATGCGCCCATGTTCCGACTTCATGAGCGGCCGCATGAACGCCTTCACGGTGTTGAAGGCGCCTTTGAGATTCGTGTCGAGCACGGCGTCCCAGTCCTCCTCCTTCATTCGCATGAGCAGGCCGTCACGGGTGATGCCGGCGTTGTTGACGAGGATGTCCGTGCCGCCAAGGTCGCCGAGGATCCGCTTCGCGACCTCCTGGACGGCGGTGTGATCGGCCACGTCAACCGCGTATGCGGCTGCCTGTCCGGGGAATTCCGCATGGATCGCCTCAACGGCGCTGCCGCAGCTCTCCGGGTTGCGGCTTACCACGGCGACGCGCGCGCCGCGGGATGCCAGCTCGCGCGCCACTTCCCGGCCGATGCCACGGCCGCCGCCGGTCACAACCGCCACATGATCTTTCAAGTCGTCCATGCCCGGAGCATGGCGGCGGCCGCGGAGGGGTGTCAACCCGTCATGGAAAGCCTGCCAGGGTCGAATTGTTTGGGAATCATTCAGGATCGCACGCATCGACTGTGCAATCATGCGCGCCAAATCCAGAGGGCTCGCAAGCGGCATTCGAATGCAAAACATGCTCAAGCATGACCAAACGACAAACGATCCATCGCGGAAAGCGCACGGTCCTCCTGGCGGCCCGGGTCCATGCCCGGTCAATTCAACACATTCACACGTTCCAAAGCTGCAACGTCTTGAGATAGTTGCCGCGTTCGTAGGCGGCGGGGTCGGGGCAGTGTTGGTGGGACATGCTGCCGCGGAGCTGGTCGAGCGATTCGTATTCGTGGTCGATGAGCCAGCGGGCGATGCCATGGGTGAGCGTGGCGATGTGTTCGGGGCCGTATTTCAAGAGGACGGAGGCGAGCTGGATGGTGGTGGCTCCGGCCATGAGTGCCTTGATGCAGTCCTCGACGGTGTGGACGCCGCCGCTGAGCGAGATGTCGCCATGCATGTGGCCGTAGAGGATGGCGGCCCAACGCAGGCGGAGGCGGAGTTCGGTGGAGTTGGAGAGATCGAGACGGTGTGCGACGTCGAGTTCCTCGATGTCGATGTCGGGCTGATAGAAGCGGTTGAAGAGGACGACGCCGTTGGCCCCCAGCGAGCCGAGCTGGACGCAGAAGTGGGCGGGGGACGAGTAGTTTTGCGAGAGCTTGACGGAGATCGGGATCTCGATGATCTCGCGCACGGAGGAGACGATTTCATAAACCCGCCGCTCGACCTGGCTGCCGGATTCGGTGGGATCGGTGGCGACGTAATAGACGTTGAGTTCAAGCGCGTCGGCACCGGCCTTTTCGATGAGCTTGGCATGCTCGATCCAGCCGCCGGTGGTCGAGCCGTTGAGGGAGGCGATGACCGGGATGTCGCAGGCGGCTTTGACGGTGGCGATGTGTTCGAGGTAGTGATCGGGGCCGAGGCGGTAGTCGTCGAGTTCGGGGAAGTAGCTGGTGGCTTCGGCGAATTGGTTGGAGTGATACTCGGTGTGCGCGAACTCGGCGACCTGCTGGCGGGTGATTTGCTCCTCGAACAAGGAGTGCAGCACAATCGCGGCGGCCCCGCCGTCTTCAAGGCGGCGGCAGGTGTCGAGCTTGCCGGACAACGGCGAAGCCCCGGCGACGAGCGGGTTCTTGAGCGGGAGGCCGAGGTAGGTGGTGGAGAGGTTCATGGGCAATAAGTTTGGAGTTTTGAGTTTAGAGTTTTGAGTTCTGCATTCTGAACTCTGAATTCTACACTTCAAACGCGGCGACCATTTGTTTGTAAACGGTGTGGCGGCGGGTGATGGATTCGGCGGCGTCGGCGTGGAGGGCTTCGGCGCGTGCGGGGTCGATGCGGTTGAGCATTTGGAAGCGGGTCTCGCCTTTGGTGAAGTCGGCGAGGCTGCCTTTGGGGGCGCCGGAGTCGAGTTTGAGCGGGTTTTCACCGGCGGTTGCGCGGCGGGGGTCGAAGCGGAAGAGCGGCCAGTAGCCGGTGGCGACGGCGAGCTTTTGTTGATCGAGCCCGTCGGCCATGTGGTAGCCGTGGGCGACGCAGTGGCTGTAGGCGATGATGAGCGAAGGACCGTTGAACGATTCGGCTTCGCGCAGGGCGGTGACGGTGTGGGTGTCTTTGGCTCCGAAGGCGATGCGGGCGACGTAGGCGGTGCCGTAGGTGGCCATGATGAGGCCGAGGTCTTTTTTGGGCGCGGCTTTGCCGGCCATGCTGAATTTGGCGACGGCGCTGAGCGGGGTGGACTTGGATTGCTGGCCGCCGGTGTTGGAATAGACTTCGGTGTCGAGGACGAGGATGTTGACGTTGCGGCCGGAGGCGATGACGTGGTCGAGGCCGCCGTAGCCGATGTCGTAGGCCCAGCCATCGCCGCCGACGATCCAGACGCTGCGCGGGACGAGGTGGTCGGCGAGGGTGAGGAGGGTGGCGGATTTTTCGTCGGATTCTGATGGATTGGCGAGGGTGGTTTTGAGTTCGGAGACGCGGGCGCGCTGGATGGCGATGGATTCGGGGTCGGTGGCGCCGAGGGAGCCGGTGATGAGGCCTTCGGCGCGGTCGTCGCCGATCCGGCCGGAGAGGTCGTGGACGAGCAGGCGGGCGAACTCGGCGGAGTGGTCGAGACCGGCGCGCATGCCGAGTCCGAATTCGGCGTTGTCTTCGAAGAGCGAGTTGGCCCAGGCGGGGCCGCGGCCGCAACTGTCGGTGGTGTAGGGGGTGGTGGGCAGGTTGCCGCCGTAGATGGATGAGCAGCCGGTGGCGTTGGAGATGACGAGGCGGTCGCCGAACATCTGGGTGAGGAGCTTGAGGTAGGGCGTTTCGCCACAGCCGGCGCATGCTCCGCTGAACTCGATGAGCGGGGGCATGAACTGGCTGGTTTTGAGGTCGTCCTTGAAAGCGGTGCGGTCGGGGTCGGGGAGGTCGAGGAAGAAGGCGAAGTTTTCGCGTTCGGCGTCGCGGAGCGGAGCTTGTGGCGCCATGTTGAGCGCTTTGCGGCTCGGGTTGGCCTTGTCTTTGGCGGGGCAGACGCGGACGCAGAGCTGGCAGCCGGTGCAGTCTTCGGGGGCGACCTGCAGGGCGTATTGCAGGCCGGGATTATCACGGGATTTGAACTCGACGGTTTTGAAGGTGGGCGGGGCGTTTGTGAGATCCGCGGGTTCGACGAGTTTCGGGCGGATGGCGGCGTGGGGGCAGACCATGGCGCATTTGTTGCACTGGATGCAGATGTCGGTTTCCCAGACGGGGATCTGCTCGGCGATGTTGCGTTTTTCCCACTTGGTGGTGCCGGTGGGCCAGGTGCCGTCGATCGGGAAGGCACTGACGGGGAGGAGGTCGCCCTTGCCGGCGAGCATCATGGCGGTGACGCGTTGGACGAAGTCGGGCGCGCCTTCGGGCACCCACGGCGGCATGCGGTGGGGTGAGTCCGCAGTGGCGGGGACGTCGAGGCGGTGGAGGTTGGCGAGGGTGGCATCGACGGCCTCGAAGTTGCGGGCGACGATGGCTTCGCCGCGTTTGCCGTAGGTTTTCCTGATGGCGGTCTTGATGGCGGCGATGGCTTCTTCGCGCGGGAGCACGCCGGAGATGGCGAAGAAGCAGGTCTGCATGATGGTGTTGATGCGGCCGGCCATGCCGCATTCGCGGGCGACGCGGCTGGCGTCGATGACGTGGCATTGGAGGTTTTTGGCGATGATTTCCTCCTGCACTTCGCGGGGGAGTTTGCCCCAGACTTCGGCGGGGTCGCCGGGGGCGTTGAGGAGGAAGGTGGCTCCGGGTTGGGCGAGGCCGAGGACGTCGGTTTTGCGCAGCAGCTCGAAGCGGTGGCAGGCGACGAAGTCGGCCTGCTGGATGAGGTAGGTGGAACGGATCGGGCGCGGACCGAAGCGAAGGTGGGAGACGGTCATGGCACCGGACTTTTTCGAGTCGTACACGAAGTAGCCCTGGGCGTAGGCGGGGGTGTTTTCGCCGATGATCTTGATGGAGTTTTTGTTGGCGCCGACGGTGCCGTCGGAGCCGAGGCCAAAGAAGACGGCTTGCTTGACGGCGGGTTCGTCGGTGGTGAAGGCGGGGTCGATTTCGAGGGATAGGTGGGTGATGTCGTCGTTGATGCCGACGGTGAACTCGCGCTTGGGCGCGGGTTTTTCAAGTTCGTCGAAGACGGCTTTGGCCATGGCGGGGGTGAATTCCTTGGAGCCGAGGCCGTAGCGGCCGCCGATGAGGGTGACGGACTGCGGGTCTTCCATCAGGCCGTTTTCACCGGCTTGGCGGAGGGCGGCGGCGACGTCGAGGTAGAGTGGTTCGCCGGGTGCGCCGGGTTCTTTGGTGCGGTCGAGCACGGCGATGGAGCGCACGGATTTGGGCAGGGCAGCGACGAAGTCGGCGACGGAGAAGGGGCGGAACAGGCGGACTTTGATGAGGCCGGTGCGGGCGCCGGCGGCGTTGAGTTTTTCGACGGTTTCGCCGCAGGTCTCGCCACCGGAGCCGAGGATGACGATGACGCGGTCGGCCTCGGGGTGGCCTTCGTAATCGAAGAGCCGGTATTTCCGCCCGGTTTGCGCGGCGAAGTCGGCCATGGCCTGTTTGACGATGTCGGCGACGGCGTGGTGGTGGGTGTTGCCGGCTTCGCGGGCTTGGAAGAAGGCGTCGGGGTTTTGCGCGGTGCCGCGGACGACCGGGGCGTCGGGTGTGAGGCCGCGTTTGCGGTGGGCGTCGATGCAGGCGGGGTCGATGAGTTTTGCGAGGTCTGCGGGCTGGAGGAGTTCGATTTTCGAGACTTCGTGGGAGGTGCGGAAGCCGTCGAAGAAGT
>SLAV01000169.1 GCA_007126655.1 Haloferula sp. | reverse complement strand
GAGGTTGGCCTGGTCGCGCCATGGGGAGAGATCGATGGCGGTTTCCCGCCAGTCCGGTTGTTTTTCGCTGACGGAATGGACCTCGGTCCAACTGGTGCCGTTGGTGGAGACCTCGACGTAGCCGCGGTCGTCGGTGCCGAAGTCGAAGCGGTCGTGGAAGCGGAGGACCGGCCAGGCGCTGCCGGTGAGGTCCAGGGCGGTCATGACTGAATAATGATCCGACGGGTTGTAATCGCCGTGCGGATTGGATGCGAGGGCGTTGCCGCCGTTTTGACCCGCGCCGGCGGCGATACCCCAGTCGCCCTCCGGCATCCATCGGGCGAGATCATCCATGTCATCCGAGTAGGGGAATTCGACGGGGACGGTGGTGGTGGTGCGCTCCGAGCCGTTGGAGAGCACCTCATCCCGGTTCACGACGAAGACGGAGTAGAAATATGCCTGTCCGACGAGCAGGCCGGTATCGGTGAAGGCGGTTTCCCCGGGATCGTCGCTCTGGAAGACGAGGGTGTGGCCGGTGTGGACGTTGGCGGCGGTGTGGCGGTAGATTTCGTAGCGGGCGAAGGATTCGCCGAGGGTGGTGGGTGACCAGGAGAGCGCGACGGAACGGACCGACGGGGCGGGCGGATCCTGGGTGACGCCCTCGGGGCGCTCCATGATGGCGAAGGCGTCGATGCGTCCGGTGTTGGAGGAGCCGTAGTTTCCGGTGACGATGTTTCGCAGGCGGACGCGGACGGACTTGCCGGTGTGCGGCGCGAGGCTGCGCTGGAAGCGCGTCCATTCCCCGACGGTGGTGGCGGTGCTGGTGGTGCCGACAATCGCGGTGCTGGTCCAGGTGAGACCGCCGTTTTCAGAGATGAGCAGTTGCAGGCGGTGGCTCCGCGGCCAGTGGCCCCGGTGGAAGAGGACAAGTTGCGGGTCGGTGGCGTGGGTCAGGTCGATTTCGTGGCCGAGATGGATCGAGTTGTCCGACCAGAGCAGGCTGTTGGGCGAGGACGCAAGGGTGTGGGAACCGGCGAATGCGTCGGCGTCAGGCATGGAGGTCCAGCCGCTGGGGATCCAGGTGTCGGCAAGGGTGCCGGTGAAGTCGTCGGTGAATGGCGGAGGTTGTGACGGGCGGGTGTGCTCGGCGATGCTGACGGTGTCGATGAACCAGCCGTCGCCGACGTTTTGTCCCGATCCGGCCCGCAGGCGGAAGCGGATGCGGAGGTTGGCCTGGTCGCGCCATGGGGAGAGATCGATGGCGGTTTCCCGCCAGTCCGGTTGTTGTTCGCTGACGGAATGGACCTCGGTCCAACTGGTGCCGTTGGTGGAGACCTCGACGTAGCCGCGGTCGTCGGTGCCGAAGTCGAAGCGGTCGTGGAAGCGGAGGACCGGCCAGGTGCTGCCGGTGAGGTCCACGGCGGTGGTGGCGCTGGTGTTGCTGTTTGCGGGGTAAACCGTGTCGGGCGAGTCGGTGAGCGAGACGCCGCCGGTGTGGCTGTGCGTGGTGGTGGTGCCCCAGGTGCCTTCCAGGTTCCAACTGTCGAGGGTTCCGGTGAAGTCGTCGGCGAATGGCAGCGGATTGTTGAGGGTGCGCGCGTGGCTGGCGATTTCGCCGGCTTCCGAGTATGTGCCGTAGTGGGAAACGGCGAACACGCGGTAGTGATAGACGGTGTCGAGCGCGAGGCCGGTGTCGGCGAATTGAGCGGTCTCCCGGTCCGCCACGGTGCCGGCCAGCGGCGAGTTGTGGCCCACGTCGGACGAGGTCGAGCGGTGGATGGCGTAATGCGAGAACAGCGGGTCATCGCTGACCGCCCAACTCAGGCGCATCGAGTGCGAGGCGATCTGGTCGATGGCCGGTGCGGGAATTGCGGCGGGGGATTCGGCCACGGAGATGTCGTCGAGATACCAGCCTTCGGCATTGTGGTTGGCATCGGTGGAAAGGCGGAAGCGGATCAACACGGATGGCTCGCCGATATGGCTGTCGAGCGGCAGCCGCACCTGCCGCCAGTCGGCGACGCCGGTGGAGAAGCTTTCCAGCACCGTCCAGCTCGATCCGAGGTTGGTCGAGATTTCCACCGCGGCGACATCGCCGGCGGCGAGGTGGTAGCGATGCCAGAAGGTAAGCACCGGATTCTCCGCATCGGCGAGGCTGAAAGGCGCGGCCAGCGTCAGCGGTTGCGAGCTGATGTTGTCCTCGTAATTTTCCCCCGGCGAATCGGCCCACGAATGCCCGGGAGAACGGTAGTCCTCGGTCGTCAACGCCCACGGCGGCGTGGCCACCCAGAAATTCGGACCGGCCTCGCCATCATCGAGAAACGGATAGTCCATGCCGGGAGGAGTCGTCACCGCGATTTCATTGCCGAGGGCATGCAGGCCGTGGCTGTCGAGCAGCATCACCCGGTAGTGATAACTGGATTTCGGCGCGACGGTGACGTCGGTGAACCGGGTTTCGGCGGGCTCGCTGATTGTGGCCACGGTTTTTGCGGTGCGCCAGTCGAAGCCCGCGCGGGTGCCGCGCAGGATGATGTAGGAGGCGAATTCTCCACTGTCGGATTCGGACCAATCCAGCGTCACATGGTTCCGGCCGACGTCGTCGCCGGATGGGTTGTCGAGCGTGACGGCTTCGGGTGCATTGCCGATCACCACGTCGTCGAGGTACCATCCATCCATCACCACGGAGGCATCGGTGATGAGGCGGAAACGAATTTTGAAGCCGCTTTCACTCGCGAATGACGAGAGGTCGAGCTGCTCGCGCACCATGTGTGGTTGCGTCCCGGTGTAGCTTGCGAGCGGTTCCGGCATCCAGGTCGCTCCGCCGTCGGTGGAGACTTCAACGCGCCCGAAATCGTATGATTTCTCGATCAGATACGCGTGATGAAACGCGAGAGCGGGGCGCTCGACGTCGCTGAGGTCGAGCGCGGTGGCGAGGGTGAGCGATGTGTCGCTGTTGTTCGGATAAAACGCGCCGGGCGAATCGGTGACGGAGTGGACCGGCGAGTTGGATCGGGAGCTCGTGAGACCCCATGTTCCGATGGGTTGCCAGAGGTCGAGACCGTCTTCGAAATCATCGGCGACAAGCGGGGATGATGTGGCGGTAACTGTCAGCAGGGCTAGCGCGGCGGCGATCCGTGTTGCTGCCCGGTGGAATGAGCCGGGTTTGGTATTCATGGTGTTGCCTTTCCAATTTCCATGATCATGAATCCGGCGAGGCTGTGCTCAATGAAACCGGGATATCAGCGGCACGAATAGCAAGATATGCGCAGTTCGAATCATGGGACGGTGAAGCAACAGCGCATGGGCATGCGTTGACTCCGTAACAGGCCTTCGGGAACAAGAAAGGTGTTTTTCAGTGGACTTCCGGTGTGGTTCATCGTCAGGATACCCAAGCTCATGAAAACCCGGTTGTTCAATCTGTGCGTGCCGGCGGGTGTTATCCCGTTCATGGCGTGTTGCGCGGGTGACGGGGCGGATACCGCTTCTCTTGCCGCGCAGGCGGGGAGGCTGCTCCCCGGCGACCTGCGCCCGGCGAAGGTGGCGGTGGTGGAAGTGCGGGAGGAGGATCTGGAGGCCTTGCCGAGCGGCGAGGAGCGGGCACTGGCGTTCCAGCGGTCGGGGCGGGGATGGTCCAGGCCGACCGCTCCGCTGGATTTGCCGGAACCCGACCTGCCGGAGGATGCGACGCTGTTGAACGGATCATTGCTACCGAACATCGACTTCTGACCTGAAACCTGATGTGATCCGCGATTCCTGCTTGATGCCGGGAGCGGACGGGCGATGATGCGACCCATGTTACGGCTTGACCGATTTCTTGCCCTGACCTGCCTGGCATGGATGGCACTGCTTGCCTCCTGCACCGTGGCTCCGCCAACGCGGGTGCAGACGTCGCATCAGGGAACCCCGCGCCTGGAAGCCGCGCAGACGCCGGCCACCGCGCCGGTCCGCGCGGACGTGGTGCCACGCGATCCCCCGCCTCGAATCGCCGGCGAGAGCGCCATTGTGGTGGATATTGAATCCGGGCGCGTGTTGTATGCGAAAAACGCCGACCAACGCCGCGCGGTGGCCAGCACCCAGAAAATCCTCACCGCCATGTGTGTGATCGACGCGGGCGACATCGACCGTCGCGTCACCATCACCGCCAGCGACGGCAACGTGGTGCCGACGAAGCTCTGGCTGAGTCCGGGCGAGGTTTACACCCGCCGCGAGTTGACGCGGGTGCTCATGGTCAACAGCGCGAACGATGTGGCCCGCGCGCTGGCGCGGGACGTGGCGGGAAACCAGGCCGCCTTCGCCTCGATGATGAACCGCAAGGCGGCATCGCTGGGGATGCGCAACTCGCACTTCAAGAATCCGCACGGACTCACCGAGGCGGGCCAGTATTCCACCGCGCGCGACATGGCCATCGCCGCGCGCGCGGCCTACCGCTACAGCCTGATCCGGGAGTTCATGGGCACGCACCGGTTCACCTTCCGCTTCAACGACGGCCGCACGCGGTCGCTGCGCAACACGAACCGGGTGCTGCGTTCGCTGGATTATTGCAACGGCATGAAAACCGGCACCACGATCGCCTCCGGGCGGTGCCTGATCTCGACCGGCGAGCTGGACGGGCGCTCGGTGATCGTGGTGGTGTTGAAGTCCGATTCGGCGAACATCTGGAATGATTCGGAGAAACTGCTGCGCTGGGCGCTGGAGAGGCCCGCTGACGAAACAGGATGAGCGCCACGGCGGAACGCGGGTCTCCCGAGGCGTTGCTCGCCGGCCTGGATAAGGATGGCCTGCTGCGCCGACTGGCTCCGCTGGACGACGGCGGCGGACCGGTGGTGAGGCGCGGCGGGCGGGAGCTGGTGAACTTCGCCTCCAACGATTATCTCGGCCTGTCCCGCCATCCGCGCGTGGTGGATGCGATGATCGACGGCGCGCGGAGGTTCGGCGCGGGCGCGGGGGCGTCGCGGCTGGTGTGCGGCGGCCAGCCGCCGCATCACGCGCTGGAGGAGGCGCTGGCGGATGCGAAGGGCGGGGAGGCCGCGCTGGTTTTTTCCTCGGGATACGCGGTGGCGGCGGGCTGCATCCCGGTGATCGTGGGCCGTGGCGACACGGTGATACTCGACAAGCTGAGCCACGCCTGTCTGGTGGATGCCGCGCGAGCATCCGGCGCGACGGTCAGGGTTATCCCGCACAACCGGATGGACAGTTTGGAGGGCCTGCTGGTGAAATCGCGGAAACGCGCGCCGGACGGCCGGGTGCTGGTGGTCACCGAGTCGCTCTTCAGCATGGATGGCGACGTGTGCCCGCTGGAGGAAATCGCCGGGCTGTGCGAACGCCACGGCGCGATGCTGTGGCTCGACGAGGCGCACGCGACCGGCGTGCTCGGCCCCCAAGGCGGCGGACTCGCGCGGATGCCGGGGGCGGCCGGGCGGGTGGATTTTCAAATGGGCACGCTCGGTAAGGCGCTCGGTGTCGCCGGCGGATTCCTGGTGGCATCCCGCGCGTGGATCGATCTGATGGTGAACCGCGCGCGCGCGTTCGTCTATAGCACGGCTCCGCCCGCGGCAATGGCGCATGCCGCGCTTGAGGCGCTCGCGATTTCGCGATCCGCGGAGGGCGACGCGATGCGGGACCGGCTGCGCTCGCACCTGCGGGCGCTGGGCGTGCCGGACCATCCGGGAGCCATCGTGCCGCTTGTACTCGGTTCCAATCGTGCGGTGTTGGCAGCCTCGGCCTCATTGGAGGAGGCCGGATTGATGGTCCCGGCCATCCGCCACCCCACGGTGCCGCGCGGCACGGCCCGGTTGCGCGTGAGCCTATCCGCCGCCCACGAACCAGCCGCCGTGCAGCGGCTGCGCGCCGCTTTGGATGAAATCAAGAGCGGCCTGGCAAAAGGCTCGCGGGAAAACCCATAATCCCAAAAAGCTCAATCGCCAGGCCGCCCAGAGTGTCGCGACATTAAATGATGTAGCAGCGCATGTGCCAACATGGGATCGATTGTCCGTAAAAAAATTCCGATGTCTGATTTTCCTCCGCCCACGCCCCGCTGGTGGCTCGCCCGGCTGCCCGCGGTTTTCTCTGATCTGGCGGCGGACATCGCGCCCGGCATGGATGTGAAGGGTGGGGAAGGGGATTACCGCCGGATCGATGGTCCGGGCCCGGAGATCCCGGTGACGCCGGACGCGCGGATGTTTCTGCGGTGGTGGCTTCCGGTGCATCACGCCTGGCCTTGCGATCCGGCGAAAACCGCGCGTTTCGTCGAGAAGGCGGCCAATGCGGTGGTGCGGAAATTCGGTGCCCACCGGCCGAAGGCGCTGCTCGCCGGGGCCTTCCAGCCGATGGCCCGGGGCGGGTATTTCCGCAAGCTCGCCTCGAACCTGCGCGGGCGCGCGATCCAGGTGATGCCGGAGGCGGATGCGCGACCCGACTCACTCGCGCCCGATGATCCGGTGGTGTTCATAATGGTCGGGCGCACGGGGTTGTTCTGCGGTCTGCGGACGCCGTGCCAAGCCAACGGCTTCCATCCGGGAGGCACCCGCTTCATCCGCCAGGCGGGTGGCGGCGTTCCCAGCCGCGCCGGGGCCAAGATCGCCGAGGCGCTGCACCACATGCGGCTCCTCATGGAACCGCCGCCGCCCGGCTCACACTGGCTGGAACTTGGCGCCAGCCCCGGCGGGATGACGGCGGAACTGACGCGCCACGGCCACCGGGTGACCGCCATCGACCGCGCGCCCCTGCACCCGTCGCTCGACGACAACGACCGGGTGGAATTCATCCGCGCGGATGTCGCCCGCTGGAAGCCGGGAGCCACGCGCCGGCATGACGCGCTGCTCTGCGACATGAACGGCCCTGCGGCAGCCTCCTTCGCCGAGGTCGTCCGGCTGTCCGACTGCCTCCGCCCGGGCGCGCCCGTCATTTTCACGCTCAAGACGGCCGGCGCGGATGATTTCGCGAAAATCACGGACTCGCACCGGCTTGTGCTCGCCACCGCGGCACGGGCCGGATTGCGCCATCTGCAAACCACCCACCTCACCTACAACCGGCGCGAGTTCACCGTGTTTTTCTCGCGCTGAAAACTAAAAAAAGCCCGCCCGGCGCGGATGCCGGGAGGGCCTTGTGGTTTCGGAACGCCGGGGTCAATCGACCTTCACTTCGATGCGGCGCGGGCGGGCGTTCTCGCTTTTCGGCATGTGGATCTTCAGCATGCCGTCCTTGTATTCGGCGTGGATGCGCTCGACATCGACGTCGTCGGGCAGCGAGAACGTGCGGCTGAACGAGCCGTACGCGCGCTCGACGCGGTGATACTTGCGGTCCTTGCTTTCCTCCTCGAACGAACGGCTGCCGGTGAAGGTGAGCTGGCCGTTCTCGACGTTGATGTTGACCTGGTCGCGCGGAATTTCGGGAATTTCGGCGTGGACCAGGTATTCGTTGTCGTCCTCGCTGATGTCAACGACCGGAGTCCAGTCGGTCAGGCCGCGGGTTTCGCCGCCGCTGGCGTTCGAGGACGGATGCAGGGCTCGCAGAACCCGGCTTTGCAGTGCTTCCATTTCGCGGAAGGGATTCCATTGTGTCAGTGTGTTCATGGTTACGTTGCTGGGTTGCGACGGACAATTGATGCTTCGGGCGGCACGATGGAGTCCGTCGTTTCCACCGTTTGCCTCACGCAATCATATTTGCAGGACGCGTGCCATGGTTTTTCTGATTCATAAATCACTGATATTGAGCATTTAGTAAATTTCAATCCCATTGAAAAGGGTGCGGCGGAATGACGCGTTCAGGAAAATATGTCACAGCGTGATGGCGCATATTGACACACCTTGAAGCGCGGAACGCGACGGTATATCGAAAATTTTCCGCTGGGGACTTGCCATCCGCGTGGCGACCCCCTACGCCCGGCCCTGCATGGCTAAGATCGGCGATTTCAGTTTCCCGCGCGACGGCTATGATGCCGTGATTTTCGACTGCGACGGCACACTTGTGGATTCGATGTCGGTTCATTTCGACGCGTGGTGCCAGGCGCTGGCGCTGCACGGGGCGGCGGGCGTGTTCAAGGAGGATGTGTTCCATGCGATGGGCGGCCGCCCGACGCAGGACATCGTGGTGGAACTGAATTCGGAATACGACCTCAAGCTCGACCCGGAATCGGTGGCCATCGCCAAGCGAGAGGCATTCCTGAAGCGGCTCGACGAGGTCACCTTGATCGACGAGGTTGCCGAATTCGCGCGCTCGCTCCGCGGGCGGATGCCGCTGGGCGTGGCGACCGGCGGATCGCGCCGGGTGGTTGAGAAGACGCTGTGCCGCCTGGGAGTCTCGGATTGGTTCGACGAGGTGGTCACCTCCGAGGACGTCGCGGAAGGCAAACCCGCGCCCGATGTGTTTCTGGAATGCGCGAAGCGGCTGGACGTCCCGCCGGGGAAATGCCTGGCGCTGGAGGACGCCCAGCCGGGGATCCTCGCCGCGACCCGCGCGGGCATGCAGGTGGTGGTGGTGCCCGCGCCGCTGGTCGGGGCCGGCTCGTCATGAGGCGGAGCCTGACGGAATTCAAGTCCCTTCGAGAAACTCCACGTCCACGAAAAACGCCCCGCGGGACGTGCCGTCGGCCTCATCCAGCCAAGTGCGGAGCGTGGTGTCGCCTTTTTCCAGATCCATCTCGAATTCCACGCCCGAAGTCCCTTCCTCCACGGCTTGCGTGATCTTTTCACCGCCGCCGATTTCCAGCGCGGCGGTTTCCGCCTTGAGGGGGAAATCCGCCACCGCCGGGCGCTCGCGCAGGGTCAGCCGGTAGCGGCCGGTGCGTGCCACATGCACGTTCCATGTGCCGTTTCCGACCACCCGGTTGTGGACGCCGGGCTGGTTCCACGGCGCTCTGCCCTCCCGCGGCGGCATCCAGTCGTGGGCGTTGAGCTGGACCGGGTTCTGTGCTTCTGCTCCCACATAAAACGGGCTGATTTCGTGGTGGCGCTTGCTGACCTGCTCCCAGTATGCGTCGTAGAATCCGGCCAGTTGGGCGACGACTTCGGGGTGGGCGGCGATAACGTTGTCGCGCTGGCCGGGGTCGGCCTGGATGTCGTGGAGTTCCTCGTTGTTCACCAGTCGCCATCGGTCGGTCATGATGACGGTGTCGCGCCATTTTTCCGGGATGTGGACGCGTTGGTGTTCGATGAGGAGCTTGCGGTCGGGCCAGGATTCGTCGTCGGGGTTTTGGAGAAGCGGGACGATTGACTTGCCATCGGGCACGACGTGGTCGGGCAGGGCGATGCCGCAGAGTTCGGCCAGGGTGGGCAAGAGGTCGAGGTGGGCGGTGAGGCGGTGGATTTCGCGTCCACCGCCAAGCCCTCCCGCCGGGTGGTGGATGAAGCAGAACGACCGGTGGCCGCCGTCGTAGTGACTGCCCTTCCAGCCGCGCAGGCCGGCGTTGTAGGTCGCCGACCAGTCGGCGCGCTCGTTTTCCGGATACATCCGCGGACCCATGGTGCTGCCATTATCACCCATGAAGACGAGGATGGTGTTGTCCAGGAGATCCCAGTCCTCTAGGCGGTCGAGCAGGACTCCGAGGTTGTCATCGATGTTGGTGATCATGCCCCAGAAGATCCGCAGGCGGTCGTTGGTATCGACGTCGTCATATAGCGCCCGGTATCGGTCCGGCACATGCGGGCGGGTCTGGTGGGCGGCATTGGTGGGCAGGTATAGAAAGAACGGCTCGTCGCCGCTTTCGCGAATGAAGCGCAGGGCCTCACCGAACCAGACATCCGTGCAATACCCCTGGAACGGCCGCCAGGTTCCGTTGTCGTCGTAATGATCCTCGAAATAATCATTGCCCCAGTAATCCGGTGTCTGTCCCACGCCGCCGCCGGCGTGGACCACCGCGTCGTCGAAGCCGCGGAAGCGCGCGGCATACGGATAGTTGTCGCCAAGGTGCCACTTCCCGAACACACCGGTGCGGTAGCCGGCGGATTGGAAGACGTCGCCCATGGTCGTCTCGTCGGTGCGGAGGAGGTTGCGCCCGCTGGTGGTGTGCCAGACGCCGACGCGGCCGGGGAATCTGCCGGTCATGAGCGCGGAGCGGGTTGGCGAACAGGTGGCGTCCACATGGAAATGTTCGAGCCGCACGCTTTCGCGCCAAAGCCGGTCCATGTTGGGGGTTTTCAGATGCGGGTGGCCGTGGGCGGCGATGTCGCCGTAGCCTTGATCGTCGGTCATGATGAGGATCACGTTGGGCGGATGCTCCGCACCCGCGACCAGGGCGGTGAACGGGTAAATGGCGGCCAGGAACAGCCGGAGGAGTCGTTTCATCGCAACAGTCCACATCGTGGGTCGTGACCCGTCAAGCCAGCGGCTTGGTTGTCCCTTTTCCGCAGATGATATTGAGCAGGCCGTTGTTGACTATGAAGTCGTGCATCTTGTCGGCGAATCACCGGACCGCGTCATCGGGTTCGGTGGTGATGCGGCGGAGGTCCGCGCGCAGGCGTTCAACGATTTCGGGGTGGTCTTCGTAGAGGTTGGTGGTTTCGCCGGGGTCTTTCTCCATGTCGTAGAGCTGGGCGGTGGGGTCGCCGGGGCCGGGACGGATGCGCGAAGGCCGGGTGAAGCCGCCGGAACCGAGGCCTTCGATGAGTTTCCATTTGCCCGAGCGGATGAGCATGAAGCCGCTGCCGGATTCCATGACGACGGGTGGGCGGTCGTAGGTTTCGCCCTTGAGGGCGGGGAGAAAGCTGACGCTGTCCGGGCCGGCGCCAGCGGGGAGTTCGGCTCCGGTGATTTCCGCGAAGGTGGCGAGGAGGTCGGTGAAGCAGATGAGTTGGTCGCTCACGGAACCGGCGGCGACATTTCCGGGCCATCGGACGATGAAGGGCATGCGGTGGCCGGCTTCCCAGGCGTCGCCCTTCATGCCGCGGAGGCCGCCGGCGGAGTCGTGACCGAAACGCTCGACGTCCTCGGGATACCAGACGGGGCCGTTGTCGGAGGTGACGATGAGCAGGGTGTCGTCGAGCATGTTGGCCTCGCGCAGGGCGTCAACGACGCGACCGATCTCGTGGTCGGTCATCATGGTGAAGTCGCCATACATGCAGACCTCGCTTTTGCCGGCGAACTCGGGCGTGGGCAGCCATGGAGTGTGCGGTGAGGCGTAGGCGAGGTAGAGCATGAGGGGTTTCGAGGCGTCGTGGTTTTCCACGATTTGAATCGCTTCGTCGGTGAAGCGTGGTTTCACCTCGATGAGCTTGAGGTCGGGCGCGATGCCGCCTTCGCGCCAGAATTCGCCCTGGTGATACATCGTCCATCCTTCGCTTCTGCCGGCGGCGATGTGGTCGGTTGGGGGAGTGACGGCGCGGTCGCCGCGGATGTAGAAATACGGCGGGATGTCGGTGGAGGCGCGGATGCCGAAGAAGCTCTGGAAGCCGCGGTCCACCGGGCCGCCGGGCAGCGGGTTTTCGTAGCCGTTTTCGGCGAAGCCAAGATGCCACTTACCGACCATGGCGGTGGTGTAGCCGGCGTCGCGCAACAGCGAGGCGATGGTGGTGCGGCCTTCGTCGATCACGGGTTGGTCCGGCCACCTGAGAGTGTCGGTGCGGAACGGGAAGCGGCCGGTCATGAGTCCGTAGCGCGAGGGGTGGCAGAGCGCGCCGGGCGCGTGCGCGTCGGTGAAACGCATGCCCTCGGCGGCGAGTCGGTCGATGTTGGGCGTGGGGATTTTTGAATCGGGGTTGTAGCAACCGGGATCGCCGTAGCCCATGTCGTCGAGGAAGATGATGACGATGTGGGGCTTGGTGGCGGCTGCCGAGGGGATGAGGAATGTGAGGAGGATGGCGAGGACCAAGATGTAGGCGCGGTCGTGAGACCGCGGCGATTGGCCTGGCGACGTCCTCTCCCCCTTGCTCTCATGAGCAAGCCTGCGATTGTGGGCGGGTGTGGTGGGTTTCATGGTGTGTGGGTATCAGGGTTCGGTGATTGGAGTGAGTTCCAGGCGCAGGAACATGCGTGATTCGGAAGTGTCAACGGAGACCGGCACGCTGGCGGAGTGCCAGCCGGGGGCGGCGGGTGGCGGGCCGTCGGTGGTGGTGTCGTGGAGGACATGCGACCAATCGACCAGATCGGGCGATGCGACGACACGCCAGCGCAGGTCGGGATACGGGGCGTAGCGGAAACGGAAACGCAGGTCCGGGCCGGCGGTGGTCTCGATGAAGGGAAGTCGCCCGGCGACCGGATCGTATGGCCCGAGGTCGAGCGAATAGCGGATCAGGTTGCTCACGCCGTCGCCGCCCGGGTTGGCGAGCGGGCCGGCGATGCTTTCGTCGGTGGGATCGTCGAAGTGGGTTGCCCGCCACCAATCGAAGCTGACCGGCGTTCCGCCGACGGTGAGGTTGTCGAAGCGGTTGTTGCCTGCGAACCCGCCGGCTCCCCGCTCGAAGGTGATGCGGATGCCGAACGACGGATTGTTTGCGGCTCCGGGGTGCTCGCGGAAGTCGAGGGTGCGCAGCACGGGAGTGTCGTTGACGACCCGGATCGTGGCGAATGGTGTGTAATGTTCGCCGTCGGTGGTGACCTCGATGTGCTGAAGACCCGCGCCCTGGCCGGAGCGGCGGGTTTCGTAGTTGACCACGATGTCGGTGAAACCATCGGTCGGCAGCGCGGCGGTGAGGGTGGCTCCGAGCGGGTTGTTCACGCGCAGGTGGTTGCCATTCGGATCTCCGTGGCGGGCATTCTCGGCGAAGAAACTGTGGCCGCTGGCCGAAACGGCCTGGGCACCGTCGCTGAGTGAAACCGATAGTTCGCCGCCACCGGTCGTGGTGGTGGGCGCGAGCAGGGTGGCGGCGTGGTTGAAGTTCCAGTAGTGGAGCAATTCGCCCCGCGGCGGCGGGATGTCGTCCACCCCGGGCGATCCATCGACGGCGGCGGAATGCCGCCATGCGGCTCTCGTCCACCAGGTGGCGGGATCGCCTTGTGGGTCGCGCAAGACGAGCGAATGTCCCTCGCCCCGGGTGAGCGGATACCATTGGTTCTGATAGTTTAAATCCGCGATGGTGATGGTTTCGGCGGTGTCGTATCCGAGATGCAGGCGCTCGCCGTCGTTGTCGAGTTTGCCGTCGAACTCGCCGAGGATGTTGGGGGTGGCCCAGTGCGGGTAGCGTGCTTTGAAGGCGTCGAGGTTGGCGACGACCAATGCGCGTTCGCCGGGTTCGAGGGTGTTGGCGGGACTGGCGGTGAAGTCGAATCGGATGCCGTTGAGGAACCTCACGCCGGTGAGGCTGGATGCGGAATCTCCGGTGTTTTGGATTTCAATGAACTCGAAGTCGGAGGTGGAAAAACCCGCTTCGGCAGCACCCTGTGGCGGGCGCGGCTGATACATGATTTCGGTGATGGCGAGCGGCGCGGGTTCGACGACAAACATCGCCTCGCTGAGGGCGCTCCACGGCCAAGTGGATGGCGCGTTTACAAATGCCTGCCCGTTCCATGCCCGCGCCTTGACGAGTGTGTTGCCGGTGATGGTGACGGGCGCGGTGTATGGAGTGCCCGCCGGATTTCCGCCGCCGGCCCTCGGGTCGGTGCCGTCGAGGGTGAGGTAGCTGGTTTCCGAACTGTTTACAGTGATCTGCGTGCCTGCCGGGACCAATCCGCCCGGGTGGCTGAGAACGGGCGGGGGGACCAGTTGGTTGTCGATCCATGTCGCGCGGGTGAGCACGTGGTTTTTCATCACGTCCACCTTGCCGGACCATTCATCGGCGTTGAGGACGCCGAGCCAGCGGGCGTAGTTGCGTTGGGCGGCGGCGGTGATTTCGGCGCGGTGGCTTTCGATGCGATCCGCCAGCGCCGCATCACTGAGCGGGCCCTGCCGCATCGCCTGCCAGCGGTCCACCCACACGATCCAGAAGTCCGGCGCGTGGAATGCCAGCGAGCGGAACCACAGCGGCCCGTTGCTGTGGAAGAAAAAGTTCTGGTCTGTGGCGAGGCTCCAGACCTCGGGGTTGGAGGGGCGCACGTCGATGTCGCTGGCCATCGCCCGGTCGAAGTCCCAGATCGGCCCCATGCGCACCGGACCGTTGCGGTCCTTGTGATAGAACGTGCTGAAGTTGAGGCCGTCGGCATTGTTGGCGAAGACATTGAGAATGTGATGATCGGCGAAGGAGACCACGTCGATGAGGTCGGTGTAGTTTCCATGCGGGATCGCGGCATCGAGGGTGTTGATGTGGTCGATCAGCCAGTCCATCTGGGCCTGCGGCATGTTTCTCGGGTAGGAGGCGACCAGTTCCTTGCCGGCGGCGGTGAAGATCTCGTCGTCGGGATCCATCTTGTCTTTTTTCCAGATGTAGCCGCCGGTGATGTCCGGTTCGGTGGTGACGTCGGGATCGAGCCGCGCGATCTCGACGCGGCCGGCCCTGCGCTTGATCCGCTCCATGAAGACATAGAGACCGACGTAGGTGCTGTTGGAAATGCTGCCGCCGCCGGTGTTGAGGAACACCTCGACGTAGCGGGTGCGCACGGCGTATTGGCCCGCCTCGTTGCTGATCTCGTAGATGAACGGGTTGCGGATCATCGCGGTGTCGATGGTCCATGGCGCGTAGAGGATCCAGTCGGACTCGGCGGGCATTCCGAACGGCTCGATGCGCAGGGTGTCCCCGTCGATCTCGCCCCAGGTTTCGACGGAAAGGTTTGGTTTGCTGCCTGTCGGGCGCATGGTCGATTGGCCGCGCCTGCGGACGCCGGCGCGCGAGGTGATCGACGGCTCGCCGGTGAGTGTGGAGACGCCGTTGACCGGCTCGATGATCATCATCGCGCAGGGCTGGCGCACGGGGCTGGTGCGGTGGGGGATCTCGCCTCCGCCGAAGGTTTCGATCACCACCAGCGGCAGGTCGGATGTGAAGGTGGCCGGGCCAGGCAGGAGGTGATGGAATGTCTCGCTGGCGACCGGCCCGGGTGCGAGGCCGGGTTCGATGGCTCGGGCGCGGACCTTGGTGGTGGCGTCGATGGGGATGCCACCGGCGTAAAGCGGCGACGATGCGGTGGGGATGGTGCCGTCGAGGGTGTAGCGGATTTCCGCATCCTGCGGGGTGGTGGTGAGAGTGAGGGTGAAGGCGCCGGTGAAGGCGCGGGTTGTGAGCGAGAAGGTGACGGGATCGGCGACCACCGGGGTGTTGGCGGAACCGGGGGTCGGCGACTCAAGGTAGCCACGACGCCCGGTGGTGAGATCGACGCCGTAGGAGACATCGGTGGACTGCGGGGGGAATTCCGGGGCGTAATCAAAGACGATGGTTTCCCCGTCCGGCTCGACCAACGCGAGGTATTCTCCGGACGCCGACAACCTGAAGCTGGTGTGGAACTCGCCTGAGATCACGGAATCCTCCTCGCCGGATGCGAAGACGACGAGATAGCCGCCGGGGGGCAGCGAAGGAATCGCGGTGGTTTCGGGAAACGTCCATTTGCGCAGGTTGTTGGAGTTGTCCGTGAGATGCCAGCCGGTGAGATCGACTTCCGTGTCCGTCGGGTTGTGGATTTCGATCCAGTCGGGATAATCGCCGGATGCGCTGGCAAGCGTCGAGTTGTTGCTGGCCATGAACTCGCTGATGACGAGGCCGGCGTGGGCGGGGACCGCCAGTGTGAGAGCGGCGAGGGCGAGATAGGTGTAGGCGCGGCGGTGAGGCCGCGGCGATTGGCCTTGCGACGTCCACCCCCCCTTGCTCTCACGAGCAAGCCTACG
>SLAV01000130.1 GCA_007126655.1 Haloferula sp. | reverse complement strand
GATTTTTTGTGAAAACTGTCAGGGCACCTTTGCATGATTCGCTTGCAAATGGGCCATTAGTGCATATCAATAATAATTATCAAAATCCGGATCATGATGGTATTCCTACCTGAAATTCAAGTTGTGTTCTTTCCCGTGTTTTCTCATTAACCGAACCATTTTATGATCATCCGGATACACGCCGTTTTCCAACCTGTAACTATTGGAAATTTCGATAATGACTCGACCTTCGGATTTGATTCGGTAAGATGAGTATTCATCGATCCCATGCGGAATGACAAGCAAAATTGTGCAAGTTGCAATAATCACTAATAAAGATAGTGGTGTTTTCCATTCATCTGGATTCCTTGATGGCCATGGCCAGGCGTATGTGGAAAGGGGTGGACGCCCTTGTGCCGTCCTTCGGGTCGAGCAGGCGCTTTCAGCGGGCCGTGGATGGTGGGGTTTCGGGTCAGAAAGCGCCTGGAGGGGATGTCCCGTTGCGGTTCACTGTATTTTGGATCACATGTCGGGTTTTTTCCACGCCCGCGCGGCATCTACTTCATGATTTCGGATACATCAAGACGAACAGACCAGTCTTTCATGCGCATGACTTCGGTGAATTCATTCCAGTTTTGCACATTTTGATCGGTAATCGCTTTCAATAATTCCTCATTGCGCCGCGATTCTTTTGTTGCCAATAGTCTATACCATCGTAGTGCTGATTCAGCATCTTCAAATTGCGAATCCAAATCAAATTTGATCTGGCCATCAACACATACCACCAGGAAGGTGGTTTTGATATTGCTGAAATGAACAAGACTCCCATCGTAATCATCAGAATCCTTGATTCGTATCATTTTGCTCCCCTCCTTTTTCCAATCATCCCTGAATAGTTTGTTGATCATCCTGACGCCATTGTATATTTGATTGGAGTCCTTCGTTTTTTCGTCATAAACCTTTTCGACCACACGCTCATCAATTGTACGGCACAAGGCGTGCAATGTTTTAAAATTATCGAATGCCATCTGCTTTATCTCGTCATTTTCTGAATGGACGATTCTGCTGAATTTATAATAATTGTTCTCTTCTGCCGAAGCCAGCTTTTGCTTCATCAAAGCCACAATTTTTCCAAATTCAATACAACTGTTGTCGAAGCTGGTGGAATTACAAGACCCGAAAAGCAAAACTGCAATTGCTGGAAATATTAAAAATTTCATGTTTTTCATTGGCATGGAAGCGTGGTGTTTGGATTGAAAATGAGGTTGTCGGATTCCTGTCTGTTAAACCGCGTGGGCAGGAGTTCCATTATCCTCCACGAATGCGTGAATATTGATGTTTTTCGCATCGGGTCTCTCGATGGCCAATAAGTGTGACGGTTGTGCAAACGGATGGACGCCTTTGTCCTGGTTTCCGGGTCGGTCGGGCGAATGTGGCGGGTCGTGGATGGCGGGGTGGCGTAGTGGTATCCGTGAGCGTTCCGCTGCCGCAGGAGGGGAGTGGTGGCGTATGCGTGGATCTGTGGCGGCGGCGGGGTCCGGGCAGCGGCGGAATCCGCGTCAGGATGAGCGCGAATGCCGCCGGGACATAGGTTGTGGAGGACGACCGGGTGTTCGATCCCGGCGGGGCGGAACCGGAATCGCAGTGGTATCTGGAGGGGGATGTGTGGCCGCGCCCGGTCCGCAGGGCGGGATCGGGACGGTTTTTATCGTAGCCATATCCCAGGAGCAGGTCGGGCTGATGAGCGGCGGGATGGATGCGATTCCGGGAGGGCGAATGTGTGACGGCGGGGGGTGGTCCGCCGGTTTGGCGTTTTACGGAGGGGGTGGCCGGGGTGGGGACGGGTGCGCGCGCGCCCTTGTGCATCCGGCGCGGATGCGGGGCGTGGGCACGGGAAGAACTCATAAGAATTCAAGCGGATACCGGATTGATCCGGGGTTTGGAAGAAAAAACGTGAAAAGCTGCCGGAGGTCATGGCGGATTTTCGCACGGGGAATTCATTGCGATTGATTCGCGCCCGCATCACTTCATCATCCCGCGCAGCCCGCCCGCCGCCATGCTCTCGCTGTTGAAGATCCGCAACCTCGCCCTGGTCGATGAACTCGCCTGGGAAACCGGTTCCGGCCTGATCGGGGTGACGGGCGAGACGGGCGCGGGGAAATCCGTGATCGTCGGCGCGCTCAAGCTCGTGCTCGGCGAGCGGGCGGACAAATCGCTGATCCGCTCCGGCACCGACGAATGCGTGGTGGAGGCGGTCTTCGACCTGGGCGACACCCGCGAGATCGACGCGGTGCTGGCCGATGGGGGGCTTGAGCCGTGCGACGAACCCCAGTTGATCATCCGCCGGGTGATCGGATCGCGGGCAAACCGCCAGTTCGTGAACGATTCGCCGGTCACGCTCGGCCTGCTCAAGCGGCTCGGCGGGTTTCTCGTCGATCTCCACGGGCCGCACGAGCACCAGTCGCTGCTTTCGGTCGAGCGCCAGCTCGCGATGCTCGATGCTTTCGGTGGGGCGGGCGAGGCGCTGGAGAGGTACCGCGGGTGCCACCGCGAGTGGCGGCGGTGTGAGGCGGAGTATGAGGAAATCCGCGATGCGGAAAGCGCCGGCGGACGCGAAATCGAGCTGTTGCGGCATCTCATTGAGGAAGTGGACGCCGCCGAATTGGACCCCGGCGAGGAGGATGCGCTGGATGAGCGCTGGCAGCGCGCGCGCAATGGCGGCCGCCTGCTGGAATCCGCCTCCGCCATGGTCGCGGCGCTCGGCGGGGAGGACGGCGTGATCGACCGGCTCGGCGAGGTGCGGCGCCTCGCCCGCGAACTCGAAAAACTCGATCCATCCGCCGCGCAGCGCTTCGCTGCGCTGGAATCCGCCTTCATCGACCTGCAGGATCTCGAGCGGGATCTCACCGACTACGCCGGTGAGCTGGAGATCGACCCCGGGGAAACCGCCGCGCTCGAGGAGCGGGTGAACCTGCTGGAAAGCCTGAAGCGCAAATACGGCCCGTCGCTGGCCGACGTGCTGAACCGCCGCGCGGAGGCCGCCGCGCGGCTCGATGCCATCGAGAACCGTGGCGAAAAACTCGCCGCGCTCGAGCAGGCCGTGGCGGATGCGCGGGCCGCCGTGGATACGGCGGGTGCGGCGCTTGGAAAACTCCGGCGCAAGGCCGGGCCCCGGCTCGCCCGCGAGATTGGTTCCCAGCTCAAGGATCTCGGTTTCAAGCAATCCACCTTCCGCGTCGATCTCGCCGCCCTGCCCAAGCCCGGCCCGCAGGGGCTGGAGGCGGTTGAGTTCCAGTTCGGCCCGAATCCCGGGGAACCGGTCCTGCCGCTGCGCCAGATTGCCTCGTCCGGCGAGGTCAGCCGGGTGATGCTCGCGGTGAAGTCCGCCCTCGCCGGGCAGGACGCGACGCCGCTGATGGTTTTCGACGAGATCGACGCCAATGTGGGCGGCGAGGTGGCCCGCGCGGTGGGCCGCAAGATGGCCGCCCTGGGCGCGCGCCACCAGGTGGTGGCGATCACGCATTTCCCGCAGGTGGCCGCCACGGCGAACCAGCATTTCGTGGTCGAGAAGGATGTGGAGGGCGGGCGCACCCGCTCGCGGTTGCGGGCGGTCACGGGCGAATCGCGCGTCGCCGAACTCGTGCGCATGCTCGGCGGCGGCGGCGACCAGGCCAGGGCCATGGCCACCGCGTTATTGCGCGGGGAGTGACGTTATTGCGCGGGGAGTGACGCTGTTGCGCGGGGAGTGACGTTGTTGCGCGGGTAGTGATGCTGATGCGCGGCGAATGGGGCCGTGGTTTGTCGGATCCGGCGGCCTGAAGTTTCCGGCATCATGGAATCTCGCGAAGGATCAACAGCCCGGTTTCATACGAATTTTCCCCGGGCTCCTCGGACATGACGCCCATTACGATCAGGCCGCCTTCCTGTTGCAGAAAACCCGAGACGTTGAAGGACTCCTCCTCGTCCTCGAAACCGAACAAAATCAAGCCGTCCTGCCCCACCGAGTAGGGGAGGGCGAATTCCATCATTTCCTCATCCCCCCCGGAACCATGCCAGCCATCGAATCCGATGTAATCCCAGTCCATGGCCAGGTTCGCGCTCACCTCGCCTGCCGCGGCATCAAAGGTGAGCGTCGATCCTTTCCTGGTGCGGATGATTTCAATTTCCCCTTCGTCGATGAAAAGACTCAGCCACAGCATGTCGAAGCCGCGTCCGTCGAGATCAGGATTCGTATCGCGCTTCACACCGAGCACGATCTCGGATTCAAGATCGATTCCGGATTCGTAGCCGGATATTCCCGGGCCGGGGACGAATGAGGCGAGGGCCATGAATGCCGCGCCCGGCGAAACCTGGCCCGTGATCGAAGCCCCATCCGGCGGTTCTCCGGCGATCACAATGCCGCCGTCCACATCGAGTTGGAACGGTATCGCAAAACCCTCCGCGTCCTCTCCGGCCGATGCTTCGATGGGCCGCGCCGGATCGAACGGCTGCCGGACTGAAAACGAACGGTCCATCAGCACATCAAGCGTGCCTTGATCGCTGGCTCCGGCGGTGATTTCCCCGGTCACCACATTCACCCGGTATTCGATGACGTTGCCGGAGTCTTCCTCGCCGAACATTCGGTCATACGATTCGCCGCCAAAGACCACGAACCCCCAGGGCCCCGCGAGATCGGTGGCATCGGCGTTGGTGGATTTCCGGACGAGCAGTGGCAGCTCGATGGAGATGCCCTCGAAATCCGCAGGCTCGGGACCGTATGTGGTGGCTTGATGGAAACGCGGCGAGATGGCCGCCAGCACATTGTCGTCCGGCTCCAGCGGGCGCACTTCGATCATCCGTCCGGCCTCGGTGCCCGAGCCAAACGGCGTGCCGAAGGGGGCTTCCGGGAGCGGCAGGTCGAAGCCTTGCGCGTCTGCCAGCAAAGGCAGACGGTTGCCCGGGAGTGCATCGCCATAGGCGTCGGGAAATCCGAGGCCCGGCCGCATGCCGTGGATGATCGCACTCCCGTTTTCCAATTGCATGACACCGCCAAGGAGGGGATCGCGAATTTCAAGCGTTGCATCGAAGCGGGTCATGCCACGGCTGAAATCTCCGCGTGCGAGGGGCGGATCGCCAAAGCCCCATTCCAGCGTGTGGGACGGGATCATCAGCCGGTATGCCCCGGCGGTGATCCCTCCTTCCAGCCGGTAGAAACCCTTCGGCCGGCTGCTGGCGGCGGCATCCGTGTGGCTGCCCGCGATACCGCCGGCCGGAACCGTTACAGTGGCCTGGTCCACCCACGAGCCGATGGACAAATCCGGTGAGAACCACACGGTGTAGCTGCCGGGAGCGGCATTGAAATCCATTCGGTATCCGGCTCCCGCATCGTAATGCACCCCGGTCAATCCGGGAGCGATTGGTTCGACTTGCGGCAACCAAGGGGTTGCCGCAAAAGACTGCGCGACCAGGATCAGTGAGAAGGCCGCTGAACGCATGGATTGGGCTTTCATCTCGGCAAGTATTTGTTGTGACTCAACCATTCAGACGCAGTCAACGCATCCGGCCTATGCAAATCCTCTGATTTGCCCTGCGTTTTCAGTGCCGGGAAAGAAAAACCCGCGGGCCCGGAACCGGGCCCGCGGGTTGATGTCGGACGCGAGGGTCGCACCGTCGGCATCGACGATGGCCGGACGCCTGGATCAGGGATGGGCGGGAACGTACAGCTCGGAGCCTTTGGCAAGGATCGTGCGCGCGTCGAGGTCCAACCCGTTGAGCTGATTCAGCCGCTCGGGTGTGGTGCCATGTTTCGCGGCGAACTCCCCGTAACTCGTCTCACAGTCGATCATGATCGTGCGAATCCGGCGACGGTTGTCGGGGTCGGGCGCGGATGGCGTGTTGTGTGTGTCGGGAGAGGATTGGGACGGATGATGGGCGATGGTGGTGGAGGTGGCGGCAGCCGGCGCGAGGGAGGCTCGGGACGCGGGTTCGGCAGCGGCGGGAAGCCGGATGTCCCGGCCGGCGTGAAGCGACGTTGGTTCGATGCCCGGGTTGGCTTTCATCAGGCTCTCGACGGAGACGCCGAGCTGGCGCGAGATGCTGTAGAACGATTCACCCGCGGCGACGGTGTGCGTCGCTGCCGGCTCCGCATCGGCATCCGCATCGGCCGCCGCCTCGTCCCGTGATCCGGGTGCGGAGCGCCGGGCGGGAGTGGGTGACGGGATTTTGAGAATTTGTCCGGGGTGGATGATCATGTCTCCACCGATGCCGTTGGCCTTGGCGATCGCATCCGCGGATACCCCGAAGCGGCGACCAATCTGGATCAGATTGTCGCCAGCCACCACGGTGTGTTCGGCTTTCGATTTTTCGGATTCGCTCCTGGCGGGCGTTGCCTCCGTTTCCTCCGCCGCGGTCCCACGATTGGTGACGCGGGCGGGCTGGCTCCGGTCCGCGCGTGACGCGGCATCCGCTCTCAGGCGGGCGTTCTCCTCCTCCAGCATGCGGATCTGCCGCTCTTGCTCGGCCACCAGTGCCCGCAACTCACCAAGCTGCGAACCTGCTTGAACAGGAACCCCGGCGATTAAACCAGCCACCGCCGTTGTCAGAAGGATACAGTGATTCATGGCGTTGATTTTTCCAAAAAAATTAGTTAAGATCAAGTGGAATCTTAATATTCCGAAATACTGCGTTCGGAATCGCTGTTGTCGCTGGAAATTATGGATTCGCGAGTTTGGCAGTTCACCGGATTTCCATTGCAATCCGGATGTTTTTTGCGTCCATGTCGTTCCGTGGCGGTGTTTGTTTTGTAAAAAAGCGCAGTCGGGACCCATTGGTTTCATCAACTGGCTGGCCCGGCTCTATGACGGTCTGGTTTCCTGCCGGGAGTTTTTGAGAAACTTTTCATCGCCTGATGGGTTTGATTGTCCCAAATCCTTCGCAAGCCGATGCAAAGCGACCGCCACCACTCCGAATCCGACGACGGAATCGAAAATGATCCTGTATGGTCTCTGCTCAGCCACTCGGCCTCCCGCACCGCCGGGCCGCGATTTGCGGACGATGTGGTCAGGAAGGCCCGGTTGGGCGAAAGAGGGCCGGTCTCCCGCTGGTGGAACCGCTGGTTCACCCCGTTGCCGGCAATGGCCGCGGCGGGCATCGCGGCAGCGTTAGTCGCCGGATTTTTCCTGGCCAGTCCGTCGGCTGAAGCCCCGCGGGAACCCGGCCGGATCGTCCTGACCGATGAGGAGGCGGAGGCGGAAAACCTCGCGCACCTCCAGGAAGTGCTCGAAACAGAAATGCTCTTTGTCGCCGTCGAGCACCTCGATGATTTCAGCGACGCCGAATTGATCTCGTTGATCGGTTTTTAGATCGACAGTGACGACAAATCGATTGACATCGCCACCGGCGGGACATTGGCTGGGGCGTGTTCAAAAAAGTCATAGGTCAAGAAGTGGGTGATAAAAGCCACCCGTCACCGCCCGAACCCCAGCAGCCGCAGCCCCGCCCGGCACCGCCGGCCGCCGCATCGCCGGCTCCCGCTCCCGCTGTTTCAGGCGCTGGAGCGACCCGCAACATTCTATCCTCCGATGTGGAGATCAAGGGCACGGTCAAATTCGCCAATGATTTGGTCGTTGATGGCAAAATCGAGGGCGAGATCATATCCAGTGGCAATCTCACAGTGGGTGAGAACGCGCGCCTGAAGTCCGAAATCCGCACGGGGACCGTGACGGTTTACGGCAAGGTCCACGGCAACATCACCGCCGCCAGCCATGTCGAGCTGAAGGCCAACGCCGAGGTCATCGGCGATATCAAGGCCAGCACGCTCTCGATGGAGCCGGGCGCGATTTTCGTCGGCAAGGCCACTGTCGGTGCGCCTGCCAAGGATTCCTCCCCAGCTGCGGCGGCCTCCGCCCCGGAAGCTGCTCCCGCAGCAGCTCCGGCATCCTCCGCGAAACAGGGAAATCTGCTGGACACGCCGTCCGACGGCAAATCCAAGGCAGCCGCCCGATCGGGCTCCTGATCGTGCGCCGACACAAGGCCGAACCGGCCGCATGCACGGGGGCTGCGGGTTGCCTGGTCTGATTTGCTCCGGAAGTCGGCCTGGCATTCCAAACCCCGACGATGACACCGCCATTTCCACGATTCCACTCCGCGAAGGATCCCGATATGCAGCCGGAGGATGATGCATCGGCGGTTCCGAAGCCGCCGCCGAGGATCGAATTGAAGTGTCCGGACTGCGGTCACATCCAGAGCGAGCCGCCGCGTGTGGTTTCCACCCAGTGCCGCAATTGCCGGTCCCACTATCAGGTGCTTGATGGCCGGGTCGTTCAGCGCTCACTCTCGCGCGTCCGTCTCGCCCGTCCGGACCAACAGGATGAAGTGCCTGAGCCGGAGCCCCGACGCCCGATCCCGCCGCCGCGCAAGCCCGAGCCGCCGCCAATGCCTTGGTGGAAACGCGTGATTCTAAGGCCTGATCCGCCGCGCGTGGTTCCGTGTTTCACGTGCGGTCGCGATTTCCGCGCGGGCTCCGAGGCCGAGTCCACCCAATGCCCGGGTTGCGGATGCTACGTGTCTCTCCGCCACTACGAGATCCGCGAGGCTTGGACGCGCCACTTGCAGACACGCGGCGATGTCATCATCCACAAGGAGGGATCCATCGAACGGGCCCGAGTCGAATGCCACGATTTGACTGTCTTCGGCAGGATTTCCGGCGAGATCGCCTGTTCCGGTGACGCCGACATTCATGCGAGCGGGAAGATTCATGGGACGTTGGCATGTCGCAACCTGCGGGTCCGGCGCAGGGTGAAGGTTGAGTTTCTTGAGCCCGTCAATGCCGGGGGCATGCTGATCGAGGGCGAGGTGCGCGGGGTGTTCCATTGCACCGGTTCGGTCACCCTGGCCCGGAACGCGCGGCTTCACGGCTTTGTCCGTGCCGCCGCTTTAAACATCCGCGGCGGGGCGCGCCATTTTGGCACGGTGGATCTCGTGGATCCGCCCGGTGACGTGACTTGACCGCTTGCGAAACCATCCATGCTCGGCTAACCATCCCTCGCGGAAAGGTATATTTCACAAGAAATTCAATCAGCCCACGCCATGGTCACAGCCCTCGATATCGATCTCGGAGAGGAAATTCTCGAACTGAAGAAACGCCGCAACGCCGTCATTCTGGCTCACAATTATCAAACCGCCGATATTCAGGAAGTCGCGGATTACGTCGGCGATTCGCTCGGCCTGGCCTACCAGGCCAAGGGGACCGATGCGGATGTGATCGCCTTCTGCGGCGTCCACTTCATGGCGGAAACAGCGAAAATCGTCAATCCGTCGAAAACCGTGGTTCTGCCCGACGCGAACGCCGGATGCTCGCTGGAACAATCCTGCCCGGCACCGCAGCTTGATGCCTTTCTTCGCGAACACGCCGACCGCAACTATTACGTCATCGCCTACATCAACTGCTCCGGCGGGGTGAAGGCGCTGAGCGACGTAATCTGCACCTCGGGCAACGCGGTGAGAATCGTGGAGCAAGCGCCGAAGGACCGCCCGATACTCTTCGTGCCGGACGAGAACCTGGGTGCCTGGGTGATTGAGCAAACCGGGCGGAAAATGGATCTCTGGAAGGGCAACTGCTACGTTCACGTCGAGTTCACCCGCGATTCCATCCAACGCATCAAGGCGGATCACCCGGACGCGCTCGTCGTCGCCCACCCCGAATGCACCCAAGCCGTTCGGCTGCTGGCCGACGAGGTGTGCTCGACGGAAAAAATGATTGGTTTCTGCCGCAATGCGCCGGTCAAAGACATCATTGTCGTGACCGAAAGCGGGATGCTTCACCGCCTCCGCCGCGAGTGTCCCGACAAGAACCTGATCGCCGGCCCCACCGACCACTGCGCCTGCGCTGATTGCCGCTACATGAAAATGAACACCCTCGAGAAGCTGCGGAATTGTCTCGAAAACCTCTCCCCGGAGGTCCGCATGCCCGAGGATCTCCGGGTGCGCGCGGAGCAGCCGTTGCTGCGGATGCTCGAGCAATCGAAGTGAGAAAAGCCCGGCGCGGCGCGCACGGAGCAACGGCGAATGACTCACGCGAAGCCGCGAAGACGCGAAAGTAGAAAAAAGAGAGGGTTCCGATGCGAAAACCTCTCGCCCATACGCGTTCGCGCGAGACCCACACCATAGGGAATTGGAGACCGGAGACTCGCGAGAGTGATTGATATCGGGGGGCTATTGGGGAAGGAGCCGGGGGGGCTTCTGCGGAGCGAGGAGCCGGAGGCACCTTTTACCGGGCACTCAATAGGCGCGGATGGTCCGGCAGGTGATGCGGAGCGGGTTTGACCGTATTGTGCGAGCTTGCGTGGTGGCCGCAAAGCAACTGAGGAACAAGAAGCCGAATCTGGATTCACTGACGACGGTGAATGCCGACGGCTCGCGGTATATTCTGCATCCTGCGGATGTGAGCGGGCGCTTCACGACCGTGCGGCGATGGTTCGGCTGGCTGCTGATCGCGGTGTATGTGCTGCTGCCGTGGATTCCGATCAACGGCGCGCCGGCTTTGTTTCTCGATGTGGAGAACCGGCGGTTCCACATGTTCGGGCTCACGCTGCTGACGCAGGACATGTGGGTGTTCTTTTTCGCGATCAGCGGGCTGGGGTTCGTGTTGTTTTTCATCACGGCGATCCTCGGGCGGCTCTGGTGCGGCTGGGCCTGTCCCTACACGGTTTTCCTTGAGCACGTATACCGGCGGGTGGAGCGGTGGATCGACGGCGACGCGCCGGCCCGGCGGAAGCTCGACGCGGCACCTAACGACCGGCGCAAGATCGTGAGGCGCACGGTGAAATGGACGATCTATACGCTGATTTCGGCGGCGATCGCGCATGTGTTCATCTCTTACTTCGTGTCGGTGCCGAGGCTTTACGAGTTCATGCGTGAGGGCCCGGCGGAGCACATGATTTCGTTCGGGGTGGTGTTCGCCTTGACGGCCATCCTGCTGTTCTGCTTCGCATGGTTCCGCGAGCAATTCTGCATCATCCTGTGTCCCTACGGGCGGATCCAATCGGCGCTGACGGACGACGACACGGTGGTGATCGGCTACGATCCGGGACGCGGCGAACCGCGGGGCAAGGCGAGCGACCCGAACAACGGCGACTGCATCGATTGTTTCCGCTGCGTGCAGGTTTGCCCGACGGGCATCGACATCCGCAACGGGCTGCAACTGGAGTGCATCGGCTGCGCGGCGTGCATCGACGCGTGCGACGACATCATGCGCAAGCTCGACCGCCCGACCGGGCTTGTCCGCTACGATTCGACCAAGGGCCTGCAGGGGCTGAAACGGCGGATCCTTCGCCCGCGGCTGTGGTTGTACACGGTGCTCGGGCTGCTGGGGCTGGCGGCGCTGGGGACGACGGCGTTTTTCAAGGCGCGGCCGATCCACGCCGAGGTTTCGCGGATGCGGGGCGCGCCGTATTTCCAGGATGGGGATGTCATTCGCAACCACTACCAGACGCGGCTGATCAACAAGCGCAACCAGCCGGTGGGATTCACGTTTTCGCTGGAAGACGCGCCGGAGGGATTCACCCTGAGCGGGGTGGACGGCACACTGACCCTCGGCGCGCTGGAGGAGGCGCAGCGTCCGCTGGTGATCCTGGCCGACAGGCGGCATTACACCGGGCCGGTGACGCTGAGCCTGCGCGTGGAAGCGGATCCCGGCGGGCACAGCGTGCGGCGCAGCGTGCGATTCCTCGGCCCCGCGCCTCGATAGATCATCCAACCCCGAACCTCATGAAACCGAAAAACCACATCACGTCACGAAGCGGAGCCAAAATGGGGTTTCGCCCGTGGGTGTTCCTCGCCATCGCATTCGCGCTGCTGATCACGGCATGGAGCACGTTGATTGTCGTCGCGTTGCGGATCTCGCCAGAGCGAGTGAGCATCGTGCAACCCGTGCCCTGAACCGGTGGCCGCACCATGGATCCGGTGAACACACTGGCCGCCGCGCTTTTGGCGGGACTCGTGACGAGCGTGCACTGCGTCGGCATGTGCGGGCCGATCGCGTGCGGGCTGGCCTCGATGCCGGCGAGCGAGGGCCAGCGGATGGCCTCGATGTCGCTCTATCACGCCACCCGGCTGGGATCCTACACGCTGATCGGGGCGTTGTGCGGCTTTCTCGGGATGCAGCCGTTGCGCTGGTTTTTCGATTCGCCGGCGGTGCTGCTGCCGTGGGTTCTGGTGGCGATTTTCCTGCTTTTCGGACTCGGGCTGGACAAGCGGTTGCCGAGACCGCCGTCCCTGATGAAGTGGAGCGCGCGAATGCGCTTCCGGCTCGGGCGGATGACGCCGGTGCGGGCGGGTGCGACGATGGGCGGGTTGACGCCCCTGCTCCCATGCGGGCCGTTGTATCTGCTTTTCGGAGCCTCCCTGTTGAGCGGGTCGGCGATCCGCGGGGCGGAGTTCGCCCTGGGATTCGGCATTGGCACGGTGCCGCTGCTGTGGCTTGCACAAAGCCAGATGCGGCATTTGCAGAGGCGGTTCTCACCGGTGGCGCTGGTGCGTGTGCAGCGCGGGCTGGCATTGTTGACGGCGCTTTTGCTGGCATTCCGGCTGTATGGGACCCTGCCGGGGAATATGCCGCAGTCCGATGATCCGAATGAATTGCCGTCGTGCTGCCAGTGAGGCGTTTGATGCCGGAGACCCGGCGGAAGCGGTTGATAAGATGCGGGGAATGGCTGGCGGTATTTGCGGAGACAGCGTGGCGGATACCATTCAAAACATCAAGATGCCGTGCGCCGGGTTATGGAGCGCCGGATACGCCTGATTCAAGCCATGCCCGCATGCGTTCACTGTGCAACTCCGTTCTCCGCCTCGAAGCCGGGGGAGCACTTTTGCTGTCGGGGTTGCGAATACGTGCATGAGTTGATCCACCAGGAGGGGTTCGACCGGTTTTACGAACTGCGCGGGGACGCGACGGTGCGGCCGGTGCGCAGCCTGCCGTTCGAATCGCGGGATTTCGGCTGGCTGGATGAGGCGGTGGCGGCGGCGGAGGCGGGATGCGCGCCGGGGGCGGGCGTGGAGGCGGAGTTTTCATTGGAGGGGATTTCGTGTGTCGGCTGTGTGTGGTTGGTCGAGCATTTGTTCCTGCGCCACGAGGGGGCGCTGCAGGCGGACACGCACCCGGCCACGGGGCATGTGCGGCTTCGCTGGGCATGCGGGCGGATGGACCTGCGGGCATTCGCGGAGGAGGCCGCCTCGTTCGGCTACGCGCTGACGAAAAAGCGCGCGGGAGGGAGCGTCGGCGAGGCGCGCCGGATGGCGACGCGGCTCGGGCTATGCGGAGCGTTCGCGATGAATGCGATGGTTTTCACACTGCCACGCTATCTCGGGATGCCGCCGGATTTCGCGTTCGCGGGGATTTTCAAGCTGGTGGTTTTCCTTTCGGCGACGCTGGCGATGCTGGTGGGGGGGAGTTATTTCATCCGGCGGGCGTGGGAGTCGCTGCGGATGGGGGTGGTGCACATCGACCTGCCGATCGCTCTCGGGCTGATCCTGGCCTACGTGGGGTCGATCGCGGGCTGGCTGCTCGATGTGCGGACGCTGCTGTATTTCGATTTCGTTGGCACTTTCGTTTTCCTGATGCTGCTGGGGCGGTATCTGCAGGTTGCGGCGCTGGAGAAGAACCGCAACCGGCTGCAGCGGAGCCGCCCGGTGCCGGAGAGCGTGCGCGGGGCGGACGGGGGCGCGCCGCTGGGGCTGGATGACATTTCGCCGGGCACGCGGTTTGAGATTGATCCGGGCCAGTCGGTGCCGGTGGCGGCGACGCTGGACCGCGCAGCGGTGGAGTTTTCGCTGGAGTGGATCAACGGTGAGGCGAATCCAGAGACGTTCCAAGCCGGCCGCCAGGTTCCGGCGGGGGCGATCCATCTCGGGCGCGAGCCGGCGCGGTTCACGGCGCGCGAGACGTGGGAGGGTTCGCTGTTGTCGAAGCTGGCGAACACGACGCGGGAGGCGGCCCGGGTGCCGGCGTTGGAAAAGCTGCTGCGGGTGTATCTGATCGCGGTGATCGTGATCGGCGTGGCGGGATTCGCGGCGTGGTGGTCGCATGCCGGCGGTGCTCCGGCGCTGCAGGTGATGATTTCGGTGTTCGTGGTTTCCTGCCCGTGCGCGCTGGGGGTGGCGCTGCCGTTTGCCGACGAACTGGCGGGGGCGCGGATGGAACGCAACGGCGTGTTCATCCGCGAGCCGCTGTTGTGGTCGCGGCTGCGCCTGGTGCGGACATTGATTTTCGACAAAACCGGCACGCTGACGCTCGAACGCCCGGTGCTGGACAACCCGGAGGCGGTGGAGGGGCTGGACGGTGCGGCGCGGTTCGCGCTGGCTGTGCTGACGCGGGATTCGCTGCATCCGGTCTCGCGGTCGCTGTTGGAATCACTCGGCCACGACGGCCAGCGGATGTTGCGCGGCGGGGTGGCGGCGGATGCGACGGTGAACGATCTGCCCGGGATGGGGCGGCTGGTGGAGATCGACGGCGAGTTGTGGTCGCTCGGGCGGCCGGGCTGGGTGGCGAAAGCCGGGGGCGAGACGGCGGACAACGGGCCATGGGCGGATCTTCCCTCGCATCATCACGATGCGGAGCTGCGCCGGGGTGGCGTGCCGGTGGCGCGGTTCCGGTTCCGCGAGTCGCTGCGGCCGGACGCGGCGTCGGCACTGGCGGAGTTGCGCCGCCGGGGCCACCGGATGGTGATCCTGTCGGGCGACCGGCCGGAAAAGGTGCGCAAGGCGGCCGGGTTGCTCGGTATTGCCGATGCGGACGCCCACGCCGGGCTGAAACCGGAGGAAAAAGAAGCACTCGTCCGCGAAATCGACCGGCGCGACACGTTGTATCTGGGCGACGGGGCGAACGATTCGCTGGCGTTCAACGCGGCCTGGACGACGGGCACTCCAGTGGTGGACCGGAGTCTGCTGGAATCGAAGGCGGACTTTTATTTCCTCGGCCAGGGGCTGCGTTTCCTGCCGTTGTTGCTGGATCTCGCAAAGCGCCGCCGGCGCGCGGTGTCTTCGGCGTTCGTGTTCGCGTTGGTTTACAATTTTGCGGCGGTGGGCGCGGCGCTGGCCGGCTGGATGAGTCCGTTGGTGGCGGCGGTGATCATGCCGCTGAGTTCGGTGATATCCCTCGGCATTGTGGGATGGGGATTACGGAGCGGTGATGCGGCGCGCGCGGGAAGTGCGCGGGGCGGGGATGTGGACGTGCGGACGCAAGTGGCTGCGGACCCACGCGAGGTGGTGGGGACGGTGTGATGGCGGGTTTTGCAGGGCGTTTGGCTTGAGAGTTCATGGAAAGGGGCGGGCGTTGAGAACCGGCTCGGCCGCAAATCGCTTGCAATCACGATCACTACCGCCCCCCGCCGGCGGGGGCAGGACAAAAAAATCAAGGAGCGGCGATCCATCAGCACCAATGGGCGATCCATCATCGCCATGAGGATGGATGGACGATGAAGGGCCTGAAAAGTCCATTCATCGGCCCTTCATCCGCATCGGCGAAGGAGGTTCGCCGCTCCTTGGTGGTCCAAACCGACCTTGTGATGTCTTGGCTGACTTTTTTTGTCCTGCACCTCCGACGGCCGGTTCTTCTTCTCATCGCACGGAATGATCGCCAATGGTGCGTCGCGCTTGAGTGCGGGATTCCGATCCGACGAACCCAATGGCTTCTCCGCCGGCCCCGGCAAACACTGCGGCAGCCATCGGATTTTCAACTTTCCTGAGGACAACTTTTGTCCCGATCG
>SLAV01000081.1 GCA_007126655.1 Haloferula sp. | reverse complement strand
GTGGAGGACTTTGAGCGGAGCTTCGCGGATTGCGAGCGTCTTGGCCATGCGCGGACGGCGTTGTTCCATGGTGCCTTGGAGGAGCTCGGCGAGGATGTCGCGGGTGAGTTGGTATTCATCGAGAATGGTGGCGAGCATGCGTTCGCGCAGGCTCTCGTTGCCGACGAGGGCGGCGTAGTCGCGCATCAGATCCGGGTTGGCAGAGGCAAGGTTGGTCTCGACGTTGGTGAAGACGTAGCTGAGGAAAACCGAGCCGGGCAGGGCGTTGTGGAGGGTTTCGAAATCCCCGGAATTCGCCTCCCTGAGGGCCTTGAGCGCACTGCCGACGCCATACCAGCCGGGTAGGTAGAATCGCGACTGGGTCCACGAGAAAACCCAGGGGATGGCGCGAAGGTCGCTGATGGAATGGCCCTTCTGGTTGGTGCGTCGGGCGGGGCGTGAGCCGATGCGCGTGTTCTCGAGGGCGTCGATGGGGGTGGCCTGGCGGTAGAAGTCGATGAACCCGTCGGCCTCGATGAGCGAGCGGTAGGCTTGCTTGCTTGATGCGTGGAGGGCGTCGATGAATGCCTCGCCGGGATCCGGGGCGGGGGACGGCTGATGGTGGCGGGCGGCGGTCACCGATGCGCCGGCGAGCAGCAGCTCGAGGTTGTATGTTGCGTTGGCGGTGTTGGCGTATTTCTGCGCAATCACCTCACCCTGCTCGGTCACGCGGAGGTGGCCGTTCATGGAGCCGTGGGGCAGGGCGGCGAGGAACCAGTGGGTGGGGCCGGCGCCGCGCGAGACGGTGCCGCCGCGGCCGTGGAAGAAGCACAGATCGACGCCGCGCTCGAGGCCGGTGGCGGTGAGGCGCTGCTGGGCCGTGTGGAGCGCGAATTGGGAGGGGAGGATGCCGCAGTCCTTGTTCGAATCGGAATAGCCGAGCATGACCTGCTGGCGGGTGTGATCGGGCCTGCCGCCCTCGGTGCGCCCGGCGCGGGACCTGCGGGAGATCGGGTGGTCGAGGAATGCGGCGAGGATGCCGGGCGAGCGCTCGAGATCATCGATGGTCTCGAAGAGCGGGACGACTTCGAGCGGGCAGGTGAGCGCGCCGTTTTCATCCGCATCCATCAGGCCGGCCTCGCGGGCGAATAGGTAGCAGGCGAGCAGGTCGGAGAGCTGGCGCGTCATCGAAACGATAAGCGAGCCGAGTCCGTCGCAGCCGTGGTCGCGGCGATGCCGGGCGAGGACGCGGTAGCAGTCGAGCACGGCATCGGCCTCGGGACCGGTGCGGCGCGTGTCGTGGAGGAACGGGCGGGGGGATTCCAGCTCGCGGTTGAGGAAGTCGAGCCGCTTTTCCTCCGGCCAATCCGGGTAGTCGGCGGAATCGGGGACGTTGGCGGCGGCGAGGAGCTGGGCGATCGCCTTGTCGTGGAATTGGGAATTCTGTCGGATGTCGAGGGCTGCGAGGTGGAAGCCGAAGATTCCGATCTTGTGGCGCACGGGGCGGATGGCCATTTCCTCAATGAGGTTCAGCCCGGCGGCGGTGAGGGTGGTGGAAAGCAGGTTGATGTCGTCGAGCAGCTCGCGGGGGTCGGCGTAGCCCGGTCGGCCTTCGGCCTGCAGTGCGAGGCGGTGCCCGGAGAGTTCGGCGAGCTGCCGCCACGGCTCCTCGGCGTGGCGGTCGAGGATCGAGCGGACGCGTTCGTCATTGGAATCGAGGTCGAAGGCGAGTTCATCGATCCGGTTCTGCAGTTCATCGGGGACCGGAGCGAGGTGGCGGGAGAACGTGAGGCGCGCGGCCAGTTGGTCGAGTTCGCGGGCGAGCAGGGTGAGCGCGGCGGCGCGCAGGGTGGCGAGCGAGTTTGCGGTGGTTTCGGCGGTGACGAGAGGGTGCCCGTCGCGGTCGCCACCGATCCAGGTGCCGAAGGTGAGGTGGGGAATCTCGCCGGCGGAGCGCAACAGGCTTACCGGAAGCCCGGCGTCGCGCCAGGCCTCGGTGAAGTGAAGGTCGAGCCGGTCGATCACGGTTGGGATGAGATCGCGCAGGTAGTGGACGGCATTGCGCAGCTCGGCGGTGATGTCGGGACGGGTGAGGTGGATCTCTGCCGTTTTCCAGAGCGTTTCGATGGTGGTGACGAGGCGCTGGCGGATGTGGCGGCGCTCACGTTCGGTGTATTTCGGCTGTTCGTGTCGGGCCATCTCGCGATACAGCGCGTGCTGCCGCTCGCGCACGCTGGTGCGCTTGGCCTCGGTAGGGTGCGCGGTGAGGACCGGCTCGACGTGGACGGCGCGGACCGCCGCGAGGATTTCCTCCGGGGAAAGGCCGATCTCCCTGAGGTCGCGCAACGCCCGGGGCCAGAGACCGCGGATGGTTTCGGCTCCGAGCGCCTTTTCGCGCTCACGCCGGATACCGGCGGCTACGCGCTCCTCGACCATGTTCAGGAGCTGGAACCCGATCGAGTAGAGCTTGGGCAGGCCCTCTGGGATGTCTCCGGGATCGGGTTCCCGTCCGAACCATGGCAGGTAAGGCACGAGGTGGGCGGCACCGACGGATTCGATTGCCTCACGGAGGCATCCGATCATCAGGTCGAGACGCTCCTCGATGAGGTCGAAGCCCTCAAGACGGAGTTTCTCGCGGGTGGCTTTTTCGGGGTCGGTCGGGCTCATGAACGGCGGTAGAATGCACGAATCGGACCGGATGGAAAGCGGGGGTGCGATTTTTCGGGATTTCGACTTTTGTGTGAGGGCGTGGGGCCGGGTGCGGCGCGATGTTTTTTCTCTCGCCGGGGGCTCGGCAACGCGTGCAGGTTCTCCGCGCGATGTTGAAAGCCGGAATTGTAGGACTGCCGAATGTTGGAAAATCCACCCTGTTCAACGCGGTGACGCGGACGCGCAAGGCGGAGGCCGCGAACTACCCGTTTTGCACGATCGACCCGAACGTGGGGATGGTGATGGTGCCGGACCCGCGCCTCGAAGTGCTCTCGGGCATCTCGAAATCGCGGAAAACCGTGCCGACGGCGATCGAGTTCGTCGATATCGCGGGACTGGTGAAGGGGGCCTCGGAAGGGGCGGGGTTGGGCAACCAGTTCCTCGCGAACATCCGGGAGACGGACGCGATCGTGCAGGTGGTGCGGTGTTTCGAGAACGACGACATCATCCACGAGCTGGGCACGGTGGACCCGGTGCGCGACATCGAGATCATCAATTCGGAGCTGATCCTCGCCGACATGGCGTCGCTGGAGAAACGCCGCGTCTCACGCGAGAAAAAGGCGAAGGGCGGCGACAAGGAGGCGCGCCGCGAGGTGGAGCTGATCGACCGCATCCTGCCGCACCTCGACGCCGGGAAGCCGGCCCTCACGCTGGACTTTAGCGACGAGGATCTGGTCGTGGTTCGCGATTTCTTCCTGCTTTCGATGAAGCGGACGATCTACGCGTGCAACGTGATGGAGGACGAGCTGGCCGGCGCGCTGGCGGAGCCGGACGCGCACCCGCTGGTCGGCAGGGTTCGCAACTACGCGGCGGAACACAGCGGTTCGGAGGCGGTGGTGATCTCCGCGCGGATCGAGGAGGAACTCAGCGAGCTGCCGCCGGAGGAGGCGGCGGAATTCCTCGCGGACATGGGGGTGCCGGATTCCGGCGTGTCGGCACTGATCCGGGCGGTCTATCATCTGCTCGGCCTGCGGACCTACCTGACCACTGGCGAGCAGGAAACGCGGGCGTGGACCATCACGGCCGGGGACAAGGCGCCCGCGGCGGCCGGGGTGATCCACACCGATTTCGAGCGCGGCTTCATCGCGGCGGAGGTCGTGCATTTCGACGACCTGGCGGCGCTCGCGTCAAAAGCCGCGGCCAAGGAGGCCGGCAAGCTGCGCATCGAGGGCAAGGAGTATGTGGTGAGGGACGGGGACGTGATCGAGTTCCGGTTCAACGTGTGAGCTGGCGGGAATCGTGTTGGCTGAAATAGTGTTTGCAAATTTCGGCACACTACACTTGTATCCGACATCCGCCTCAGCGGATGGGGTCTGATAAACCCCTGTACAGGCGGTCGGCATCGACCGCAAACGATGCCGCCAACCCGAACCGAAAGGCCGGGGAGGCGGTGGCGCATGTCCAAGCCGCCTGCCCTCGGGGAGACCGGCCAAAGGCCATCGCGGTCGGCCTGTACCGGCTTTATCACTCCCCGTCCACTTGGAAGGATGTTCCAAACCAACGAATCCTGATCTCATGAAATCCTTCCAATTGGCGACCGCCATGGTGTTTCTCCCATGGCTTTCCGCTACAGCAGGCCCGCCCGCGGTGCTCGATACCACCATCCACCAGCTTGAAGACCGCCGCCTGATCGTCGAGCGCGTGTCGGGAATCGCGATTCCCGATCCGCCCGAGCCGGTCGTCCGCGAAAAGGCTTCGCCCTCCACGACCGAACAACTCACCTTCGCGGCCGAGCAATGGCGCGCCCACCGCGAGGCCCATCCGTGGATCCACGCCGGGGCCACGGTTTACCGCCTGCCGGATGGTCGCACGCTCACCCACGTCAATAACTGGCAGGTCAACAGCGGGGAACCGGTCTCCTTCTGGTCGAGCGCGGATTTCTCGCTGCT
>SLAV01000296.1 GCA_007126655.1 Haloferula sp. | reverse complement strand
TTCTCCGGCGACGCGTAGTTGCGCATCAGGTCGTCCTCCAGCGAAATGTAGAAGCGCGAGCGGCCGGGGTCGCCCTGGCGGGCGCAGCGGCCGCGCAACTGGCGGTCCACGCGCCGCGACGCGTGCCGCTCGGTGCCGATCACGAACAGGCCGCCCAGCTCCGCCACGCCGGGGCCGAGCCGGATGTCGGTGCCGCGCCCGGCCATGTTCGTCGAGACGGTGACGGCGCCGCGCTCGCCGGCCCGCGCCACGATCACCGCCTCCTTCTCGTGGAACTTCGCGTTGAGCACCGAGTGCGGGATGCCGCCGCGCTTGAGCATCCGCGACAACGTCTCCGACGCCTCGACCGACGCCGTGCCCACGAGCACCGGCTGGCCGGCGGCGTGCGCCTCGCGGATCGCGGCGACCACCGCGTTGTATTTCTCGCGGCGGGTGCGGAAGATCAGGTCGTTCTCGTCGATCCGGATCACCGGCCGGTGGGTCGGCACCGGCAGCACGTCGAGCTGATAGATGTCGCGGAACTCCGCGGCCCCGGTCTCCGCCGTTCCCGTCATCCCGGCGAGCTTCCCATACAGGCGGAAGTAGTTCTGGATGGTGATGGTGGCGTAGGTCGCGGTCTCCTTCTCAATCTCCACGTTCTCCTTGGCCTCCACCGCCTGGTGCAGCCCGTCGGACCAGCGCCTGCCCGCCATTTCGCGGCCGGTGCTCTCGTCGATGATCACCACCTTCCCGTCGCGGACGACGTAGTGGACGTCCCGCTCGTAAAGGCAGTATGCCTTGAGCAGTTGCGTCGTGCCGTGGATGCGCGACGCGCGGGCGTCGGCCTCCGCCATGATCTTGTCGCGCGCGGCGGCGCGGGCTTGGTCGTCGAGCGATTCGTCGCGGTCGATGCCCGCCAGCAGCGCCTCGGTGTTGGCGAGCGTGAACGAATCGGGATCCTCCGGCGCGAGGAATTGCCGCCCCTTGTCCATCAGGTCGGCGTCGTGGAATTTCTCTCTCACCGTGAAAAACAGGTTCTCCTTGAGCCGGTCCTCGTTTTTGCGCAGCGCCCCGCTCTGGTGGGCGAGTTCGGTTTTCTCGACCAGGCGGCGCAGCCCGGGATCCTCCATGAAGCGCATGAACCGGCGGTTGCGCGGCTGGCCGAGCTTGAGCTGATAGAGCCCCTCGGCGGCGGATTTTTGGTCGCCGCCCTCGAGCTGCCGGGCCACCTCGCCGGAGATGCCGTTGCACAGGCGGGTCTGCTCCCTCACCAGCCTTTCCACCGCCGGCTTGAGCGCCTGGAACGGCTGCGGGGTGTCCGGAGCCGGGCCGGAGATCACCAGCGGGGTGCGGGCCTCGTCGATCAGGATCGAATCCACCTCGTCGATGATCGCGAAATGGTGGCCGCGCTGCACCTGGGTGGCCGCGCTCGTGGCCACGCCGTTGTCGCGCAGGTAGTCGAATCCGAACTCGGCGTTGGTGCCGTAGGTGATGTCGCACGCGTAGGCCTCGCGGCGCGGCTCCGCTTCGAGTCCGTTCGTGACGCAGCCGACCGACAGGCCGAGGAATCGGAACAACATCCCCATCCACTCCGAGTCGCGGCGCGCGAGGTAGTCGTTCACGGTGACGACGTGCACGCCCAGGCCGGTCAGCGCGTTGAGATAGACGGGCAGCGTGGCCACGAGCGTCTTGCCCTCGCCCGTCTGCATCTCGGCGATCATCCCCCGATGGAGCGCCACCCCGCCGATGAGCTGGACGTCGAAGTGGACCATGTCCCACACCAGCGGCTGCCCGCCCACCTCCGCCTTTCGCCCGCACAGCCGGCGCGCCGCGTTTTTCACCACGGCGCAGGCCTCGGGCAGGATCCCGTCGAGATACTTCGCGCGGACCGCGGCGAAACGCGGCTCGATTTCGTGAAACGCGGCGCCCGCGGGTTCGATGCCTTCGACGGTGGGTTCCACGCCGCCCGGCAGCGCGCGGAACTCCGGTCGCAACGCGTCGAAGCGCTCCCCGATGCCCTCCGCCACCCGGCGCAGCCCCTCACCGTCCATGGATTCCAGCTCCGGCTTCGGCGGCACGTCGAGCGGGTGGTAGCGCGCGAGATGCGTCTGCCACCCGCGCGTCAGCTCGCGCAGCTTTTCCTCCGGCTCGTTTTGCAAACCCTCCTCGATCGCGTTGATCCGCGCCACGACCGGGCGGAGGCGGTTGATTTCGCGGTCGTTCTTGCTTCCGAGAATGCCGGTGATGAGTTTTTCGAGCATGGTGGCGGGCGGGCTGGCAGGGATGGGCGGAAACGGGACGATCCCACACGGTTTGTGACGATCTCACGGAGTTGATGAAGGCCCCGGAAATTCCGCATTGGTTTTCGGGGTGAAAGCGGTTTCTAGGCCGGATTCCGTCTCTTCGCAAGGAACTTGGACCCGGCGTTTCCCTCAATCCCCCTCCACCCCCGGATCCGGGATGTGCGTGAAGGAAATCCGCATCGGCGCGGCCTCGCGCGAGTCGGCGACCCCGCCGAAAAACACCACCTTGCGCCCGTAGCGCGCGCGCAGGCGGTCGAGCGTCTCGTCGAGGCGGCGCTGCTTCGCAAACGCCTCGCCGCCCCACTCCGGCGGCGCGCCGCCCGCCGCCGGGTCGGAATCGAACAGCGGCGGCGTGTGGTTGGCGTGCTCGCACAGGCGCGTGAGCACCACCGCCACCTTCAGCAGCTTCCTCCGCGGCTCCGGGCGCTCGCGCCACAAGCGGTCGAGCATCCGCATCAGCTGCAGCGTCGAGTCCGTGCCGTCCGTCGTCATCCCCACCGACCACGCCGGGCCTCCAAGAAACGACAGGTCCATCGTCAGGCAGCCCGCCAGCAATCCGTGCGAGCGCAGGCGCTCCGCCGCCTTGTGCAGCAGCTTGCAGAGCACCGGCCACGCGCGGTCCGGCGCGCGCGACTCCGGCGGCAGCACATGCGAATGGCCGATCGACTTGCGGCTGCTCACCAGGTCCGGGATTTCGTGGCCGCGCAACAGGTGCCACAGCCGGTCGCCCAGCACGCCGCCCCACACGCCCCGCAGCACGCCTTTCCGCGCCCGGCACAGCTCCGCCACCGTGTGGATGCCCGCCGCGTGCAGCCGCGTCTCCATGCTCCGCGCGACGCCGTGGAGGTCGCGCAGGCCGAGTTCGTGCAGCACTTCCGGCAGGTCGCCGTGCTCGATCACGAACAACCCGTCCGGCTTGCGCATCTTCGACGCGAGCTTCGCCAGGTATTTGTTCGGCGCGATACCGACGGACACCTTCACGTGCGGCGACACCTCGCGCGCCACCGTCGCCTTGATCCGCCGCGCGATGTCCAGCGCCACCGGTTTCTCGCGCAGGTTGCGCGGCAGCCATGCCCACATCTCGTCGATGCTCAGCACCGCCTCCACATGGATGCAATCCTCCACCGCCTCGATCACCCGGTGGTGGACCTTGATGTATTCCGCCGGCTTCGATTCCACAATCACGATGCCCGGGCACATCACCCGCGCCTCGCGGATCGGCGTGCCCGTCCCCACCCCGCATGCCTTCGCCTCGTAGCTCGCCGCGATGCAGCACGACGTCTCCGCCATCACCGGCGCCACCCCCACCGGACGCCCCCGCAACGCCGGATCCAAATGCTGCTCGACCGATGCGAAAAAACTGTCGCAATCAATGAACATGGCGGTCAGGGGCAGGGCGTCCACGGCCCGCGATCCTCGCACGGCGGACCCGCCCATTCAACCCGATTTATTGTTCAATAGAACACTTTTGAAAAACCGTTTACCCCTCACGCCAAGGGAAAACCTTGATCCCGCCTGAACAAACCCCAAGCCTCGCCGCGTATCAACGCCATGATCCGCTGCCTGCTCCTCGCCACGCTTTTCGCCGGCTTCACCGCCGCCGCGCCGCTCAACATCGTCCTCATCACGGCCGACGACATGAACTGGGACTCCACCGGCGTCACCGGCAGCCAGGTGCCCGACATCACCCCTCACATCGACCGCCTCGCCTCGCAGGGCATCCTTTTCACCCAGGCCCACGCCACCATCCCGGTGTGCCAGCCCGTGCGCGCCACCATGCACACCGGCCTCTACCCGCACCGCAGCGGCGTGCGCGGGTTCGATCCGGTGCCCGAGGGCGTCCGCACCATCAACCAGGTCATGCACGAGGCGGACTACCTCATCTCGATGTTCGCCAAGCTGCCCCACTACAAGCCGGAAAGCAAATTCCACGTGGACTACGCGGTGTCCGCCAAACAACTCGACGTCGGCCGCTGCCCGGAGAAATTCGCGGAGCACACCCGCAAATTCCTCGGCATGGCCCGCGAACAAGAGCGCCCGTTCTTCCACCACGTCAACGGCCAGGACCCCCACCGCCCGTTCTACTGGAGCGGCGAGGAATCCCGCGAGGGCGTGTTCCCCGGCGTCAGCCGCGTCATCCGCCCCGACGAGGTGCGCGTGCCCGGCTTCCTCGAAGAACTGCCCGAAGTACGCCAGGAAGTCGCCGACTACTACACCTGCGTCCACCGCTTCGATGAATTGGTCGGCAGGGTTCTCGATGAGATCGACGAGGCCGGCATGGCGGACAACACCCTCGTCATGCTCTTCGCCGGCGACCACGGCATGGCCTTCCCCTTCGCCAAATCGAACCTCTACGCCGCCGGCACCCGCGGCACGCTCATCATGCGCTGGCCGGGCAAAATCCCGGAAGGCGTCTTCGATGCCGAACACCTCGTCTCCACCATCGACATCGCCCCCACCCTGCTCGAAGCCGCCGGCCTGCCCGCCCTCGAGGGCATCGACGGGCGCTCGTTCCTCGAAATCGCCACCGGCGGCAGCCAGGACGGGCGCGACCACGTCTTCACCACCTACCACGAAACCTTCAGCCGCGCGCAATACGAGACGCGCGCCATCCGCACCCGCGACGCCGCATACATCTGGAACGCCTGGAGCGACGGCGAAAAACAATACCGCGCCGAAAACATGTCCGGAGCCACCTGGCCCGCCATGGTCAAAGCCGGCGAGACCGACCCCGAAATCCGCGCCCGCTGCGAATACTACCTCTACCGCACCCCCGAGGAGTTCTTCCTCATGGGCGACGACGCCGACGAGCGCGCCAACCTCATCGACGACCCCGAAACCGCCGGCCGGGTCGCCGCCATGCGTGCGAAGCTCCTCGAATGGATGCGCGACCACGAGGACCCCATGCTCGGGGAATTCGAAAAAATAGCCAACCCATGAAACTCATCCGCCACGGCCCGCCGGATGCCGAAAAACCTGGCGTCATCACCGCCGACGGCCGCCGCATCGACGCCTCCGCACGCTTCCGTGATTACGACGCGGCGTTCTTCGCCGCCGGCGGCCTCGCGGATCTCGCCGCCTGGACCGGCGACGGTTGCCCCGGCGGAGCCGAAATCCCCGGGGACTCCCGCCTCGGCCCGCCCGTCGCCCGCCCGTCCAAAATCGTCTGCGTCGGCCAGAACTACCTCGAACACGCCCGCGAATTCGGCGAACCCGTCCCCGTCGAGCCCGCCCTCTTCATGAAGGCCTCCACCGCGTGGTGCGGCCCGCACGACGACGTCGTCATCCCGCCCGGAGCCACAAAACTCGACTACGAGGTCGAACTCGCGTTCGTCATCGGCACCCGCGCCAAAGCCGTCGCCGAGGCCGCCGCGCCCGACCACATCGCCGGCTACGCCTGCTTCTGCGACTACTCCGAGCGCGCCTTCCAGAAGGAAATGGGCGGCCAGTGGACCAAGGGCAAAAGCGCCGACACCTTCGCGCCCTGCGGCCCGTGGCTCCTCACCCGCGACGAAGTGCCCGACCCCGCCGACCTCCGCCTCTGGACGCGCGTCAACGGCGAACCACGCCAGGACGGCCACACCAGCGACATGCTCGCCGGCGTCGCCCGCATCGTCTCCTACATCACCCGCTTCATGACGCTCCTGCCCGGCGACGTCGTCGCCACCGGCACCCCCTCCGGCGTCGGCATGGGCATGGACCCGCCGCAATTCCTCCGCCCCGGCGACCTCGTTGAATGCGGCGTCTCCGGCCTCGGCGAAATCCGCCAGCGCGTCACCGCCGGGTGACCGGCGGGTATCTCGCATCCACCGCTTTTCGCTTGGCCGCGGCCCCCCTCTCCCCTACTCCCGACCGCCCCGCCGTGCCATTCACCCTCGAGCATACCGACACCCGCACCGCCGCCCGCTGCGGCACGCTCGCGCTTCCCCACGGCGAGGTGAAAACCCCGATTTTCATGCCCGTCGGCACCCAGGGCAGCGTCAAGACGCTCCACCCCGCCGAACTCGACCTCCTCGGCGCGCAAATCATCCTCGGCAACACCTACCACCTCTGGCTCCGCCCCGGCCACGAACTCATCCGCGACCTCGGCGGCCTCCACGGCTTCGCCAACTGGCAAAAACCCATGCTCACCGACTCCGGCGGCTTCCAGGTCTGGTCGCTCGCCAAGCTCCGCAAAATCACCGAGGAAGGCGTCCGCTTCAACAACCACCTCGACGGAGCCAAAATGCTCCTCACCCCGGAACTCAGCATGGAAATCCAGGCCGCCCTCGGCTCCGACGTCGCCATGCTCTTCGACGAGTGCCCCCCATACCCCTGCGACGAGAAATACGCCGCCGAATCCCTCGCCCTCACCACCCGCTGGGCCCGCCGCTGCAAGGACTGGATCACCGAAAACCAACCGCAAACCGGCGGCGGCCGCCAGCACCACTTCGGCATCGTCCAGGGATCCATCTACGCCGACTTGCGCGAGCAATCCGCCCGCGAACTCGTCGATCTCGGGTTCGACGGCTACGCCGTCGGCGGCGTCTCCGTCGGAGAACCCGAGGAGGAGATGTTCCGCGCCATCGACAACGCCGTCCCTTTCCTCCCCGCCGACAAGCCCCGCTACGCCATGGGCCTCGGCACCCCGCCCCAGATCCTCGAAATGATCGGCCGCGGCATCGACATGTTCGACTGCGTCATGCCCACCCGCATGGCCCGCCACGGCGTCGCCTTCACCCTCGACGGCACCGTCCAGATCAAAAACCAAATCCACGCCCGCGACCCCCGCCCGATCTGCGAATCCGCCCACCCCCACGTCGCCGGATTCTCCCGCGCCTACCTCCGCCACCTCTTCCACGCGGGCGAAATCCTCGCTTTACGGTTGCTTTCCTTCCACAATTTGCATTTCTACCTGCGCCTCACCGCCGACGCCCGCGACGCGATCCGCGGCGGAACCTTCGCCGCCTTCAGGCAGTCCTTCACCGAACGATACCGAAGCAACCCATGAACAGCCTCCACGCCATCTCCATCCTCGCCGAAGCCGCGCCACCGCCCCCGGGCGGCCTGCTCGGCAGCCCGCTCATGCTCATGTTCCTCATGATCGTGATGTTCTATTTCCTCCTCATCCGCCCGCAACAACGCCAGCGCAAGGAACTCGCCGCCCGCATCGCCTCGCTCCAGACCGGCGACAAGGTCGTCACCACCGCCGGCATCCACGGCATCGTCCACAACCTCAAGGAGCACACCGTCGTCGTCAAGGTCGCCGAAGGCACCATGATCGAGTTCGACAAACCGGCCATCGCCACCGTCCAGAAAAAGGATTGAGCGCCGCCCGGCCATCGTCCCATCATCACCGTGTGCCCGCAACCGGCGGCCACGCGGACTTTTCATCCCCATAACCCGCCATGCCCACCATCATCGACCTGTTCGAGGACGAATTGACGCTGTTCGTCATCGGAATGATCCTCCTTGTCCTCTTCTTCTGGTATTTCGCCACCGACCTCGAGCGCCGCAAGCGCAACGTCGGCACCATCCTCACCCTGGGCATCGTCACCCTCTGCATCCTCGGACTCACCCCGCTCAAGGACCGCATCCAGGGCGGTATCGACCTCGTCGGCGGCTCGTCATTCATGCTCCGCGTCCAGCCGCAGGAGGATCCCCAGGGCCGCCTCACCCCCGTCACCCCCGAGCAGGTCGGCCAGGCCATCACCGTTATCCGGAGCCGCCTCGATGACCTCGGCACCGCCCAGCCGCTCATCGCCCGCCAGGGCGAGGACATGATCATCGTCCAAATGCCCGGCGTCGAACCCGAGGAGGCCGAGCGCGTCCGAATCATCCTCGAAACCACCGCCAGGCTCGAACTGCGCGAGGTCTCCCCCCGCAGCGAGGAGCGCGACGAATCCGGCCGCACGCTCGCAACCCGCGTCGAGGAAGGCGATGAAATCGTCCCCGGCTACCGCGCCTACGAATACACCACCACCGACGAGGACGGCAACGAACGCACGTCCGACATCCTACTCAACCGCCGCGTCGCCGTCGGCGGCAACCACATCGGCCGCGCCAACCCCTCCCCCTCCCGCAGCGACGCCGTGGACATCACGCTCAACCGCGAGGGCACCGACCGCATGATCGCCCTCACCCAGAACATGCGCGAGGGCCAGGACCGCATCGCCATCGTGCTCGACGGCGTCGTCATCAGCGCACCCGTCGTCCAATCCACCCCGCTCGGGCGCAACTTCATGATCTCCGGCCTGCGCGACCCCGGCGAACCCCAGAACCTCGCGCGCGCCCTCATGAACCCGCTCGAGAGCGGCCTCGTCGTCGAGGACGAGCGCAGCGTCTCCGCCACCCTCGGCGCCGCCGTCGTCAGGCAGGGCATCTGGGCCGGCGTAAGCGGCCTGGCCATCACCTTCCTCTTCATCCTCGTTTACTACCGCATCGCCGGCATCATTGCGCTCGTCGGCCTCAGTGTGAACATGACGATCCTTTTCGGCATCATGGCGATGTTCGGCTTCGTCTTCACCCTCCCGGGGATCGCCGGCCTGATTCTGACAATCGGCATCGCCGTGGATGCCAACGTTCTCATCTACGAACGATTGCGGGAGGAGATCGACAGCGGGAAATCCATCCGCAACGCGATCACCTCGGCATACGAGAAGGCCTTCAGCGCCATCTTCGACGCGAACATCACCTCGCTCATCACCGCGATGATCCTGTTCTGGCTCGGCAGCAGCAGCATCAAGGGCTTTGCAATCACCCTCACCATCGGCCTGCTCGCCTCGATGTTCTCGTCCATCCTCGTCACCCGCGTGCTCTACCGGTGGGGGCTGGACACCGGCGTGCTCCGCCAGCTTTCATTCCTCAACCTCATCCGCTCCGCCAAATACGATTTCCTCGGCCAGGCGAAGCGCGCGGCCATCGCTTCCACCACCCTGCTCGTCGTCTGTCTCGCCGGCTTCGCCTTCCAACGCGAGGACGCCCTCGGCATCGACTTCACCGGCGGCACCCTGCTCCAATTCCAGCTCGGCGAGGAGGAGATCCCGTTCGAAGAAGTCGAGGCCGCGCTCGCCGAGGTTGATACCACCCGCGCCCCTTTCCCGCAGGAGGAATTCACCATCACCACCGGCACGCTCCTCAGCATCCGCTGCGACACCGAGGACTCCGCCGCCATCAGCCAGAAGCTGCGCGAAACCTTCCCGCTGCTCGGCGCCCGCACACTCACCTACAACCTCGGCGACGAAGCGCCCTCCGCGGACGCAGTCCGTGAACGGATCGACGCGCTCGACCCCGCCGCCGGCGTCGCTGTCACCGTGGACGACGGCGTGCTCACCGTGAACTGCGACATCGCCGACTACGAGGCCATCGCCAGCACGCTGCTCGAAGCGTTCCCCGCCATCGCCTCGCTCGATCCGGACGATGACATGCGCTCCGCCTTCGACATCCAGGCCAGCACCGAAGTCGTCTCCGCACTCATCGGAACCCAGTTCCTCAAGGAATCCCTCATCGCCCTCGGCATCGGCCTGCTCGGCATCATGATCTACGTCAGCATCCGCTTCGAGTTCTCCTTCGCCGTCGGCGCGATCGCCGCCATCCTGCACGACGTCATCATCTCCGTCGGCATCGTCGTCCTCTTCGGCCGCGAGCTTTCGATGATCCACGTTGGTGCCATCCTCACCATCGCCGGATACTCCGTCAACGACACCATCGTCATTTTCGACCGCATCCGCGAGACCCTGCTCATCCGCGGCGGCGAGGTGAAGGACATCATGAACGAGGCCATCAACGCCACCCTGTCCCGCACCATCATCACCTCCACAACCACCATCATCACCGTGATGCTGCTCTCGGTCTTTGGCGGCTCGACGCTCTTCGACTTCTCGATCGTCATCCTCGTCGGCCTCTTCGTCGGCACCTACTCGTCGATATTCGTCGCCGCGCCCATCGTCCTCTGGTGGAGCTCGCGCAAGGGCGGCAGCCTGCGCCGCGACGTCCTCGCCACCGAGATCGCCGCCGAGGCACAGCAGTAACCCGCGGCCATGTCCGGAGCGGAGACCATCGCCAGCCAGTTCACCCGGTGGGACTGGCTGGTCGTCGCCGGATACCTCCTCTTCACCACCTGGATCGGCCACCGCCTCAGCGGGAAAAACTCCACCATCCGCGAGTTCTTCCTCGGCGGCCGCTCGCTGCCATGGTGGGCCGTCAGCGGGTCGATGATCGCCACCGAGGTCAGCGCCCTCACCTTCATCGGCGTGCCCGGCATCGTGTACGCCATGAATGGCGACTGGACCTACCTCCAGTGGGGCATCGGCTCGGTCATCGCCCGCTTCGCCGTCGCCTGGTGGCTCGTCCCCCTCTACTACCAACAGGAAATCTACAGCCCGTACGACTACATGGGCGCGCGCCTCGGCGAGGGCGTCCGCAAGCTCGTCACCGGCCTGTTTTCCATCGGAGCCATCCTCGGCCAGAGCGTGCGCGTCCTCGTCACCGCCATCATCCTGCAGACCGTCACCGGCTACTCCGCCACCGCCTGCATCATCATCATCGGCGTCTTCGCCGTGGCGTGGACGCTCATGGGCGGCATGAGAACCGTCATCTGGACCGATGTCGTCCAGTTCTGCCTCTTCATCTTCGGCGGCCTGCTCGCCCTCGGCTGGCTGGCCGGCACCCTCGGCTTCGACACCATCATCGCCCTCAACCAGACCGCCGGGCCGGATGGCGATTTCAACAAGCTCCGCGTCCTCAACCTCACCCCGCCTTGGGAAGACTGGCTCATGCCCTACACCCTCTGGGTCGCCATCATCGCCATGCCGTTCCAGAATTTCACCGCCTTCGGCACCGACCAGCTCAACACCCAGCGCATCTTCTGCTGCGGCTCCGCCCGCGATGCCCGCAAGGCCGTCGCCTGGAGCAGCGTCTCGCTCGTCATCACCGTCATCATGCTCGCCGTCGGCTCCGGCCTCTACGCGTGGTATATCGAAACCCTCCCCACCGCCGCCGAGGCCGAATGGTTCGACGAGGACCCCAACTACGTCTTCCCGATCTGGATCACCACCGTGCTGCCCGTCGGCCTCTCCGGCCTCATCCTCGCCGCCGCCTTCGCCGCCGCCATCACCAGCCTCGATTCCATCCTCGCCGCCCTCTCTCAAACCACCCTCTCCGCCTGGTATGGCCGCGAGCGCATGGAACGCGAGGCGGACGGCCCCGCCATGGTCTTCCGCTCGCGCGCCGCCGTCGTCGTCTGGGCCGTCATCCTCACCACCTTCGCCATCGTCCTCACCGATACCTACCAGAGCGGCGACAGCCGCAACCTCATCGACCTTGCCTTCGGCATCCTCACCTACACCTACGGCCCGCTACCCGGCGTGCTCCTCGCCGCCATCATCCCCGGCCGCCGCAACATCCCCGGCCTCTTCGTCGGCGTCGGCATTTCCATCCTCGGCGTCGCGCTCATCCGCCCCGAGCTGCCGCAGTTGCTGGAGTTCATCGGCATCGCCGGAGCGCAGGAAACCTTCGAAGGCTTCCGACCCGAAATCGGCTTCCCGTGGCTCTTCCCCCTCAACGCCGCCATCACCCTCGCCTGCGCCATGCTGCCCGCGAAATCGTGAAATCCGGTTGCCTCCTCCTCCTGGCTCGATTAGCATCATTCTTGTGAAAATCCTACCAAACCGAACCGCCGCGGCACTCTGCGGCATCGCCCTCGCCATGACCTCCGCCGCCTCCGAACAAGACACCGGCGACCAAGCCGAATGGCGCGCCATCTCGTCCGGTGCCCAATCCAACATCGAGGAAGCCACGCAAACCGTGATCCGGGACCCGCAGGCGTGGGCCGAATGGTGGCAAAGCCACAACACCACCGTCGAGGTCATCGACGGCGAGGAATCCGCACCCGCGCCGCCCGAAGTCGATTTCTCCGAAGAAACCGTCCTCGTCGCCACCATGGGCACGCGCAACACCGGCGGATACTCCATCGCATTCACCGGCATACGCCGCGACGGCGAAACCCTGGTCGCCACCTACAAGACCGAATCCCCGGACCCCGACGGCTTCGTCACCATGGCGCTCACCGCCCCGTATGCCATCATCGCCGTGCCCCGCCACGAGGGCCCCGTCGAGTTCGCCAAGGAAGAGGGATAGCGCCACCCGGCATGCCAATGACACCCCACGACCCCGAACAAGCCATCACCGAGGCAAGGCGCGAATTCGGCGAGCACGGCGGCGTCACCCCGTCGATCGAACGCTCGTCCACATTCACCGTGATCGAGCCGGGTGAAATGCCCGAGATCTTCGCCGGCAACCGCAGCCCCGACCGCGACGGATGCTACCTCTACAGCCGCCACTTCAACCCGACCAACGACGTGCTCGACCGCTACCTCGCGGCGATGGAGGGCACTGAATTCGCCGTCAGCACCGCCAGCGGCATCTCCGCGATCGCATGCACGCTCCTGCAAATCTGCGAAAGCGGCAGCCACATCGTGGCCGGCAGCATGATCTACGGCGGCAGCCACGCGCTGCTCATGCGGCTGCTGCCGGGAATGGGCATCACATCCACCCTCGTGCCCTCGCACGACGTCCGGGCCTTCGCCGCCGCAATCCGCCCGGAAACCCGAGCCATCTTCGTCGAGACCATGGGGAACCCGGCGCTCACCATCGCCAACATCCCGGAACTCGCCGCCCTCGCGCGCGAACACGACCTCAAGCTTGTCGTCGATAACACGTTCACCCCGATGGTCGTCTCCCCCGCCAGGCTCGGCGCGGATGTCGTCGTCCATTCGATGACGAAGTTCATCAACGGTGCCAGCGACCTCATCGCCGGCTGCATCTGCTGCTCGCGCGAATTCGGGCACGCGCTCTACGACCTGCACACCGGCCGCGTCATGCTGCTCGGCCCCACGCTCGACCCGCGCGCCGGCTTCGACCTGATCCAGCGGCTCCCCCACCTCGGCATCCGGATGCGCGAGCACGGCCGCCGCGCGCTGGCCATCGCCGCCCGTCTCGAAGCCATCGGCGTGCCCGTGATCTACCCGGGGCTGCCCGGCCATCCGGGCCACGCGCTGCTCAAGGAAATGGCTAATCCCGGCTACGGATTCGGCGGCGTGCTCGCAATCGATTGCGGCAGCCCGGAAAAGGCGGACCTCCTCCTGTCCGAACTTCAGAACACCGAACGCTTCGGGCTCATCGCCGTCTCGCTCGGCTACTACGACACCCTCATGAGTTGCTCCGGCTCCTCCACCTCCTCGGAGATCCCCATGGAGGAACAACAGGACATCGGCATCTCCCCGGGCCTGCTGCGCCTGTCCGTCGGCTACACCGGCGCGCTCGAATCCCGCCAGGCACAGATCGAACGCGCCGTCCGCAAAGTGGGCCTGGTGTGAGCGCGCCGCCAGTCACCCGCCAGCCGCCGCTCCGGTCGGCTGGAAATAGCCGTCCCCGATGTAAAACTCCGGCGGATGATCCTCCAGCGGACCCGAATCCGGCGGCAGCGGGATGAATCCGTGCGTCTCGTCCTCGGGGTGTGCGTAGGCGATGCTCACCGGCGTGCACACATCCACCATCGAGAAAAAAACCGGAGCCACATTGCGGTGCATCCGGATCGTGCCCACGCTCGCCGACTGATGCCGGATCCACCCGGTGTGGAAGCCCACTCCGGGAGCGATCTCGCACCAATACGGCAGCGGAAAGCCAATAAACCGCCACCCCGCCTCCACCTCGTCCGCGCGCGCCCGCCGCACCTCGTCGCCGCGCACCGCGAATCCGAACTCCCGCGAGCGGTGCCGCTCCACCTTCCGCGTGATCCGGAACTCACCCTCCGGTGTGGGGTTGCCCGCGCGCCCCACCGTCACCGGCATCACCATCAACATCCGCCCCGCCTCCTTCACATACACCCGCTGCTCCCCCAGCGACACCTTCACCCGCACCGCGTCCCGGTCGCGCGGCGGAGTCGCCGGAACCTGATACGCGTCATACAGCTCCATTGCGGGCGGCACGGCGGGGGGCACACACGCCGCAAGGCCCGCCGCCAGTCCCGCACACACCGCAAGCCGGATCACGCGCCACCGCACGCCCGTCACCTCACGCTTTCCCATTCGTCCACCTTCCCGTTCACAAACCACACCGAGGCACGGCGATACGGCACGTAAACCACCTCCGGCCCGTAGCCGAACGCACCGTGCGAATAAGGACCATACGGGCCGTAGTAGCCGCGCCCGTAGCCGCCGTAAAACCGCGTCGAGTAAACCGGCTGCGTGCCCGTGTAATCCCAGCGCACCCTCGGCCCCTCCTCCCGCACCTGCTCGACCCGGCGCGAAGGCGCGCCCCAGGCCAACTTCACCCCGTCATAAGACATCCCGCGCACGATCCTTCCCTCCCGCACGGCCTCCTGGTGCGCCACCGGGAGCGACTCGTAAATCCCGGGATTGCGATCAATCCGGGTGGCGGGCGTCGTCGGCGCGCACGCCGCCAGCGCAAACAACGCCACAACGCCCAGTCCATTCGTGAAAATTGCTTTCATAAGTGAAAATTACACCCCGTCGCATCCACGCGCAAGTCAAGCCACTGCAAGGATGCTGGCAGGAAGAGCGAAGTCCCCCCACCCCTTGCCTGCACCGAAGTCTGGATCCACCGCGGCGACCTGCTTGGTCGTATTCTTCTGCGCGAGACAGCACCCGCACCGAGTCCGCACCCGTGCTGCACGCCCTCTGCAACGACGGCCTGCGTCTCGTCATGATCACCGGCGGCCGCCACGGCGTCATCTGGAAAGGCCGCGATTACAACGCCTCCAACTGGAAGCTCGCCGACGGCATCAACCGCGCCCTCTCCGCCTCCAACGCCTCGCTCTACGCACTCACCGCCGCCGTCTGCTGCTCGATGGGCTTCATCCCGCAGCTCGGATTCATCCACCAGGCCGGCACCCTGCCCTTCATCTACGACGCCGCCGATCTTTACCCTAAAAAGAAAAATGAGCGCATTGATTTAGCGCCCCTAATCGGGGCGTTTGCGGTTTTGAAGCGGGGGCCTGATCATCCCACTCGGCGTGAAAACGACTTCCCGGGGTATCTACCGGCCATCGACCAGCAAGGGGTTGCGGGGTGAATTCCCCCTCACCCACAGGGTGAGCCGAAATCAGCGGCGTGGTGGCTTCCATGCCCTTGATACAACTTGATTTCTGACGCTATGGCGAGATCCCCATTTTCCTTTTTAGGATGATGTGAGGCACGAACATGATGCCGGAGGCCGGGGCGCGGAGCTCTTCGCGGTGAGGGGGGGGGCGGCTAGGCGGGCGGCGGTGAAGCGGAGCAAAAACCCCGAAGGCATGTAGGGGTTTTGGACAGGAGCGCCAGCGAACTGCCCCGAAGGGGGTGAGGGCTGGGTGTGGCCAGCCCGAATCAAAACCGGGGGGGCGGGAACCGCCGCCCGCCTGGCCGTGGGGCGTGAGGTGGGCGGAGGATGCGAGTGATAA
>SLAV01000177.1 GCA_007126655.1 Haloferula sp. | reverse complement strand
TCGGGGGTGACGGCGAGGGCGAGGTGGTAGCCCGCGGCCTCGCCGGGCGCGGGGATGAGCGGCGCGGCCCGCCCGTCTTCCACGGGTGTGGTGGTGGTGAGGGTGACGCCGAGGGTTTCCGGGAACCGGGGTTCTTCTTCTTCTTCGGATGGTTCCGGGCGGACATCGAGGAAGCGCGCGCCGTCCGCGCCGCGCCGCACCGCCCAATCGCGGACGCCTTCGCCCGCGACGGATTCGACTTCGCCATGGCCCGCGAGCGGGAGCGTGAGCGTTTCGGGTTCGCCCTGGCGGATGCGGAAGCCGATGCGGCTGGTGGCGGTGACGAGATCGGCGGAGGCGGAAACGGCGGTGTCCACCGAGGCGGAGAAGATCAGCGGCGGGGGCGACGGCTCCTTGTCCGGCGCGACGAGGATGACGCCTCTTTCGGGTTGGGCGATGGCGGCGGCGGCCAGGCCCAGCAAAATCATGATGGCACGGGTTTTCATGGCGGTGGGTGGAATGTTGGGGCCGGATTCCGCCGGCGCGGGTAAACGGATTGTAAAAACGGACGGGTCAGCGGTCGGCGAGGTCGCGCGCCATATCGAGCAAATCGCCGACCCTGGCGTCGCCCTGATAGCGGGTGCGCAGGGCGGCGATGACTTCGGTTTGTTCGTCCGTGTCGATGGACGCGCCGAGGGGGCCGCCGCGGAGTTTTTCGGCGACGAGCATGGCGAGGGTGGCGAGCTGCATGGAGGGGGTGGCGGAATCGAGCGCCGGGGGATCCGCGGCGTAGCGCAGCGGCCACGAGCGCTCGATGAAGAGGCCCTGCGCCGGGTCGCGGAAGCGGACGAAGACCTCGCCGATTTCGCCGGCGCCGCCGGGGAGCGGATCGATCTGATAGATGGCGACGCCGGCCTCGTCGGCGGCCATTTCCGCGGCGTCCACCGAGTCGTCGCGGAAGTCCTCGGCGGCCATGAGGTGGTCCTCGAAGCCGACGAGCCGCCATCCGCGCACGCGTTCGGGGTTGAAGACGACCTGCACGCGGACGTCCTCGGCGGCCGGGCGGAAGGCACCGGCGAGGTCGCGGGCGAGGCGGTCGCCGGATTCGGGGGTGACGACGTGGTAGCGTCCGTCGCCGTGGCGGGCGAGTTCGGAGAGCAGGGCGTCGTTGAGGCCGTCGGTGCCGATGCCGGCGATGTCGGTGGCGATGCCCTCGCGGCGCATGGCGGTGACCATTTCGGCGAGCCGTTCGGGGTCGGCATCGCCGAGGTTCACGGCTCCGTCGGAGATGAGGACGACGCGGTTCTGGGCGTGCGGGTTGTGGTGGCGGGCGGCGATTTCGCGGGCGAGTTCGAGCCCGGTTTCCATGTTGGTGCCGCCTTCGGCGGCCTGCTGGTGGACGAGGCGCGGCAGTTCGGCGGCGCGGGAGCCGGGCAGGGCCTCGGCGATGATGCGGGGGCTGCGGGCGAAGCCGATCAGGTTGACGCGGTCGGACTCGCCGAGCAGCCCGGCGAGCGCGTCGAGCGTGTTGTCGAGCGCGGCGCGGCGGTCGGGGCGGATCATCGAGCCGGACTGGTCGATGAGGAGGGTGAGGTGGAGCGGTTGTTCGGCGAGGCGGCCGGCCCCGCCGGTGCGGAGCGCGACGCGCACGAGGTTGCGGCCGGGCAGGACCGGGTGGGCGCATTGTTCGATGGCGGCGGCCACCGGCTCGCCGGGCGCGGGCGCGGGATCGCCGTAATCGAAGGCGTTGTAGAACTCCTCGATGCGGACTTGCTCCGGCGCGGGGCGCTCGCCGCGGCGCATGGCGTCGCGGGCGATGACGAACGACGCGTCGCTGATGTTGAGGGAGAAGGTGGAGAAGGGGTCTTCGGCGGCGGGGGTTTCGGAGTCGGGGGGGGATGGGCGGGCCTCCTCGAAGCGGGTTTTGGCTTCGGTGGAATCGTCGGCGTCGAGGCCGCGCTGGATGGCGTGATCGCGGGCTTCATTCCGCATTCCATCCAGGCGGGCGATGCGATCATTGGTGATTTCGAGTCGGGTGGCCAAGGTGGCGCTCATTTCCCCGACTTGTTCTTCAATTTCAGCGCGCAGCTCCTCAACCTGTTTCCCGGCGGCAGCCACGTCCGGATGCCCTTCGTCCAATCCGGTGGATTTGAGCCGATCAAGCTCCAATTGCCTTTCCAGGTATTGGGGTGTGAGTTTTTTGACATTGTTATCGGGGATATTGAGGCCTGCCGCGTAGATGATGAGTTGTTCGGAATCGTATTCGCGCAGACCTTGAAGCTGGCTTTCGAGCCGGAGTTTTTCCTGTTCAAGCTGGTGACTCAGCATTGCGTTGCTTACCCCGAGGCTGTCATCGCCATCGGTGATACCATGGTTGCGGACGCTCCCGGCGAGTTCCCTGCGGGCGTCTTCGACGCTTTGATCCAACCGCCCGAGGTGCTCGGCGTCTTCGGGCGGGAGTGATGTATCGGCGAATGCATCGACGCCCACCCTGCCGACGGGGGCTTCGGACCTGGCACCGCGTTCGTCGGTTTGCGCGGTTGAGAATCGATAAAGGCCGGCGGAATCCGCGGGTGCCGGGGCAGCGGGGGCCGGCGGGGCGGAGCGGGCACGGGCGAGACGCGCGTCATCGGTGGTGGCGGTGCGGGCCGGGGCGGACTGGCGGGGGACGGGCACGGATTCGGCGGAGGGGGATTGGGCGGTGCGGGTCTGCGCCCGCGTGGCCTGGATCCTTTCCGGGTTGACGGGGACGGGCGTGCCTTCGATGAGTTCGGGTGGGTGCTCGGTTTCGAGGGGCACCAGGCGGGTTTCGCGGGCATCGGTCATGTCGGCGGATTCGATGGACCTTCTGTGCATGGCCCTTTGAGGAGCGAACAGGCCGGCCATGGCGGCGAGGAGGAGGACGCAGGCGGCGGCGGAGAGCCAGAGGCGCGGCGAGCGACGGCGCTTGCGCGCGGTGGCGGCGACGGTTGCGTTGGCGGCGGGCGCGGCGGCTCCGAAGGCGTGGTCGAGCGCGCCGCGTTTTTCCGGGGCGAGCCGCCATTCGGGATCGGCGGCGGCGTTTTCGGATTCGCCGAGCAGGTGGTGGATGGCGAGGATGCGGCGGCGGAAGACCTCCCATTCGGGGCGTTCCGCGCAGAGGCGTTCGAGTTCGGCGACCTCGAAGGGCGAAGCCTCGCCGAGCACCCATGCGACGATGCGCGCTTCGAGCGCTTCGTCGCCAAGGGCGCGGTGTTTCGGGGTATCGCTGTCGTGTTGCATGATCGTGGGTGGAGGCGGGTGGTTTGTTTCGCGCGGGGCCGGGTGTTTTTCAGCCTTCGCTGGAATCGATGCCGAGGTGGCGCATCGAGTCGGCGAGGTTGCGCAGGAGGTGGTGGAGTTTGTAGCCGACGTTGCCGACGCTGAGGCCGGTCTGGTGGCTGATCTGGCGGTATTTGAGTTCGTCGTGGTATTTGAGGCGGATGAGCCGGCGGTCTTCGGGTTTCATTTCGGCGACGAGCATGCGGAGCATGCCGAGCGCCTCGCATCGGCCGAGGGTTTCGCCGGCGTCGGGCGCTGGCGAGGCGGGTGCGGATCCGTCGGGGAGGGTGGATTCGCGGCGGTGGTCGCGGAGGTGGTTGAGGGCGAGGTTGCGGACGGCGCGGAAGAGCCAGGCGCGCGGGTTTTCGACATCGCGCCAGTGGGTGTGGAGCTTGAGGAAGGCGTCCTGGACGAGGTCCTCGGCGACCTCGCGGCGGCCGACGATGCCGAACGCGAACCGGAGCAGCGGCGTCTCCTCGGCCTCGAAGACATCGCGGAGGGTGGGTTTTTCCAGGTCCGCCGGGGTGTCCGCTTCGACGGGCTTCGCCGATGCGGCGGGTGGGTCTGCGGCGATTGCCCCTGATGGCTCGGGTGTCTTCATGGGGGTGCGGGGTTTGGCCGGCGGGGCCGGTGGTCCGGGTGTTCAAGGGAGAAGAACCGCGGGCGGGGAAATTATTGGAAGATAAACGAGATTTTTTTCCGCGCGCGTCATTTGCCGATGCAGAATTCGCGGAAGATCACGTCCAACAGTTCCTCGACATCGATCCGGCCCACGACGCGCCCGAGCGCGGTGGCCGCCTGGCGCAGCTCTTCCGTCACGAGATCGGGGCGGTCCGCATAATCGCCGCCCAGCGCCCGGCGTAGCGCGGCTTCGGCCTGCGCCAATTCGCGACGGTGACGTTCCCGGGTGATAACCGGATCGGCGCCGGCCTCGTAGCGTTCGCGGAAGAAGCGGGCGAGCGCCTGGAGAAGCGAATCAAGCCCCGCGCCAGTTCGCACCGAGATCATGAAGGACTCGCCTGTTTGGCCGGCGGACGCACCGCACAGCAGATCGCATTTGTTCATCACCCGCCAGAGCTCCGCGTCAACTGGCACTTCAGGTGCCTGCGGCGGCTTTTCCGTCGCATCGACGATCCACAGCACCAAATCCGCCGCGGCGATGCGCGCTTCGGCCCGGCGCACGCCTTCCGCCTCGATGATGTCGCGCGCCTCTCTGAGGCCTGCCGTGTCGACCGCCGTGACCGCCATGCCGCCAAGATCGAGCCGCACTTCGATCACGTCGCGCGTGGTGCCGGGGATTTCC
>SLAV01000274.1 GCA_007126655.1 Haloferula sp. | reverse complement strand
GACCATCCGCGCCGTGTCGCGGCCGGGGCCGACGGGCACCTCGACGTGCGGGACGTGTTGGCCGAGGATTTCATACGTCTTCGGTTGCAGGCCGAGGCGGTCGACCTCGTTGAGGTCGGCGTGGGAGCGCAGGGTGACGACGAGGTCGAGCCGTTTGTCGGGCCGGATGGAGGCGAGGCCGTAGAGGTTGGCGACGTTGATGATGCCGATGCCGCGGATCTCCATGTAGCCGCGCGAGAGGTCGGGCGCGGTGGCGATCAGTTCGCCGCCGACGTATTTGATGCGCACCATGTCGTCGGCCACCAGCGAGGCCCCGCGCTCCAACAGGCCGACGGCGGTCTCGGATTTCCCGGAGCCGCTCTTGCCGACGACGAGCACGCCGATGCCGCGCATGTCCACCATGCAGCCGTGGACGGTGACGGTGGGGGCGAACTCGTGCTCGAGGCGCAGGGTGGCGTTGTTGAGGAAATTCATGGTCACCTGCGAGGTGCCGAGGACGGGGATGCCGCGCTCGACGGAGACGGCCATCAAGTCGGCATCCAACACCGCGCCGCGGGCGACGACGATGCAGGGCACGCCGCGGTCGCACATGCGGCGGAAACGGTCGGCGCGCATGCCGTCGGGCAGTTTGCGCAGGTAGGACATTTCGGAATTGCCGAGCACCTGGACGCGCTTGCGCGCGAAATACGAGAAGAACCCGGCGAGCGCGAGGCCGGGCCGGTTGATGGCGGGCTCGCTGATGGGGCGGTCGAAGCCGACCTGTTCACTCTGGAGTGTGAGGCCGAGCGATCCGGCGTGGCGGTCATGAAACTGCCCGACGCTGATCGAGGCGATGGACTTCACGCGGGGTGGCATGCGGGGCATTCAAGCAGGGTTTCGGCGCTTGGCCACGCGAAAAAAGGGTGTGGATACGACAGCCGCGACCGCGAAAGCGGCGGAGCGCGCGGGGAATTGCCGCTATCCCGCAGACGGCTCGGGCGGGGTGTCTCCACCAGTATGCCGGACTTCGAGCCAGCGCTCGCGGCGGAACCAGGTTTCCTGGCGTTTGGCGTATTGGCGGGTGGCGGTGTTGACGGCCTCCTCGCATCCGGCGCGGGTGGTTTCGCCGGCGAGGTGGCGGCGGATCTCGCGGAAGCCGATGATTTTTCCGCAATTCGGACCGGGGCTTGTGATGGCGGCGACCTCGGCGACGGCCCCGCCGTCGAGCATGGCCCGGGTGCGCATGGCGATGCGGGCGTGCAGTTCGTCGCGCGGGCGGACGATCCAGATGCCGCGCAGGCCCGCCTCGACCTCGGCGGCGCGGGCGGCCCATTGGTCGCGCAGGTCGGACGCGCGCCTGCCGGTGACGAGGCAGATTTCGAGCGCGCGAGAGACGTAGCGGCGGTTTTGCAGGGCGGTGCGCGCGGCCTCGGCGGGGTCGAGTTCCCGCAGCCGGGCGACGAGGTCTTCGAGCGGTTGGGCGTCCATTTCGGCGCGCATCGCGTCGTCGCCGCGCGGCAGCGGCGCGGGGCCGTGGGTGAGAAATTTCAAATAAAGCCCGGATCCGCCGGTGACGACGGGGGTTTTGCCACGCGATTGGATTTCCCCGATCACCGGGCGGGCGAGTCGGAGGTATCTACCGGCATCGATGGATTCTCCGGGATCGAGCACGCCGTAAAGGTGATGCGGCACGGCGGCGAGCTGGGCGGCGTCGGGCGCGGCCGTGAGAACCCCAAGCCCCCGGAAGAGCTGGAACGCGTCGGCATTGACGATCTCGCCGTCGTGCTCGCGGGCGATCTCAATGGCGAGTGTGGATTTTCCCGAGGCGGTCGCTCCGCAGATATGAATTGGGCTGGGTTTCACAATCATCCGGAAGCTTCATACACGGATTACAGCCATATGGCCATTCAAGCTTATTCTCGTGGAACCGTGAACTTCATAACAACCAACCGCCGGCACAATCCCGTCACAGGCCATCCCGTTGCCCACCGAATGAATGTGGCACTCGTGAAACCGCCCGCATTCCCGGGCGGGTCCGCATGTCCGGCGATTTTTACATTTTGAATGCGGCATAAGTGGATTCAAACTTCCGGAACAAGGCTGTGGTGATGCGCCCGGGCTTGAGATTTCCATCGCCATGGCAGTGTGCGGAGGATACAGAACCGGCGTGACGCAGAGCAGCGAAGTCCGCGAAATCCTCCAATACATTCCGCAGTTCCGCGGAAAGACCTTTCTGGTCCTCGTCGAGGCCGGTCTGCTGCCGGAACCTGCGGTAGCGGAAACATTGCTCGATCTCGCAGTGCTGGAAGACCTGGGTGTGCGGCTGGTGCTCGGGGTGCTTGGCGGCGACATCGAGGATCTCTACGACTGGTCGCTGGAATGTGAAATCAAGGCGGCCCGGGTGAAGCACCCGGTCACGGCGAATGGCGCGGCGGAGGAAACGCGCGCGATCCTCGCGCGCGGACAGTCACCGGTGATCGACTGCTCTGCGGTGGGACCACTGGACGGCCCGGTTGTGGATTTCGCCGGTGCGCTGGGTGTACGGAAAATCATCTGCCTGCTGGGCCAGGCGATCCTGATCGACGGCGAACCGGCGCATGCGATCCGCGCGGCGGAGGCGGACACGCTACTATCGAGGACGGACGAGGCGGGCGCCGGCCTGCTCAAAGCGGCCGCAGCAGCCTGCGCGCGCGGCATTCCCCGGATCCATGTGCTGAACGGGCGCAGGCAGGGCGTGCTGGTGGACGAGCTTTTTTCGAACGAAGGAGTGGGCACCATGATCCATGCCGACAGCTACCGGGTGATCCGAGAGCTGCGCGACGAGGACATCCCCGAGCTGTTGGGAATGATCGGCCGCTCGGTGCGGCGGACCAAGCTGGTGGCACGGAACTACGAGGACATCCAGCCATCCCTGCACGACTACCGGGTGATGACGATCGACGACAACGTGGTTGGCTGCGTGGCACTCCACCCGTATGCGGAGGAGGACTGCGCGGAGGTGGCCTGCCTGTATGTGAAGCAGGCCCACGAGGGCCGCGGATACGGCGTGGACCTGGTGCATCACGCGGAAGGGATGGCGCGCGAAGCGGGGATCGGCCGTGTGTTCGCGCTGACAAACCGCGCGGCGGCTTTTTTTTCCGGCAGGCTGGGATACAAGGAGGCCTCGGTGGAGGTGCTCCCGGCGGAGCGGCGCAAACAGTTCGAAGAAAGCGGCCGCGACTCGCGCGTGTTCGTCCGCCTGTTGAGCGTGGAAGAAACAAAATGAACCGGTCCATTCCGGCATAACCCACCATCCACATGTTTCTCATCTCCATCAAAGCCCTGCAACGCAACGCCACGATCCTGCGCGACGTGCGCGACGCCGCCGGATGCCGCCTGATTCTCGCTCTCAAGGGATTCGCCTGCTGGAAAACCTTTCCCCATATCCGCGGGATGTTCGATGGCTGCTGCGCTTCGGGGCTGTGGGAGGCCATGCTTGCCCGCGAGCACTTCGGCGGACATATCGCCGCCTACTCGCCTGCTTATGGCGAGGCCGAGGTTGAGAAGCTTTGCGGCTTCGTCCACCACCTGGATTTCAACTCGCCCGGCCAGTGGCTGCGCTTTCGGGACCTCGTGGCGCAACAGCCGCGCTTCCGCTCCGGCGAGTTGCAATGCGGGCTGCGCGTGAACCCGGAGCACTCGACCGGATCCACCCCGATCTACGATCCGTGCGTCACGGGATCCCGCCTCGGAGCGACCGCCGCGCAACTCGAAGATGCGAACCTCGAAGGCATCTCCGGCCTCCACATCCACACACTTTGCGAGCAGGGAGCCGACGCGCTGGAATCCACGCTCGAGGCCTTGGAAGCGCGCTTTGGCAACATCCTCTCCAGCCCGGGCATCCGCTACCTGAACATGGGTGGTGGCCACTGGATCACCAAACCGGGATACGATCGGGAACACCTCGTCCGCCTCGTCCGCGAGACGGCTGCGAAATACGACGTCGAAGTCTGGCTCGAACCGGGAGAGGCCGCTGCAATTCACACGGGCGTGCTGCGTGCCAACGTGATGGACGTCTTCGAGTCCGCCGGACACCGCATCGCCATCCTCGACGTCTCCGCTACCGCGCACATGCCCGACGTCCTCGAAATGCCCTATCGACCCGACGTTTTCCTCGTGGAAAAGAACGCGGAACCCGAATCAGCCGCCCCCGGCCCCGCCGTGACCCTGCCGGGCGAATCCTATCAGCTGGCAGCGGGGAGCGGCCCGCATGTCCACCGTCTTGGCGGCCCGACCTGCCTGGCTGGTGACGTCATCGGCGACTACGCGTTCCCCCGCCCCCTGACAGTCGGCGACATTCTCGTTTTCGACGACATGTCCCACTACACCATGGTCAAGACCACCATGTTCAATGGTGTCCGCCACCCGTCCATCGCGCTACAGCATGAGGATGGCACTGTGGAAACGATCAGGGAATTCCGATACGAGGATTTCGAGTGCCGTCTCTCCTGAGTCCAGATATCGGCGAGTCTCAGAAATCAGGGTCCCAATCCTCGAGGAATCCGTGGCCTGGATTCATGTCAAGGATCATGGCGGTGGACAATTCCACATCAATGACTCCACAAGCGGGATGTTCGAGCCGCACATGTGTGCCATCTCCAGACAACGGCACACCGCTGATGATTCCATTCGGATGGAGATGCATGCGGATGTTGTCGGACGGCGGTGACTCCACCTCGGCGACCGATTCGCGCGAGAACCGGATCTTCGCGACTTCGTCAACCGGAAATTCAAATTCCCCGTATCGCCCGGCCAGACTGACCCGGCCGTTAGCAATGCCTGTGACCTCGCCGGAGAAGCGGTCGGCTCCGTTTGTCAGGAGAACCACATCGTGCTCGTCGGTCTGCATCGAGCGTGCGGAATCCGGCATGCCGTTCCATTCCGCCACGGTCACGTCCGACACGCGTGCGACGCTGTCCAACCGTTGCATGAAAAAGCCGAATCCACTGCCCGCTCCGGCATATGACGCGGAGATCGCATCGTCGTGCAGGTGGCCGATCTCGCTCCATTGGGCGACGAATTCATCGTTGATGAAGAGCGAAATGTCACCCGTACGGCGGCTGGCGCGGATTTCGATGAGCGCCGACCCGCTTTCGCCAAGACGCACATTGTTGAAACTCGTTTGCATGCGATCCACACTGGTATTTCCTTCCTCGTCCACGGTACTGCGAAACAACAGGACGTGGGTCGGATTGACCTGGAGGACATAGCTATTGCCAAACAAATCGGCGTAGACCGCGGTGTCACCCGCATGGAACCTGCGCACCCGGCGGCGGTCGTCATCATCACCATCTTGTTCCGGTGAGGGTGGACGCTGGAAATCGGCGTGAAAAGCGATACCCATCGAGATGCGGGATTTCCAGGAAACCTTGCATCGGAAAATGGTGCTTTCAGGCATGCCATCCTTCCGGACGAGTGCGGTGGGAGGACCCTCGCTGGCCCAATACCAGGCCGCACCGGAATGTTGCCATCCTTTTGTTTCACCGGGATCGCCATCCGCCTCGTCCGGGTCCGACTGCTCGTACCTGCGGCTTACGGGTTCCAGCTTCTCCCATGTGTCACCGGCGAAAGGCCCCTGATAGGATATCCTTCCACCGAACGGGTTTGGCGCGATCGATTCGATTCGGTCGCGCGGGATGTCGAGTGTTCCGGCGAAAAGCGTTTCCAGCAGGAGCCGGTCGTCATCGAGTGATATGATCTCACCGGGAATCAGGTCGCCTTCCGCGGTGGCAACGTGCGTGGACGACTCGGCCGCCTTCTCGGGACGTCCGCTACGCAGGATGACGCGGCGAATGTTTGATAACGCGAACTCGGGCGAGTCGTTGAGATCGTCGCGCTGCCAAAGCAGGCGACGGTCCGCAGTGAAACCAAGGTATTGACCGTGCAGTTGGTCTCCATTGGTGAAACCGAGCAGGCCCTCGATACCCCCACCGGGATGGGATGCCGGCGGTTCGGGAAGCGTTTCAGCGGCGAATGCGGTGGCGTGCGCGGCGGCAAGCAGGATGGGAATGCGGAGAAGTGTGGAATTCATCTTTCGTAAATGGGAAGGAAGCGATAGTTGAGACCGAGCGACATCAATGCCCCGGCGGTGCTGAAGGCCGTGCCTTGGTTGCCGAGGAATGATCCGTTGCTCGATTGGATCGTAGCAAGATAGCGGATGTTCCGGGCATTCCAATCCTGCCACAGCGACTCGTCGGCGTGGAACAGCGCCTGGGACATGTAATACTCGAAATAATACGGATAGTGCCGGTCCCTGAAATCGAGGTTCTCGCGCAGGTAGTTCACACTGGTCTGGAATGAGCGTGTATCAGTCTCCTTGGCGAGTGCGAAACACAGGACCCCGATGGCGGTAAGCGTTGGTTTGCCGCCACTCGACGAAGTGTATCCGAATGATCCGTCATTTCCGTTGCGGCAACTTGCCATGTAGTTGAGACCCCGCCGCATCGCCTCGTCCGGCACCCGTATGCCGGCATTGCGGGCGGCGAAGAGCGCCACGATCTGGGCCCCTGCGACCGAGGTGTCCGCGTCCATGCTCTCCGGCGTGTAGCGCCACCCTCCGAATCGGTTCCGGCTTTGTGCGGCAAGGATCAGGTCCACCGCCTTCTTCAGCGCTTCCGCCAGATCGGGATGATCCAGCACACCATAAGCCTCCGCGAGCGCTTTCGTGGCAAGGCCGTGATTATACATGCTGTTGCCGATGTAGCCGTTGCTCGCGTTCTGTTGCTCCAGAATAAATTCAATTCCCGAGCGGATGACATCCGCATAGCGCCCGTGATTCGGATCTTCACCATGAGCAAGGAAAGCCGCCACGCAAAGTCCCACAACGCCAGGTTGACGACCGGTGTTGTCTGGCCAGGCACCGCTGGCATCCTGGGTTCTGGCGAGGTATTCAAGCCCACGTTCGTAAATCATGTCCACCTGGGACGGAATGCTGTCGTCCTGACGGCGCGGCAGATTTTGGGAGAACAGGGGCACCGTGGTCACCACCAGGGCGAGCACTGAGGCTGTTATTGCGATAAATCGTCTGGTCATGGTGGAGTATATTACGGTTCTTCGATGTTTTCCAGGCCGCGATTGTAAGCATCGAGCGCGGGGCGGAACTCGGGCGGCAACGTGCGACCCGCGACTCCGCCGGCCTTGGGTACCCGGCGGGTTTCCGTGAATTCCTCTGAAGCTCCAGCTTCACCCTCGCCGGTGGCATCGGAATGCCCGGTCTGTCCTTGGCCACCTTCTTCACCCTCGCCTTCTTCCTCACCCTCACCCTCTCCGTCCCCCTCGCCCTCGCCTTCTCCTTCACCCGGTTGTTGACCCATCATCCGCTCGAGCATGTCCATCATCGCTCCACCGGCTTCGCCAGCGCCGGATTGCTCTTGGCGTTCTTTGGCGGCTTCATGGATTTTTTCGATGATTTCTGTCTGCGCGGCGAGCGTGAGACCGCCCGTCTCGGATTCCAGCAACAGGTCGGTGGCCTCGGCCATGATGTCCTCCACCTCCGCCAGAAGGTCGATGACTTCCTGGATCGTCTGCTCCATCACCAGTTGCTGCACATCGGCGGACAACTCGTCCTGTTCGAAAGCCAGTTTTTCCGAACCCTCACGATGTTTCTCAAGGGGATCAACGGCGGCCGTTGCAGGTAACGCCAGCGCGGTGGCGGCGGCAATGGCTATGGCGGAGCGGGTCTTCATGGTTTGGATCAGTCTTCCTCGGCGAGCGAGCGTTTGAATTGTTCTAGCGCGCGGGTTCGCCCGCGCAAGTCCTGTTGCTGCTGGATCATCTGCATCACACGCAGCATGAACTCGAAATCCTCATCCTCCATACTGGGCCCTGGCCCGTCGCCACCCGGTCCGCCCGCTTGATCCTCCATGGCCCCTTCGAGCGTTGCAGCCCACGCGGCAAGCATTTCCGACCAATGCTGGCTTTTCTCCGCGGCGATGGAAGAATGGTTTTCCTGCAGTTTGGATCGCACCTCCTCAAGGCCCATGTTGATGCCGGATTCGCGCATCTCGTCGTATATCCCACGGAATTCCTCGTCGCCTGTTCGGGCGAAATAGCTGGCCAGATCCTCCTGGATCCATCGGACATCGGAAGCGGTCGTCGATTGCTGCCCGGTCGCCTCGTCGATGCGACGGATGTCGGCAGGATCAAGATCCGGCATCTGGAGCCCGAGGATGTCCTCGAACATTCCGGCGATAACGCTTGCGATGCCTGCCTGTTCCGTGGAGGCCTTCTTCAGGCGGGCGACAAACGTGCCGGCCTCGAACTGGCGGTTCGCCTCGCTTGCCTGTTCGATCGTCTCATTCATCTTCTCAAGGACGTCCGCCTGCTGGGCCACCGCATCAGACATGTCCTGGTCGGTTTTTTCCGACGTGTTGGATGGCTCCTGGGCTTCGGCTAGTTTGTCGAGGATGTCCGGCATGTCCTCGTTGGCGAGCTCCTGCATCGAATTCAATGTTTCAGCGAGCTGCTTGAGCGTGTCCGGGTCGATCTCCCCGTTGCGGATGGCATCCTCCATCAACTCCTCCATGCTTTCGGTGAGTTCTTCCATCCGCCGGATGTTCTCCGCTTCACCTTGTTCCTGGCGGGCGATGCGCTCGCGGTTTTCGTCCTCCTGCAACTCCTCGCCGTCGAGTCGGTCGAGGCGCAGGTTTTCCTCATATAATTCGAGTTCACGCCGCGCGAGATCCTCGAACTCCTCGATATTGCGGTCAAAACGGCTCTTCAGCATCTGTGCGTGATCCTCGCGTGTCAGCACATAAACCGTAACCGTCTGAGAATACGATCGCCCGTGTTCGGGGTGATAGTCCTTCGCGTAGGCGCGCAGTTCAAGCTTCTGCGGTTCGATACCGAGCGCAGCCGGCGAGAACGCGACCTCCTCCGAGATCCTGCGGCGTTCCGGGCCCCCGCGGACGACACGCATTTCACCAACTGCCGGCTCCTCTGAGGTGGGACGTGTGAACTCGCCCCGCCACTCCAGTCCGATCTCGCGCACGCCGAAATCATCCTCACCCAGCACCTCGAATTCGATGGTCTCCTCAGGCAGGATCACCACCTGGCTGTCCAGCCCCTGGATGTAGCATGCGGGCGGCATGTCAGGCACCGACTCCACACGGAGATTGAATCCCGACGAACTCTCAAGACCGTATTCATCCGTCCAGCGCAAGGGCATCTCGAATGACTGGCCGCCGACCACGAATTCCGGCGAGGAGGCCGTTCGCCCGGCAACCTCCAGAACTCCGGAATCCGGCACGCGGGTGGGTTCGGAATCGGGCAGCTCCTCATCATTCTCCGCCCGTGGACCGGATTCGTGCACGCGGGTTGGACCGAAAGATGCCTGACGCAGCGGTCGGTTCGCCGTGAGATCCACTGCCACCTTGCTGCCCTCGACCACGCTTGCAATGCCAGTGGCAAGGTTGATCGTCTTGTCCGGGATGCCGAGATAGTCCGGCGGAGTCACCCGCACGGCCACTTTCTCACTGACCGGACGCTGGCGAGGCGTCACGTGGACCGCATGGCGAAGGTCACCCACGCGGAAAACCAGCATGCCTGGCGCCTGTTGGCCCGGAAAAGTGAATTCATACTCCTCATCGTCCTCCAGTCGGGCCTCGACCGGCGGCTGGACGCCAAAACGCCCGCTGGCAATGGCCGGTCTCTGGGCGGATTCGGGAGCGAGCTTGAGCGCGATATCGAATGCCTCGCCATAGGGCACCGTGAGTTCGACCGGGGCGTCGGACAATCGGGTGAATGTGTAGCGCTCGGTTTCCGAAAGGGGCATCAGCCAGCGCTGCAGCGCATTCACACCCGCCTGTGGCGTCATCAGGAACGCCGCGGTAACCATGATCATCAATACCAACGCCGCAAGCGCGGCAACGCGATGGCGGGAGCGCGGCATTGCTTCGCCAAGCGGCCTGCGACCGGTCTCGGCGGCGACCGCCTCCATGGCCGCCTCGCGCAAACGCGGCGACAGAGTCTCTGCGGTGCCTTTTTGATTCTGCAATTCGATCACCCCGAGCAGGCGATCCCCTAAACCCGGAAAGCGGCGCGCGATCAACCTCGCGAGTTGCGCCTCGCGGCGATGACCCCAAACCCAACGATGAATCCAATACGGCGCGAATCCGGCAAATAAAAACGCCCCGCCGGCCAATATCAAAAGACGCGCCCAGCCCGGTGTCGGCACAAACCGGTCCAATCCGTAAACCAGAAGGAAAGAAACCAGCAAACCGACCAATCCCGCGCCGATCGATTCGACGATCTTGGCCCGCCACAACCGCCTCCGGAATTCCTCAATTTGAAGTCTCAGCGACTCCGGGATCTTCACCGATCCGGATTTTGCGTCGTGGGTCTCAGGCATGGCGTTGGACGAATTTAAACGGGTGACTCGCTTGGTCTAATTCATTTACTTGAAAATTCAATGAATCTTCCAAATCGATTAGGAAAATCCGGCTTTGTTTCTTAAGTCAGAGCGCCATCCGTGCCAGTCGTCATCCAAAATTTCCTCTGGATACGAGATCTTCCTTCGTTTCATTTTCTTCTCCCACCATCGAAACCGACCGAATGACCCTCGAAATCCTCACTCTAAGGGGCACAGAAGCCACCACCCACCTCCCGGATCTCGCCCGGCTAAGAATCCGGGTGTTCCGAGAATACCCCTACCTCTACGACGGCTCGCCGGACTACGAGGAACGCTACCTCTCCAAATACTTCTCCACCGCCGAATCCATCCTCGTCCTCGGGCGCGAACCCCACGATGGGCGCATCGTCGGAGCGTCCACCGCGATGCCGATGCACGCGGCAGAGGAAGTGTTTCAAACGGCGTTTCAATCATCCGGTCGCGACTTGCCGGGCACCTACTATCTGGGCGAATCCGTCCTGCTTCCGGAATACCGGGGCCAGGGTCTCGGACACCGGTTTTTCGATGAGCGCGAAGCGGCCGCCAGGAAGGCTGGCTTCCATACCACCGCCTTCTGCGCAGTAGTCCGCCCACCAGACCACCCGCAACGCCCCGATGACTACCGTCCCCTCGACGGTTTCTGGACCAGGCGCGGCTACATCCACCACCCGGAAATCCGTGTTTCACTCGACTGGAAAGAACCGGGCGAAATGCAGGAAAGCCCGCACCAACTCAGCTTCTGGATCCGTGAATGAATGTGAACAACTCACGCCGAATCAATCTCCGCAATCGCATACGGAGTATTGATAAACAGTGACTCACATAATTTTTTGATGCAATTTCCAGAAACTTGATCAATGCGACTCCGCCACTCATGAACCGTCGGGATATGACCGAAGTCCAACAGCGACTCGCCCGCCCAGACCGCGTGCGAAGCGGTTGTTTCAAACGCAAGCTTCCCCTGAGTAATGGCGAGTCGTTTCGCACGCAACAGTTCCGCTTCGTCGGGTCCGTTTGCAGCGAGATCCTGGAGATGTTTGAACACGCAGTCGAGCGCCTCCTCCCGACCACCCGGATCGAGGCCCGCATGGATTTCAAACGCGCCGACTTCGTCAAACAACGTCACATCCGAGGCGATTTGGTAGCACAAACCGCGGTCCTCGCGCATGTCGAGGAACAACCGCGAACTCGCTGTCTCCCCCAGCATCAGGCTTAGCAGGCGCAGCGCGTGCCGCTCGTCGGATTGCCGACCCGGCGTGCGCCATCCAAGTGCGAGCTGAAGCTGATCGGTCTCACGCTCTTCACGCAGGCGGCGGGGAGGTGAAGCGCCATCCCTGGAAAACACCTCGTGCTGTAGCGCTGCGCCGCCGCATTCCGGCGCCAATTCCCCGAACATCTCCGCCACTTCGTCCGGCGGATGCGGTCCGGCAACGGCGATCACCACGTCGCTGCGAAAATGATGCGCGTCGCGGAACATGACGAGCGCGGCACGGTCCACCAATCCGATCGAATCCAGAGTGCCGGAAATCGGCGTGCCGAGTGGGTGTCCGGGCCACATCGCCGCGGAGAGCATGTCGCCAATATGATCCGCTGGGTTTTCGCGGATCATCGTGATTTCCTCGCCAATCACGTCGCGCTCAAGGCCGATCTCCCGCTCCGGCAGCACCGACCGCCACACCATGTCCGCCAGCGTCTCGCACAACAGAGGCAGCAACTCCGCGTCGCCGCGCGCGTCATAAACCGTCTGGTCCTCCGAAGTGCAGGCATTGATCTGGCCGCCCGCTCCCTCGACGCGCAGGCTCAGCGCTCGCGCGTCATGCCGATCCGTGCCCTTGAAGCACATGTGCTCCAGAAAATGCGCAATGCCGGACGGGTGCCCCCCCTCGTCGCGGCTGCCCGCCGGGATGTGGATGGAAACCGCGGAACACTGCGAGCCGGGCAGCGACGCCACCGCCAGGCGCGGTCCGCCTGGCAGCTCCCGCCAGTGATAATCGGGTGAATGATTCATGAAAGCAGGGCCTCCGCCAACATCAGGTCGGCGGGCGTGGTGATTTTCGGGTTCGGATGCAACGATTCCACCAGGCGCACGCGCGTGCCGACCCACGCCAGGGCCGTGGTTTCGTCGGTCACCCGCCGATGATGCGCGCGCGCGTCTTCGAGCGCCTCGCGGAGCATCCAGGTCGGCGCGCATTGCGGCGTCTCCACCGCCCAGAGATTGCCGCGCTCCACCACTTCCGTCGCGAAACCCTCGTCGTCCGCGCGCCGCATCGTGTCCGCCACCCGGTGCGCGAGGGCTGCGGCGCCGTGGGCCACCGCCGCGCGGAAGCAGCGCTCCACATCCTCCGCCGCCACCAGCGGTCGCGCGCCATCGTGGACGCACACGAAATCCGCCGTTACCACCGCCAGCCCGGCCGCCACCGAGTCCTGTCGTTCCGCACCGCCGTCCACACGGCGGAAATCCACTCCATCCGGTTGAGTCGATCCAACCGCCTCCCAGCGAACACGCGGGCACACCAGCACCACCTCGCCGACGCACCGGCAGCCAGCCAAGGCCGCCAGCGTCCGGGCCAACACCGCCTGCCCGCCCAGCGGTGCGGCCAGTTTGTCAAATCCCATGCGGCGGCTGCCGCCCGACGCTACAATCAACGCGGCGCAGGTCGGAACGTCGGCAGTGGATTCCATGACTGGAGTCGCCGGACCTCCGGCAAGCGCAGTCTCCACCTGCTTCGCCCACCCTGCAACGCCAAATCCAGACCCGCCGAAGCCAAGGCCCAGCCTCCACGGCGGGCGGAGCTGATGCCTGAATTCACGAATATTTTCATCCGCACCCGTGTTTTTCCCTTGCATGGAACCCCCATTCCCGCAATGCTGCGCCCCCGCCGTGGCCATCATGGCGGCTAATCAAATCCGGCGTAGCTCAGCGGAAGAGCGGGTGACTGTTAATCACTAGGTCGTTGGTTCGATCCCAACCGCCGGAGCCATTGGAACCAATTGATAATCAATGGGTTGTGGCGATCCATCCAGCCAAGCTGCAGGCGGTCGGGTATTAGATTGCCGGATCAATATGACCAGCCGTTCCAACACCCGGATTCGGACAAAGCCAGGGATTTGACGCATTTGTTCGATGACATCTGTGGACAAACGAAAGGTTGTTCCTCTCCCGCGTGGCTTGACATACGGAGCGGCGGTGCGGTCAGCTTAAAGACATTTCACGGCTGATGGCCCGGCGATAACCGGTCACGGCAATATCGCCGTTTTCATGGACATCGGCGATGGCGTAGGCGCTGTTGGCTTCTCCCGATCCCTCCACCATGCCACGCAGGGTGTAGTAGTGGATGCCGCCGAGGTGATTGTATTGCCCGGCGTGCTGGTGACCCTGGAAAACTCCCAATACCCGCGGATTGTCCTCGAGAATCTTGCGAACCGCAGGCGCGTTGTTGACATAGTGATGGCCGTTGCCGTCGAGCAGTTGGTGGATGAAGACGATGACCGGCTTCGAGGTGGCCGCAAGGTCGGCTTCGAGCCAGTCGAGCTGCTGTTGCGGAATGTTTGCGTCGGTCCAGTGGAAGTTACTGCTGTCGTAAGCGGTTCCATCCGATGTGAAGCAGGCGTCGAGAACGACGAAATGCACGCCTTTGGAATCGAACGAATGATGGCCCGAATCGCCCTCGATCCCCGATCTTTCAACGGAGCCGAGGAACTGCGCCTTGGACAGGCTGTCCATGTCGTGGTTTCCAAGCACGTGGTAACGGGGACCCCTGAAGCCGGCGTAGGTGGCCTCGATGGCCTGCAGGTTCGCAAGCACGTTCTCCGCGGTGTCGGGGGCTCCCTTGTCGATCATGTCGCCGCAGAACACCGTGAAATCCACATTTTGCGCGTTCATGAGTTCGACGCACTCCGTCATTTTTTGGATCGACTCGTTGTAATGGCGGCTTCCCTTGCTCGCCCGGTCGGAATAGTGACTGTCCGTGACGAGTCCGAAGCGCAGTATCACGGCTGGTGGCCCGCCGGCGTTGGCCGTGCCGATTGCGGCTTTTCCAATCAAGCCGGCCATGCCGAATCCCGAAACCCGCAGCCATTCGCGCCTGGTGATCTTCCATTGGGATGCGACCGGATCGTAACCGTGTTGCGGTTTATCTGAATTTGAGTGATTTTTCTCCGTAGCCATGATTTGTGGAGAGATGGGTATAAGGATTCAAGATGATTCAAGAAAATATCGCCAGATCCTGCCTCCCGGGGCAACCACATGCGGTCGCGGCGATCCCCTGGATCACGGCCGTGTGCGTCCATCGGCGATGATGGCGTCGAGGCGGTCGATCATTGCCTGCAGCCTCTCCGGATGCTCCGCGCCAAGGTCGTTCAGCTCGCCCAGATCATCAGGCAGGTAGTAAAGCTGATGGGGCTCGTTGAGCGGTGGGAACGGCCGGCGCGAGACCGTCGCGCGGGGCCGGATCGGGTGGGCATTGCGGATCAGCTTCCAGTCACCGATTCGCAGGCCGAAGTTGTCGTTGGGGCCACGCATGCCGTTTCCCTGGGTGAGCAGCTCCGTCCGCCCATTGGCTCCCTCCTCGCCCAGCAGGGCGGACAGGACATTGATGCTGTCCCCGGCGGCATCATCCGGCAGCGGAACCCCCGCGAGGGCGGCGAAGGATGCCGTGAAGTCGATGGTGCAGACGATTTCGTCCGACACACCCGGTGGAATGGTTCCCCGCCAGCGGGTGATGAAGGGCACGCGTGTACCACCTTCGAAGACCGTGTATTTGCCTCCGCTGAAAGGTCCGCCAGGTTCGTGCTCGCCGAGTTCGGTCACCGCGCCGTCCTTGTATCCGTCGTCCAGCACCGGGCCGTTGTCCGAAGTGAAAACCAGCAGCGTGTTCTCGGTGAGGCCGTGCTCATCAAGCACCTTCATGATTTCGCCCACGCACCAATCGAGCTGGATCACCGCATCCCCGCGGTATCCGGTGCCGCTCAGTCCCTGGAAGCGTTCGTGCGGCATGCGCGGGACGTGGTTGTCGTGTGAATTGAACAGCAGGAAGAACGGCCGGTCCTTGTTCTCCGTGATGAAATCCCGGGATCTCTCGACCCACATGTCCGCGAGATCCTCGTCGCGGAACCGCGCGGCGTGGCCTCCGGTGTAGTAACCGATGCGGCTGATGCCGTTGTGGATGGTGCCGTTGTGGCCATGCGACCAATCCATCCTCAGCTCGTGCCGATGCGTCACGCCGGTGGGTTCGTCAGGGTCGATCGGATTGTCGCTGACCGTGAGGGGATCTTGAGGATCCAGGTTCAAAACGTGGTGGTTTTTCACGTAAACCTGCGGCACACGATCATTGGTCGTCGGCAGCAGGAAGCACTCGTCGAAG
>SLAV01000277.1 GCA_007126655.1 Haloferula sp. | reverse complement strand
CGGCTCCGCGTCGAAGACGTCACCATGGAGCGCATCCGCTTCCGCAATACCGAAACCGACGAATCCGCCGAACACAGCCTCAACCCCATCCCCGACGGCATGCGCGCCGCCAATGGCCAAACCGAAATTCCGGGCTTGATCCCGTCCGGCCGGGATGCTCCCATAGACTTGGATTGAGCGTGAGGGAATCCAGCCGCCGGAATGGATTCCGCCCGCCCCGCTCGTTCCGCAAAACCCTACACCCGAATCCATGAAATTCCGCCTTGTCCCGCTCGCGCTGCTCGCCGGTGCCGCGCTCGTCCATGCCCAGGAGCGCCTCGACGAACTGCCACCTTCCACGCCGCTGGCCGATTCCGCCCCCGCACCGGAGGATGCCTCGATCGGCGCCCCGCCCGGCGACCAGCCCGCACCACCTCCATCCGACCCAACACGGGACGCCGGACCCGCCCCGGAAAATGGCGTGGATCCCAATGGCGGACCCGAACCCGGCGACGCGGACGGCATCACGTCCGTTGAAGACAACGACGACGACCTCGGCATCGCCACCCAGGACGAGGGCTACATCATCCGGAACGCCGACCTCAACGACATCTTCCAGTTCCTCGCCCGCGAGGCAGGCAGGCAATACTTCCACAACGCCCGCATCACCGGCCCCGATTACACCGTCACCGGCCACCTCAACGATGGCAACCCGCTCCAGCAGATGGAGGAGATCGCCTTCATGTATGGCCTCTCCCTCCATGTGAAGGGCAACACCATCTACGCCCTCACCCAGGCCCAGCTCGCCCAGCTGCCCAGCACCGAGTTCCACTACCAGCTCCGCTACCTCCGCCCCGGCGATATGGACCAGATCCTCGAACTCCTCCGCCCCATGCTCACCCCGGGTTCCGGCATCGTGAACTTCGAACCGAAAACCAACACCATCATCGTCATCGACACCGCCCACCGCATCGAGTCGGTCCGCAACCTCCTCCACAACGTGGACAAGGCCAAGGGCCAGATCGTCGTCGAAACAAAAATCCTCCGCGTCAATAGCAACGCCGCCGACCGCGCCGGCGTCAGTTGGGAACGCTCGCTCGGCGAACAAGGCGTGCCCATCTCGATCGCACGCGACCTCAATTCCATCTTCGGCCTCGACTCCGGTGGCGGAGCCGGCGGTGTCGGCGGCGGCAACCCGAATCTCGTCCTCAGCCCGTTCGTCGCCAGTGGCGTCCTCCGCGCCCTCGCCGACGGCGGCCTCGCCGAACAAATCTCCAACCCCACCCTCATCACCGAGGACAACGAACAGGCCACCATCTCCATCATCGACCGCATCCCCATCATCACCACCACCACCAACCAGGGCACCAGCACCACCAGCGTCTCCGAGGAGGTCCGATACCGCATCGACCAAAGCGACAGCACCATCGACCAGGACCCGGACACCCACCGCGAAATCGGCATCTCGCTCGTCGTCACCCCCACCCTCCTGCCCGACGGCACCATCCGCATGCGCATGCGCCCGCGCTCCGCGCAAATCGTCGAACAGATCGAAAGCGTCACCGGCAACTTCTACCCGCGCGTCACCGAGTCCATGGTCGAGGCCCTCGCCCGCGTGCCCGACGGACACTCGCTCGTCGTCGGCGGCTTCTACGGCGAAACCACATCCAGCCAGAAAAACAAGGTCCCCCTGCTCGGCGACATTCCGATGATCAACTTCTTCTTCAAAAGCCGCGAATCGATCAAGGAGGAGACCAGCCTGGTCTTCATCGTCACCCCGAAATCCTACGACCCGCGCAGCGCAGCCGCCAACAACGCCGCCTCGTCACAAGTCCGCGCCTCAACCACCATCGACCCCGACGCCACCTGGGCGAACCCCGACAACCCCGGCCCCGCACACGAACCGAACCTCCGCCGCACCATCCGCGGCATGCAGCCGCGCGAGGCCCCATACTACCCCGCCGCCGATGAGGTCCGTCGCGGCAGCGCCGATGAAGGCAACACCCGCCGCCGCCCCGCACGCGGCTCGCGCAGGTTCTGAACCCGCCTCAACCGGCAATCCCATGGCGTATGCAAGTCCGCACCGCATCCAACCCAAAAAAACCGGAACCTGATCCAGCCGGCAACCGATCCGATGGCAACGCGCTCCACACAACCTGCATGGAACGCACCGCCAACGCCCTGTTCGATTCCGGTGCCGCCACCCAGAAGGAAATCCACTCCGCCGCATACCGCTGCTACGAGGCGCTGGACCTCCTGCAGCATGCCGAATTGATCGAGCAAGTCGCCCGCGTCCAGGGAGCCGGCGAAGAGAACATCAGCGAAGCCGTCGCCGCCTTGTCCTACCGCCTGGCCGAAACCATGGAGGACCCGCCCGCACTCGTCCCATTCGCCGCCAAACTCATCGTCCCGAACACCTTTTACGCCAGCCACCCGGAGATCCTGCGGGCCTGCCACAGCCTGCTCTGCCCGGTCGTCTATGCCGAGGATACCGACGCCGTCGGCGTCGCGTCCATCAACCCGGTCGCAACCGTCATCGCCGCGGAAAAAATCCGCGAAATCGTCTTCGCCGCCACCGGCATCCGCCCGTTCGTCACCACCGCTCTCGTCACCTGTAAAGGCTGGCGGTTTCTCATCCGCAAACACTTCGAACGATGATCGAGTTCGACGGCATCACCTTCAACCCGCTCCTCAGCAAGCGCATCCTGGAGGCACTCGCCGGGCACGATCCCGCGTTCGTCGAACTCTCGGAGGACCAGGTGCCCAACCGCGTCACCCGCTTCAGCTTCATGGCCGCCATCGCCGGCCTCAACGGGCTCCCCTTCTTCCCCAAAGTCGCCGAATTCTCCAACCCGGAACTCCACGCCGGCTGCGACCAGGTCGTCATGACCCGCGGCTTCTTCGCACCACTCTGCATCGCCCCGGGCGACCGCCTCATCGTCGCCACCGCCAACCCCTGGAGCGCCCTCGCCGAGGAATACCTCGCCCCGCGGTTCCCCGATCTCGAAATCGTCCTCGTCGTCACACTCGTCTCGGAAATCAGCCGCGCCATCGAATCCGTCGGTGCCAAGGACGGTCCCAGCCGATCCGAACTCGACTCGATCGACGTCGAGGACCTCGACGAAACCATCCGCGACTTCAACGTCACCTCGGAATACGAGGAGCCAATGGCACAGCTCATCGCCACCATCATGGCCGATGCCGTCCGCACCCGCGCCTCCGACATCCACTTCAAGGTCGAAAAGGAGACTTTCTACTACGCCTTCCGCGTCGATGGCGATCTCGGGCGGAAAACCGAAATCCCCATGAAGCTCAAGGACCGCCTCGACGCGTTCCTCCTCACCCTGATGAAGCTCCCCACCGAGATCCGCAACACCACTCCCGGCATCTCCGGCCGCTTCACCATCTCCTATTTCCAGCGCCCCATCGACATCCGCTACGAGCGCCACCGCACCTACCGCGGCTACCACATCACCCTGCGCCTCCTCGACAAGGGCAGCATCAACGTCACCCTCGGCAAGGGCACCCTCGCCTTCGACCCCGAAACCATGTTCGCGCTCCACCGCGTCATGAAAATCCCCGCCGGCATCATCGTCATGTCCGGCCCCACCGGATCCGGCAAATCCACCACCCTCAACGCCATCCTCCGCGAAGTGAACCGCCCGGAGGTCAACATCCTCACCCTCGAGAACCCGGTCGAGGACGAAGTCCCCGGCATCACCCACTGCGACCTCAAATCCCCCAAGGAATTCAAACCCATGATCGCCTCGTTCATGCGGTCCGACCCCGATATCATCCTCATGGGCGAGGTCCGCGACCTCGAATCCGCCGAACTCGCCATCGAGGCCGCCGTCACCGGCCACAAGGTCCTCACCACCATCCACACGCCCCGCGCCTCCCAGATCATCGAGCGCTTCGAGCAACTCGGCATCGAACGATGGAAAATCGCCCAGACCCTCAAGGCCGCCTGCGCCCAGCGCCTCGTCAAACTCCTCTGCCCGTATTGCAAGGTCGCCATCGAAGGCATTTCCGAATTCGACCGCAAAACGTTCAACCTCGATGAATCCTGGGCCTCCATCCCGCTCTTCGAGGCCGCCAATGGCGGCTGCGACGAATGCCGCCTCACCGGATACAGCGGCCGCACCGCCATCCTCGAAATCATCCCCATCACCCCGAAAGTCTCCGACATGCTCTCAAAGGGCGAAATCACACCCTACGAACTCGAAGTCCAGATCGCCAACGAAGGCGTGCTGCCCAACCTCCGGTCCAGCGGACTGAGACTCCTGCGCGACGGAAAAACCGACCTTGCCGCCGTCAGCAAGGTCATCGACATGACCTACACCGATGACTGAGGCGATCCGAAACACACCCGCGGCCGACCGGCAGACCGCAAGCCCCCGCCAGCAACGCATGGCAGGCGCCCTCGCCAATCTGAACCAACCCGGCAAAGCCAAACCTTTCAAAAAAAAGGAACTCGTCCACCTCTTCCGCGGCGTCGGCTCCATGTTGCGCGCGCAAATCAACACCGCCGACGCCCTCAAATACTACTCCCATGGCCTGCCTAACAAATCCATGGTCGATGCACTCACCGCCGTCCGCGAGGACATCAACCGCGGCATCAGCAT
>SLAV01000295.1 GCA_007126655.1 Haloferula sp. | reverse complement strand
TAAACCTGGCCGAATGCGTCGAGCCGCTCGCCGATTGGTTTTATTCGATCCGTGAGGTCCGCAAAGAGGAAACCAAGGCTGCCCTCGACAAACCCGGCTTCGCCATGCGCGTCGAAAACGGCATCTTTGGTGGCGGGTCCTACCGCTGGTCCATTGGTGACGCTTCGTGGATCGCGAACAACATCTGGGACCACTACCGTTTCACCCTCGACCAGGATTACCTGACAAACCGAGCCTATCCCATCCTGCGCGACCTCTACGACTTTTGGGAAGACCACCTCGTCGAAATCCCCGCGCCATCCGGCGAAGGCACCGTGCTCGTCTCGCCCGATGGCTGGTCGCCAGAACACGGCCCCACCGAAGACGGCGTCAGCTTCGAGCAACAACTCGCATGGGACCTCCTCGGCAACTTCGCCGAAGCCGCCGCCATCCTCCGCACCGATGCCCCGCAACGCGAAAAAGCCCTCGCCATGCGCGCCCGCCTGCTCGGTCCACAAATCGGCCGCTGGGGCCAACTCCAGGAATGGATGATCGACCGCGACGACCCCGAAAACAAACACCGCCACCTCTCCCACCTCGTCGCCCTGCATCCCGGACGCCAGATTTCCCCCCGCACCACCCCCGAACTCGCCGAAGCCGCCCGCATCTCCATGAACGCCCGCGGCGACGGTGCCACCGGCTGGAGCAAGGCATGGAAAATCAACATGTGGGCCCGCCTCCACGATGGCGACCGCGCCCACAAACTCCTGGCCGAAATGATCCGCGGCAACATCTATGACAACCTCCTATGCGCCCACCCCCCGTTCCAGATCGACGGCAACTTCGGCTACGCGGCCGGCGTCGTCGAAATGCTGCTCCAGTCGCACATGGACTTCATCCACCTACTCCCCGCCCTCCCCGCCGCCTGGGAAAACGGCCACGTCACAGGCCTCCGCGCCCGCGGCGGGTTCGAGGTCGATCTCCAGTGGAAATCCGGAGCACTCACCAAAGCCACCCTGCGGTCCGGCCACGGCGGCCCGTGTACCCTCCGCCCCGGCGTCCCCGTCAAAATCACCCGCAACGGCGATTCCATCGCGGCAGAACTTCGGGAAAACAACCACATCACCTTCGCAACCGAACCCGGAGCCGAATACCACATCACTCCGAATTCAACTGCTCCTCGCTGAAAACCTGTAAGGGATGCCGTGATAAATCGCCGGAAATTCACGTGAAGCGCTTCAAGTCCCAGGGTTTCCGATAGGTGCCGGCCATCTCTCCGGCAGCCTCGGGGTGATTGAGGATCTTTTCGGCATCAGGATCCCATTCGAGCGCAACACCCGATTTCATGGCGGCGATGCCAAGCAGGCACTGGCTGTTCACCCGGTGGCCCGCCTCGGCGTCGATCATCACCGGCGTGCCCTTCACGATCGCATCGATGAAATCCTGCTTGTCCGAGCGTGTCGGCACGCGCTCGTCGCTGTCGCGAAATTCGGTGCGCAGGATCCGGTTGTCGTGCGCCCGCAGGCCACCCCGGCTGTGCCAGTGGGCCTGGATCCACCCTTCGTCGCCCACGACGCGGATGTATGGCCTGTCCATCCGGCAGTCCATCACCAAGCCGTTGGCGAATTGGCAGGAGATCTCGCAATCGGTCATGGTATCCCAAAGCTCGCCGGGCCCGGGAAACGCGCCGGTGCCTTCGATCCGCACCGGCCCGGTGTGGCTGCTGCGGTTGATGAGATTGGCCACGTCCAGCAGGTGACCGCCCCAGTTGCTGATCATCCCGGCGGCGTAATCGGAAATCCGGATCCACCCGGGGCGGCCATACGGTGCCCCGGTGCGCGCATGATTGCGATGCACGCGGTCCGCCGTGTAGGGGCGTTCGGGCGCGGGGCCCAGCCACATGTCGTAATCCAGATGTTCCGGCGTCTGCATTGGTTCGGCATTTCCAAATCCTCCTCCCTCCTCCCTCGGCAGTCCCACCTCGATGCGCTGGATGTTCCCTAGGTAGCCGTTCATCGCGAGGTCTGCCGTGCGGGTCATGTAGGCGTGCGAGCGGCACTCGCTGTCGAGCCGGAATACCACGTCCGAATTTGCGGCCGCGTCGGCCAGCGCACGGCCTTCCTCGAAAAACCGGGTCATCGCCTTCTCACAACACACGTGCAAACCCTTATTGATGGCCATGAGCGCCTGGATGGCATGCCAGTGGTCGGGCGTCGAAATCATCACCGCATCGAGCTCCGGCGTCTCAAGCGCCTCACGGAAGTCCGGAAACGCCCGGCAATCCGTATCGCCATAAGATTCATCGACCATTTTCTTCGCATAAGCGAGGCGCTCGCGGTCCACGTCGCAAACCGCGGTTACCCGCACGTTTTCCATGCCCAGGAATGTTCTGAGGTTGACCCCCACTCCCTGCCGCCCGACGCCAATCATCGCGACATGCACGCGTTTCGACGGTGCGGCGCGTCCGCGCGAATGGCTTGGCAGGATGGTGAACGCGGCCCCGGCCAACAAAGCCTGCTTCAGACAGGTCCGGCGGGTGATTGGTGCGGATTTCATTATCATGGGTTATTCAATTCGGATTCTGATTGATTTCATCACACCTACGCTGGACCGGCAAGCACAAGCAACCAAGGATGGCCGCGTCGCGACAATCAATGCAGGCGGCGAACCCCGAACGGGTTGGATCGACGGAGCCGGCACCAACGTGCGATTTCACGATCCAACGTGCGATTTCACGATCCGCACTCGCTGGTGCGCATGGCTGATAGCACTTGGATACAGACACGGGAAACCAGCGGATTGTTCGAGGCATCCTATCAGGAATTTCCCGGTGGATTTTTTCGCTCGCTTTTCCGGCTGGTCCCAGCACCGTTGTGTGAAGTGAAACAGGCGAAAATCGTTCCGTGCATCAGCCGGAGGCGTCCGCTCTCATGGAAACAGAGCCATGAAGATTCTTTTTGTCAGGCCGAACATGCATCCCGGACGCTCCCGGGATGCGATGGAGCCGCTGGTCTTCGCGATTCTCCGCTCGCTGACACCTGACGACGTGGAGACGGTTCTCTATGACGAGCGGCTGGAGCCTGTCCCCACTGACGAGCCGGCGGACCTGGTGGCAATGACGGTGGAAACCCACACCGCGCGCCGGGCCTATCAACTGGCCCGCGCTTCAACCATGCCGCGTTCGTGCCGAAGAACATGTCACCGGACGAGCTGACCGAGGCATGCTGGGAATGCCGCTATCGGTGGAACCGCCCCGGAACCATCTTCAAGCGGATGTGGGACTTCAAGACCCACCTGAGTTCACCGTATCGTCTCGGTGTTTATCTGGTTTACAATCCGCTCTATGGAAAGGAAGCTTACAAAAAACAGGGGATGCGCTTCGGGTTGCGCCGCAACAGCATCAAACATCGACTCCAAGCCCGATCAACATCATGAATTCCACAAGTGATTCCACGCCGCCGCGTCCCTGGCGCATTGCGTTGATTTCGCCCAAAGGGCCGCTCTACCGCCACCGCAAGGGGATTTTCAAGAAGTCACTGCGTTATCAGCCGCTCACGCTGACGACGCTGGCGGCGCTTGTGCCGGATGATTTTCCGGCGGAGCTGACATTGATCGACGAGGGGATCCAGGATGTGCCGGATGATCTGGATGTGGATCTGGTGGGCATCACGGTGATTACCGGCACGGCCATGCGCTCTTATGAGTTGGCGGCGCGGTTTCGGAAAAAGGGCATCACGGTGGTGATGGGCGGGCCGCATATTACCCTGATCCCGGATGACGCGCGACCGCATGCGGATGCGATTGTGGTGGGCTATGCGGAGGATATCTGGCCGCAGTTGTTGCGGGATTTCGCGGCCGGGGAATTGAAGGAAGCCTACCATCAGGCTCCGGATTTGAGTCTGGCGAAGCGGCCGTTTCCCAAGCGCGAGCTGCTGCCGTCCAAGCATTACATCACCAGCGACGTGTTCGAGGCGACACGAGCGTGCATCCACAACTGCGACTTCTGTGTGGTGCCGACGGCATGGGGCCGCAAGCCGCTGCAGAAGCCGGTGGAGGAAGTGGTGGCGGACATTCGGGCGCAGGGCGCGCGGCGGGGGATTTTTGTGGATCTGAATCTGATTTCGCATCGCGGCTACGCCAAGCGGCTTTTTGAGGCGCTGATTCCGCTGCGGATGCAGTGGTATGGGCTGAGCACGGTGCTGTTGGCGGATGATGACGAACTGCTGGAGCTGGCGCAGCGCAGTGGCTGCCGGGGACTGCTGATGGGTTTGGAGTCGATTTCCAACAAGGCGCTGCAAGAGAGTGGCAAGGGGTTCAATTCGCCGGAGAAATTCGCGCGTGTGGTCGAGCGGCTGCACGCGCACGGGATCGCTTTGCAGGGGTGTTTCGTGTTCGGGCTGGATGATGACGAGCCGGATGTGTTCCTGCGCACGGCGGAATTCGCCGTGGAGGCGAAGGTCGATCTGCCGCGCTTCGCGGTGGTGACACCTTTCCCCAACACGCCGCTTTACCTGAGATTGCAGGAGGAGGGGCGCATCCTGACGCGGGATTGGGAGTTGTATGACGGGCAGCATGTGGTGTTTCAGCCAAAGCGAATGTCGGTGCAGGAGTTGCAGGAAGGCATCGAAGCGGCATGGAAACAC
>SLAV01000257.1 GCA_007126655.1 Haloferula sp. | reverse complement strand
CTTGTTCGCGGCCTTGCTGCTGGGTGCGACCCTGCTGGTGGCGGCGGTGCTGCCGGGCCTTTCGCGGGCCGGGCAGAACATACGGGGGCTCCTGAAACCGGCGGAGCAGACCCTGCTGGTGGAGAACGGGGACGAAAACGGGGATGCGGAGGCCACCGCACGTTCCGACGAATCCCAACTGACCGTCACGCTCGCGCGCCAGGTCCACGAGCTGAGGGAAAACCACCCGACCGGATTGGTGGCGTGGCTGCTGGAGGAATTGGATGACGAGGGCGAGCGCGTCGATGAGGCCGCGCGAACCCGCTCCGACACCGACTCGCTCGAATTCTTCTGGCGCACCCGGACCGGACGCGCATTGGAGGATTCCAAGGGAACCATCCTGCAGACGCTCTACAACTGGATCACCGCCGGATCGACAAAAGTGGTTGGTTTTCTCGGTTTGGTGATCGGCATGATCATGGTGCCCATTTATCTTTTCTTTTTCCTCAAGGATTCGGTGGCCATCCGCCAGTATTGGCACGACTACCTGCCGCTGAAGGCATCGACGTTCAAGACCGAGGTTGTGGGAACCCTCACGGAGATCAACGGCTACCTCGTCTCGTTCTTCCGCGGGCAGGTGGTGGTGGCGATCATCGACGGGATTCTCGTCGGCATCGCGCTGCTGTTGTTCGGGCTGCCGTATGCGATCGTCATCGGGGTGTTCGTCGCGCTGCTCGGGGTGATTCCGTATGTCGGGAACATCATCTGCCTGATCCCGACGTGCATCATCGCGTATCTGCACGCTCAGAACGTGCAGCCCTTCGGGCTCGGGCCATGGGCGTATGTGGGCTGCGTGATCGGGATTTTCTTTCTCGTCCAGCAGATCAACTCGCTGGTCACCGCGCCGAAGATCGTGGGCGATTCGGTGGGGTTGCATCCGCTGACGGTGATCTTCTCGATGTTGTTCTGGTCGCTGGTGCTCGGTGGATTCGTGGGCGCGCTGCTGGCGGTGCCGCTCACCGCGTCGATCAAGGTCGTGTTCCGCCGCTACTTCTGGGAGCGCAAGCTGCGCGATGGCTTGGCGGCGCGGGAGCCGGCGGCGGCGGGCTGAATGCAATTCCAATGCGGAGGTGGCGTCGCGGCAGAAACAGTTGATGCTGCCGGGTTTGCCTGACTTCAGCGATCCTGATATCAAGCGTGGTTTCGGGCGGGAGTTTCATCCCGCATGGCGGGGCGCCTGGCAGGCCAATAGCCGCCACCTCCCGTCAACTGCCGCCCCAAAGTCATGTGTCTTCCAAACGGACTGAAGGACAAGCGCCATCCACGCCGTATTCCTATCACCCATCAATCCAATTTCACCGTGCCCACACGCAGAAGATTCCTTCAATCCGCCATCGGCACCGCGCTTGCCACTCCGTATGGCTTTGCCGAAACCTCCGAACCCGCACGCAAGCTCCGCATCGCCGGCGTTGGTGTGGGCGGCATGGGCTTCGGCAACATGACCAACCTCGCAAGCCAGCACATTGTCGGCCTCTGTGATGTGGACGACCGGTATGCCGCCAGGGCCTTCAGACGGTTTCCCGATGCAAGGCGCTGGAGGGATTTCCACGAAATGCTGGAGCAACAACCGGAGATCGAGGCGGTGATGATCTCGACGCCCGATCACACCCACGCCTCGATCGCGCTCGCGGCCCTCAAGGCCGGCAAACATGTGTTCTGCCAAAAACCCCTCACCCACGACATCCACGAAGCCCGCGTGCTTGCCGCCGCGGCGCGGGAAGCCAAGGGCAGCGTCGCCGTGATGGGCAACCAATATCATTCGTCCACCGGCATGCGCCGCGTCAACGATTGGATCCAGGCCGGGTTGATTGGCGAGGTGAAGCGGGTGATCGCCTGGTGCTCGCTCAACTACCGGCCGTTTGGCCAGGCCAGTTGGTCCACCCTCACCGACCGGCCGCCTGCGGACACCCCGGCCGTGCCCGACACGCTCGATTGGGATCTCTGGCTGGGTCACGCAACGGAGCGCCCCTATCACCCGACCTACCACCCCCGCCGCTGGCGCGCGTGGTGGGACTTCGGATGCGGCATGATGGGCGACCGCGGGGTGCACACGCTTGACGCCGCATGCCACGCGCTCGACCTCGCAAGGCCCGCAACCATCGGGCGCCTCTCCATCGACGGTGCCAACGAATACATCCATCCGGACAAAGCCCACGTCCGCTACCGCTTTCCCGCCCGGGGGGATTTCCCGCCGCTGGAGCTGGAGTGGTTTTCCGGCGAACGCCCCGCTGAAGTGGACGAATTGATGGAAGGGCAGGCCATCGGCGATTCCGAGGGAGGCGCGCTTTTCATCGGCACGCGCGGCATGATCAGCCACGGCACCTACCCGGCAAGCAACCTCGCGCTCCACCCGGTGGAATTGCGGCAGGAGGCCGCCGAGGCCCCCGCCACCATGCCCGAATTGCGCGGCAGCCACGAGATGATCTGGGTTGCCGCCTGCAAGGGCGAGGGCCCGGTTTCCTCCGGCTTCGAATACGCCGCCGCACTCACCGAACTCACCCACCTCGGCAACCTCGCCATCCGCATCGGCGGCACCATCGAATGGAATGCGGAAAAAGGCGAGGCCATCAACCGCCCCGAAGCCGCCGCCATCATCCGCAGACCCCGCCGCGCGGGCTGGGAACTCGCGTGACCCACAATCCACAATCTTCCATCCATGAACGGACTCGAACGCACGCTGGCATTCCTATCGGGGCAACCGGTGGACCGCCCGCCGGTCCACCCGATCCTGATGCGCTGGACGGCCCGCCACGCCGGCGTGAATTACCGGGATTTCATCCTCGATCCCGCGGTCAAGACATCCGCCGTCCTCCGCTGCGCCGAAGAATTCGATCACGATTGGGTCACCGTCATGTCCGATCCATGGGCCGAAGCCTCCGCCTTCGGCATCGAACTGGACTACCCCAAAGACGACCTGCCAATCGACTCCGGCGGACGCCTGCCCGACGTCGAAACCGCCGCCGCCTTGCGGCCCTACCGCCCGCTCGACCACGCCCGCTGCCGCAACCGGATCGAGGAAATCCGGCTCTTTCATGATGCCGTCGGCGACACCCGGTTCATCGTCGGCTGGGTGGAAGGACCAGTCGCCGAATACGCCGACCTCCGTGGCGTGAGCGAGGCGGCCATGGACTTTCTCGACGATCCCGACGCCTGCGGCCAGGCGATGGATGCCATCGTTGATGGAGCCCTCGAGTTCATCACCCTTCAGGTCGAAGCCGGTGCCCACTGCATCGGCATCGGCGATGCCTTCTGCTCGCAAATCGGCCCCGTGCTCTACCGCGAACTCGCATGGGCACGGGAAAAACGCATGATCGACCACATCCACAGCCTCGGGGCCCGGGCCAAACTCCACATCTGCGGCAACACCGCCCCGATCCTGTCCGACATGATTGCCACCGGTGCCGACATCATCGACATCGATCACCTCGTGCCCGACATGTCCCTCTTCGTCAACGACCTCGCACCGAATCAGGTTTTCTCCGGCAAGACCGACCCGGTCAGCATCATCCGCAATGGCACACCCGGAGAAATCGCCGCCAGCGTGCGTGCCTGCCGCGCCGAAGCGCGCGGGCGCGTGATCGTCTCTGCAGGCTGCGAAATCCCGCCCGACACGTCCGCCGCCAACCTGCGGGCGCTCACTTCAGAATGAACGACTCCACCCCCATCGACCCATTTGAAAAAGCGCGCCGCAATGACGGCGTGATGCAATGACGGTTCCACGGCGAAGCCATCACCATGCTGCTGGCGCCATGGCGACGTCCGCCAAGCCGCCAAGAATTGGCAAAACTTCAGCTCCGTCTCGCCCCCTTCCGCGTTCCCATCCCCTCCGAAAAAGAAGTGTGGACGACCCGCCAGTTGCCGATCAATACCGACCCGCGCTTGCAGCGCGAATACCGCGCCATCGTCGAGCCGAATTTCTTCAGCGCGCTGTCAACTGCCCGCGTCCAGGGCCGCGCCATCCGCTGGCGATCTCATGCAGCGGGGTCGTAGAGGAATTTTTGGAATCCGCTGAAGGTTTCCGCAATCGTCTCTGGCGGTCCAAGATCGGCGACGGCGTCGGGGAGCGAGTCTTGGTATCTGAGGCGAAGCAGAGGACCGAGTTTCGCCATGTCCAGTTCCCCGACGCCCACCCCGACATAGTGATCGAGAACGAAATCCAGAAACGCCTGCTGCTTGTCGGAAAATTGATCATGGATGGATTGCCGGGCGTGGGCCGCACGCGCCTGGCGGGTGACCGGTGGTGCGGCGTAGGCGACGTAGGAGAGGACATCGAAAATATCCGAATTCTCCGCATCGATGATCTTCTGCATCTCGGCGAGTTGTTCGCTTCCAAATCCCTGTTCCGCGAGACCATCCAGAAGCCGCTTTCGCGTTTGCGGGTGGCTCCAAAGAGTCCGCAGCTCGTCCTCATTCTTAAAGAATTCAGGCAGCTTGCCGAAAAGCGACTCCATGAACTGCTGCGCCGACATCGGCGTGCCGTCGGGGTGCCAGAACGATGTGGCGGTCATGTGTTGGATGGTGCGTTCCTTGCCGTCGGCGAGCTTGACCTTGATTCTGCGGCGTGGCTCGGGATTCTCGGTGCCGG
>SLAV01000174.1 GCA_007126655.1 Haloferula sp. | reverse complement strand
GTAAGCCACAAATATCAAAAACAGTGGGAGAATCATGTCTATGGCACTGGAATAAAGCAAAATCCATCTCGATTTTTAAGTTTCAGAACCAAGATAGCTTGCAAAGTGCGCGAAATTAAATGAACCGCCCCGCCAACGGCGAAAACTGTCCGAGACAATCTCATCGTTCCATTCCCACACATTGCCACCTTGATCGAATGTACCATAATGGCTTGACGCTAGCTCATATCCCCCAACCGGGGTCACCGTATTGGGTCCATTTATCGTATAATTCGCGCTGTTGGTATCCGTGTTGTTTGGCCCCATTGATATTGGCGCAGTGTTGCTTCGCGTCGGAAACAACCAGTAGCCGCCAGCACCGCCATCGAGGGTCGGGTCGTAATAGGCAGCTTTATACCACTCGTTCTCAGAGGTGATGGCCACCCCACCGTTCGTCCAAGCCGTTTCATCGCGGGTGATTGTGCTGTTGGAGGGGTTGGTTACACCCCCGAGGTCATACACTCCGGTTTCGGTATCCCCGGTCGTCAGCCAGTTCGCAAAGCGGGCCGCGGACCAAAACGAGACATAATTCACCGGCATGTCCGCCATGCTTTGCCCTTCATTGAAACCCTCCGTCGCGGACCTTACATCATACATGTAGCTGCCGTTGCTTCCGCTCCTGCTAATCCCACCGTGAACGTTGGTGCCCATGCTGCTGTTCCACAGCCCGTGCGGATCGCTTGCCGCGACCGCATTCAAAAAAGTGGTGTATTGGGCGTTGGTCACCGGATATTTGCCGATGTGGTATTCGTAAGAGACCGCGCCGTATCCGGTCGAGTCATTGGCATTGCCCGCATCGCCGACGAGCACCGTCTCGATTTGGATCGGCGCCGCCATGAGGGCCATGGAATTGATCCCCATGGACAGGATCGTGATAACCAAACACGCGAAGTGCTTCGTCCCGCATGGAGCCGATAATCGGGGAAAATTCAATAACCTACTGCGGGCGAAATCCGAGCTGAGGGAGGTACGGTTCGTATTGAGGGGATTCGGAAACAGATGCATTGGAAAATGGGGGTTGTTAAATGCTAGATTTACAAAAGACGTGTTAGTGAAATAACGGATGAGCCTCTCTTCAAGAAAAAAATTTATTTTGAATTTCAATTCAAATGAACAAGTTATTTGACGTGTCATGGCATCGCCCGGCGTCAGTCCGTCGCGTCTCGGAAGGACGGCCGGTTCAGTCGGAACAAGCGCCACTCGTCGAGCTGGCGGGCGCCGTGGGCCTGATAGAAATCGATGGCCGGCGTGTTCCAGTCGAGCGCGACCCACTCGACGCGCGGGCAGCCGCGCTTTTCTGCGATACCCACCACCTCGTGGAACAACGCCCTGCCGATGCCCCGGCCGCGGAACGGCGGATGCACGAACAAATCCTCCAGATGGATTCCGGCCCTGCCCTCGAACGTCGAGAAATTCCGGTAAAACAGCGCGAAGCCGGCGGGTTCGCCGCCGCATTCGGCAATCAGCACCTCCGCCACCGGCGCATCGCCTCCCAGCGCCTCGCGGATGTCGTCCGCGGTCGCCACCACCTCGTGGGCCAGCCGCTCGTAGTCCGCGATCGCCTTGATGAAATCCAGCACCAGCTCGGCATCCGCCGCACCGCCGCGGCGGATGACCATGTTATCAACAAATTCCTCCTTCACGCCAGCACCCATACAGGAACCGGGCGTCATGGCGATGGAAAACGCGGGGGATTCGGCTTGTATTGAGGGCGGGGGCTGGGGAGTCTGCGGACATGAAGATTCCCCCTCGTTCCGGTGTGCCGGTGGCGGCTGCTTGTGTTTATCTGGCATTTGTCTGTGCGGTGTCGGCCGGGCATTTCCTGCTGCCGCTGCGGGATTTTGAGCCGGACGAAGACGGGGACGAATGGCGGCAGGCGTTGGAGTTTTCCCTGTCGGTTCAGGAGGCCTGGATGCCGGGTGCGCGCACGGCGGATGGACGCGCGTGGCTGGGCACGGCGGAGGTTGCTCCGAACCGCTGGAGCGGGCCACTGCAGCGCGATCTGCAGCTCGCGATTCATGCGCCGGGGAAGGAGACGATCAATCTGCTTGTGGACTTGAGGTTGCCGACGGGTGGGATGCGCGGGTTTGCCTTTTCGCTGGATGCGGCGGAGCTGGAGGACGTCGGCGGGGACGGGATCGCGGAGGTGCGGCGCGGGCATTACGCGCGGCTGGCGCAAAGCACGATTCCGGGGAGCGGTTGGTTCCGCCATCTCGCCGGTGGGCGCGCTCCCGCTCCGGTGGAGTTCGGGAGCGGCGATGATCTGGACAGCACATTCGCGATGTTCAGCGGAAGCCGCGCGGTCGCGGAAAATCTGGCGCTCGACGAGGAGCTGATGCTTCAGACGCCGGATGAGGATGACGACTCCGCCGTGGCGATCGCCGACATCGAGGGGATCACCGTGAGCGAGATCGATTGGACGGCGATGCTGGCGGACAGCGGGGAGATCGGCATCGATCCGCTGGCGATGGCGGTTCCGGCGGACCAGCACGCGCTTTTTGCGGCGTCCCACGATGACGTCGCGATGATGCTGGGCCGGCTGGAGCATGAGGGCGCGCCGTTTTTGCAGGCGCTGGGCATTCGGGGGAATCCGATGCGTTTGGTCAACCGCTACCGCGAACAACTCGGGCTGAACATCCCGGATACGATGGCGCGGGCGATGCCGCTCAATGGCATCGCCATCACGGGTGGCGACCCGTTTTTCCCGAGCGGGACGGATGTGGCGGTGTTGTTCGACACCGATCATGCGGAAAATCTGGAGAAATTGTTGCTCGCGGCGATCCGCTTGAAAGGGCTGGCGAAAGGGGCGCGGAAAGAGGAATCGCAGGCGGGCGGGGTGCGCGTCACGTCGTTTCAAAATGCGGACCGCTCGTTTTCGAGCCACATCGGGGTGGTCGGGGAGTTTGTGGCGGTGAGCAATTCGGCGGTGCAGCTCGCCAGGCTTGCGGAGGTGGCGGCGGGGGATCGCGAGGCGCTGGGCGCGCTGGATGAGTTCCACTATTTCCGCCACCGCTATCCGATGGATGGCCGCGAGACGGCGTTCTTTTTCATCTCGGACGAGACGATCCGCCGCTGGTGCGGGCCGGAGGTGCGCATCGGCGCGTCGCGACGCACGCGCGCGACCGCCGCGCTGCTGGACCTGACGATGCGCGACATCGATGGCGGCGGGGCGGATCAGCGGTACGAGGCGATGTTGGGGGAGGTGAGCACGTCCGGGAACCGCTTGCTGAGCGGGCATCTTGGCACGCTGGCGTTCATGACGCCGATCTCGGAGCTTGGCATCGCACATGCGACCGCGGCGGAGAAGACGGCATACGAAAATTGGCGGCGCGATTACGAGACCGGGTGGCCGCTGGTGTTTGATCCCATCGCGATCCGCCTGACGCTCTCGGAGGATGAGAGCGCCATGGACCTCACGGTGCTGCCATTGACGGCGGGGAGTGATTACGTGACGTGGATGGAGATGGCGGGCGACTCGCAGCTTGGTCCGCGTGCCCGCGCGGTGCCGGATGGCGCGCCGTTTTTTCTATCGCTGGCAATCGACCGGGAAGCGGAAATGTTCCGGATGTATGACGAGCAGCTCGTCGAATTCCTGCCGGATCTGGATTCCGAGCCGCTGGCTTGGGTGGGCGAATCGCTCTCGATCTGGATCGATGAGGATCCGCTGATGGAGCACGTGCCGGGTTATTTCATGGATATGAACGGATTCGGGATGATGCCGCTGGCGATGCGGATCGAATCGCGGAGCGAGGTGAGGCTTTCACGGTTTCTGGCCGGCCTGCGGGCGTCGATTGAAGAATCGTCGCCGGAAATGCTCAAATGGGAGAAGCGCAGCCATCGCGATGTGGAGTATGTGGCGGTGGGTGCGGAAGACGAACTGATGGGCGATCTGACGATCTACCACGCGGCGGTACCAGGGGCGCTGCTCGTTTCGCTCGACGAGTTCACGCTGATCCGCGCGATCGAGCGCGAGGCGGAGGCCCTGCCGCGGGATCTGCCGGAGGCCCGCCACAGCTTCGCGGAAATGACGATGCCGATGATGCGGTCGCTGCGGAAATTGTCCGGCGGCATGACGTCGGCTGACCCGCTCCAACAAGCGAGCTGGAGCGCCCTGCCGGTTCTCAACGAATGGAAGGCGCGCAAGCCGGATGGCGATCCCGTGGCGCTCCACCGGCAGCGCTTCGCGGTGCCGCCCGAGTGCCCGGGCGGGAAGGGATACCGGTGGAATGCGGAGGCGATGACGATGGAGTCGGTCGCGTTCGGCCATCCCGCCGATCCGCGCGGGCCGGCGGAGGCGGAACCGCCATTCGTGCGTTACGCGGCGGTGCGGGCCGGGATCGATTTCGAGGATGGCGGACTGCGGGTGCGCGCGGCGGCATGCAGGCGCGGATCGGCAGCGGACTGGTGAACGACGGCGAACTGCTGGGCAGGGCGGAGGATTTTTTCCCCGACGACCCGGACGTCCGTCTTGTTTTCGAGTTCGATGACGTGGATTTCGACGAGCAGGGCGCGATCGTGACGACGCGCTTGACGAGCACGGACCGGTTGTTGCCGCCGGAGGAGGACAGTCCGGTCCGCATCATCGAATCGGTCGAGGAAGAAGAAACCTGGCAAACGGAATATTCGCTCGAAGACGGCTTGCGGATATTCAGCGAAGTTTCCGAAACCGGGAGGTTTTTCGTCGAAGGAGGAGCGCTGGAACTGCCGGCCGAATTGCGTGCCGGGGCGTTCCACCAGGCACTCCATCGGGAACACGGCGAGGAGGAATTCGGCGGGTATGAGGCGTTCAGCCGCGTCGTGATCCGCATCGTCGGGCTTGAGGATTTGGAAACTCCGGCCGGGACGTTCGAGGATGTGCTGCGGGTGGAGAGAAAATCCCGCAGCGTGGACGTGGATGAGGAAGCCATTGTGCCTGACGTTTATACCCTGGACGAGACCCTGTGGTTTGCAAAGGGGTTGGGCGTCATCCGCTCGGTGACCCGTATGGACGGAATCGAGCAGGAGTCCGTGCTGACGGAGGTGCGGCGGTAAGGCGGGGCATTCCATGTTTTAACTCCGTTTTCATCGGCGCCGCGCCGGGATCGCACGAAAAACCCCGCCTGCCGGATTGGCGGGCGGGGTTTTGTGTTTTGGGTGAGGAAGGAAAATGGGGATTACTTCAGCTCCTGCGCGTGGAAGCTCGCCCAGTCGTCGAGGTTGTTGAGGTTCACGGCGTCCTTGATGGTGCCGTCGTCAGCGCGTCCGGCCTCGCCGAGGATGGCGGCGCGGGTCTCGTCGTCGTGGATGTAGCCGGTGATCGCGGCGTTGAGTTCGGCAACAGCCGCGGCGTCGAGGGATCCGCCCTTTTGCGTGAGAATCCAGTTCTCGCATTCGACGTAGCTGGGTTTTTCGCTGGCGATGAAGGACTCGAAGGCCGCCTTGTCGATGCCGAGTCCGTCAAGCACCATCTGGTTGTAACCCGCGCCGATGGCCGGGTATCATATTTTTCCGGATCATTGCTTTGCGCACGCTTCCGTTTCTCTCAAAGCTCCGCTTTGCCGCATTCTCAAGGAAATACGGTTATCCGCCGGATCTCGAAGGTGCGGCGATTCGCGTGATCGTCCAGCAGGCGTAGGCGCTGGCGGCGGCGGAGGTGGCGGGATGACCCGGGCGATAGTGAGCGGCGGATGACCGGATGAATCCGGGGCTCCTTGCAGCGCTGCGCCGAGGATAATCAGCGCAGGTCGTGGAGGGCTTCGGCGAAGGCGACGCCCATCGGGGCGAAGATATTCGCCGCTCCGAGGTAGTGGAATTCCTGGTTGGAGATGCCGCGGGCCGTTTCCTGTTCCTCCGGAGTGCGTTCGTCGGCGCTGATGGAACGGACTCTTGCGAGTTCGTGATCCCAGAACTTCTCGGTGAGGACGTTGGCGACGTTGCCGCGGAATTCCGGCATTTCCGCCGGGGCGGCCATGGCGTCGCGGAAATTCTGGTGGATGCCGGCGAATCGCGGTGATTCGTAATCCGCCGTGGGGCCGCCGACTCCGAGCACGCCTACGACGAACGGCAGTTCGGGAGCCTCGAGTTCCCCGCGGATGTCGCGGATGATGTGGACGAGATTTTCAGTGTATTGGTCGTATCCACCGGGATTTCCGCGTTCGGGGTAGGTGTTGCTGTCGGTGAGGTCGTTCCAGCCCTGGAACCAGACGAAGCCGGCGAGTTCGTAGCCTTGGGCGGGGTCGTAGCCGGGCACCACCTTTCCCGGGTCTTCGAGCACGGATTCCACGTGGGCCATCATGCGCTGGTAATACGCGCCGGCCGGTTCGTCCGCGGCGGATGGCGGGCGGAAGTCGGTGTGCAGGTTTTTGCCGCCCCATGCGGCCTTGATGATGAGGATTGGCGCGTCGATGAAATTTTCCATGGCGATGCCGAAGGTGAACTCGGGGCCGATGGTGTCGTCGCGCGCGCCGAAGCCTGCGGTGAGGCTGCCCTCCTTGACGGTCGGGTTGCCGCCGCGGTCTTCGGAGAGGTAGGTGATCCAGGTGCGGTCGAGGACGACCGGATTGCCGTCCGCGTCGCGCATTTGCTCAAGCAGCGGTGCCGTTTCCGGATCGGATGCGAGGGAGTCGAACGTGGTGACGCTGGCGTGGCCCTGCATGTTCGACTGGCCGGAGAGGATGAAGACCTGGAGCGGCGCGGCGTGGAGCAGGGAGCCGGCGAGAGCGGAGGCGAGTGCGGACAGGAGGATTCGTTTCATGATGGCTGGAAGATGGTTGTCGGGGGATTACTGCCTGTGCGTGGTGTAACTTGCAAAAACAAATCCGCCGGATGGCCGGATGGCAGACCGCGGAGAATGTTCTTGGCATTGACGGCTGATAGAACCAGGCTCTCCGCCAGTCCTCATTCACATGCCCATGAAACCACACCGCGCAACCCTCATTCTCGTCCTCGGCATCCTCGGGCTGGTTTTCTGCCAGCTTCTCGGCGTCTTCGCCTGGACCATGGGCAGCAACGACCTCAAGGAGATGGACCAGGGCCGGATGGATCCCGCAGGCCGTTCCAATACCCAGGCCGGCCGGATTTGCGGCATCATCGCCACGGTGCTGCTTGCCCTGGGACTGGTCTTCATGTTGCTTTGGATTTTCGTGTTTGGCGCGGCGCTCGCGGCCGCGTGATGCGCTCCGCCGCCGGCATACTCCTGCTCTACGTGCTGTTGATCGGCGGGTTCGTCCTCGTCGGGCGCGCGGGCGGCCCGCAGGTCACGCCCTGCCTGTTCCGGAACGCCACCGGCCATCCCTGCTTTCTCTGCGGCGGCACCCGCGCCGCCGGGGCCTGGGCCACGGGCGACTGGGCGACCGCGTTTTTCACGAATCCGCTGGCGGCCCTGGCTTTGACCGCGGGTGGGATGCTTGTCGTGGTGCGCCTCGTCACCGGGCGTTCCCCCCGGATCCCGCCGCATGCCCGCCGGGTTGCCTGGATGATCGCCGTGCTGGCCGCGGCCTTGAACTGGTGGTGGGTGTGGACGCACCTGCCGCGTTGAGCCGCGCAATGCGGGATGTTCGGTCCGTTCGCGGGCGCGGTGCCGCGCATGCGGGGCTTCTCAGAGCGCGGAGATGGTCTGGAAGATGGCGGTGATCATGAGGTAGGCCATGGTGCCAATGAGGGCGGCCATGACGATGAGGACGCTGGGCATGATGAGGGCCATGATGCGCTGGAGGTCCTTGTCGAGCTGTTTGTCGTATCGCTCGGCGGCGCGGCGCAGCGATTGGTCGATGCGGCCGGTCTGCTCGCCGACGGCGATCATGTCGATGAGCAGCGGTGGAAAGCTGCCGATACGGATGAGGGCCTTGGAAAAGGCGCGGCCGTCGCCAACCTGCTCGATCACCTTGTCGAGCTGGCCACGCAGCGAGAGGTTCTGGGTGGCATCGCGGGAAAGCTCGAGCGCGCGCAACAGCGGTAGCCCGTTGCCGACGAGGTTGGCCATGGTTTCGAGGAACTGGACGTAGAACCGGCTGGAGATGACCGGCCCGACAAGCGGCATACGCAGTTTGATGCGATCCCATGTGGGTCGGTTGGCCTCGTTGTCCTTCCAAGCCTTGAAGAAGATGAACAGGGCGATGATGGCCACGCAGACCACGAGCCACCACTTTGTAATGAAATCGGATGCGCCGATGAGTATCGCGGCACCGAGCGGGATCTGCCCGCCGGGCGTGCTCTCGATCAGCGCGGTGAGCTGAGGAATGAGGGTGGTGACGAATACGACCGAGACGCCGATGCCGGCGAGCACGAGGAACGCCGGATAGATCATGGCCAGGATGAGGCGGGCCTGGAGTTCGGCGAGTGTCTTGAGGTAGTGGGCCTGGCGCTTGAGGATGGTGTCGAGCGCGCCGGATGCCTCGCCGGCTGCGGCGAGCGAGCAATAGAGCGGGCCGAAGCTGGGACTCACCTTGCGCAGGGCGATGGAGAAGTTCACCCCGTCGCGCACGAGCTGGCGGATCTTGAGGGACACCGCCTTGAGGTTGCCGAGTTCCTGGCGGTTCTCCATCGATTTGAGCGCGGGTTCGAGCTGGAGGCCGGCGGCGAGCATGTCGGAGAGTTCCTCGGTGAAAAGGACGATCTCCGGGCGCTTGAGCTTGATCGGCCCCTCGGGGATTTTTTCATCGGACGCGGTGCCTTTGGAGGATTTGGAGGAGGATTTCCGCGCGGATCCCGAGTTGGCGGCCGCAGCATTCCGGCGGCCCTTTGCGTTGCCATTTGGCGGCGAATCGGATGCGGATTCCCGGAGGTTCACCGGCTGGAGGCCTTGGCGGTCGAGCATGCGCAGGGCCTCGGGGCGGTCGGTGGCGTCGATTTTCCCGCTGGTGACCGCTCCTTTCGCGGAGAGCGCTTTGTAGGCGAATACGGGCATTGATCCGGGTGGATTTTGAAATTTTGAAATGCGGGGATTCGGGGTCCTACTCGGAGCCGCCGAGGTCGGAGGAGGTGACGGAGATGACCTCCTCGATGGTGGTGACGCCCTGCATCACCTTGTGCCAGCCGTATTCTCGCATCGGGACGTATCCGTCCCGTATGGCTTGGACGCGCATCTCGTTGCTCTGGGCGCCGTGTGCGACGAGTTCCTGCATCGGCTGGGTAAGAAGGATGGCCTCGTAAATGGCGACGCGGCCGGCAAAGCCTGTGTTGCGGCATTTGTCGCAACCGTTCGGTGCATACGGCTGGCCGGTGATGTGGGCGGGGATGGCGAGGTCGATGCGGTCCTGGTGGCTGAGTTCGCGCGGCACCCTGCAATTCGGACAAAGACGGCGAACGAGGCGCTGGGCGAGGAAGGCGCGCACGGCGGCGGAGACGAGGAACGGCTCGACGCCCATGTCCACGAGGCGGCTGATGCCGCCGAGGGCGTCGTTGGTATGCAGGGTGGAGAAGACGAGGTGGCCGGTAAGCGAGGCGCGGATGGCGATCTCGGCGGTCTCGAGGTCGCGGATCTCGCCGATCATCACGATGTTCGGGTCGGCGCGGAGGATCGAGCGCAGCGCGCTCGCGAAGGTGAGGCCGATCTCGTTTTTCACGGCGATCTGCATCACGCCGGGGAGCTTGTTCTCGACGGGATCCTCGACCGTGACAATGCGGCGCTCGGGGTGGTTGATCTCGCTGAGGAACGAGTAGAGAGAGGTCGATTTGCCCGATCCGGTGGGGCCTGTGATGAGGATGATGCCGTTCGGCAGGTCGAGCAACGACTCGATCCTGGTGCGGACGAACGGTTCGAGGCCGAGCTTGTCGAGGTTGAAGCGCTCCTGGTTGAGGAGACGCAGCGACACGCTCTCGCCCTCGACGGTGGGCACGGTGGCGACGCGGACGTCGATGGTGGCCCCCTCGAACTGGAGGTTGATGCGGCCGTCCTGCGGGACGCGGCGTTCGGCGATGTCGAGGCGGGCCATGATTTTCAGGCGCGCGATCACCGAGCTTTGCAGCGCCTTGATGTTTTCCGGCACGGTGACCTCGATGAGGCGGCCGTCGATCCGGTAGCGGATGCGCAGGTTGGTGGCGAGCGGCTCGACGTGGATGTCGGTGGCGCGCTGGTCGAGCGCCTCGCGGATGATCTGATTGACGAATTTGACGACGCTGGCCTCCTCGTCGTCGTCATCGTCGATGATGTTGGCCTCGTCCTCGGAGTCGGCGAGCTGGTCGTAATCGAGGTCGCGGCCCTCGAGGATCTGCTCGAAGGTATCGGCACCCACGCCATAGAGGCGGCGCAGCGATTCGTGGATACGCTTGCGTGAGGCCATGCACCAGTCGATCGGCATCTCGATCTCCTGCGCGGCAGCCTGGCGGGCGACGAGGTTGAAGGGGTCGAAAGTCGCGATTTTCAAGCGCTGCAATGCGCCCTCGCCGGTGATTTCGACCGGCAGCAGGCGGTGGCGCAGGGCGACACGCGGGCCGCATGCATCACGCAGAGGCAGCGGGGCTTCGGAGGGCGGGATTTCATCCAGCCATTCCAGGCCGAGGTCGCCGGCGAGTTCGCGCATGTAGGGTTCCTCGTCGAGCACGCCGGTGTCGAGCATGTCGTCGATGGGCGAGCGCTGGCGCTGCTCGCAGGATTCGATGACGTCGGTGAGGGCGTCCAGTTGGCCGCATCCGGTGCGGCGGGCGGGTTCGAGCAAAAGCGGGGTCATACAGCGCGACTTGTTGTCGCTTAAAACCGCTGCGGGCGCAACCTGTCTGTTGAAACGGGCGCGGCGGGCCTCAAGAGGTGACGGCGGAGCGGTCGTCGGCGAGGCCGGATTTTTCGAGGAAGTAGTCGTAGCCGCCGGTGTAGCGGGTGACCACGCTGTGCGTGTCGTCTTCGGCGCGGGTGATGTGGAGGGTGGTTTCGGCCAGGGTGCGGATGAAGTGGACGTCGTGCGAGATGAAGACGAGCGTGCCCTCGTAGGCCTTGAGGGCGTTGACGAGCGAGTCGATGGAGAGGATGTCGAGGTGGGTCGTCGGCTCGTCCATGAGCAGGAGGTTCGGCGGATCGACGAGGAATTTCACGAGGTTGAGCCGGGATTTCTCGCCGCCGGAGAGCACGCCGCAGCGTTTCTCCACATCGGTGCGGCGGAACAGGAAGGTGCCGAGGATGGCGCGGGCGTCCTCCTCGCGCAGCGTCGGGCAGGTGCCGAGCACTTCCTCAAGCACCGTGTTGTCGTCGTTGAGGGCCTCGGCGCGGTGCTGCGAGTAGTAACCGATCCGGGTGGCGTAGCCGGGCTCGCGTTTGCCGCTGTTGATGGGGATCTCGCCGGCCAGGATCTTGAGCAGGGTGGATTTGCCAGAGCCGTTCGGGCCGACGAGCACGATCTTGTCGCCGCGCTCGATGGTGAGGTCGAGATCCCGGTAGATCACCTTGTCGCCGTATGCCTGGCCGGCCTTCTCCAACTCGATGACCTTCTGGTTTGAACGCGGCGGTTGGGGGAATGCGAATTTGAACGCCTTGCGCGGCGCGCGCGGCTTCTCGATGCGGTCCATTTTCTCCAGTTGCTTGATGCGCGACTGGACCTGCGACGCCTTGGAGGCGACCTGGCGGAAACGGTCGATGAATTCCTGGACGCGTTCGATTTCCTTGTTCTGGTTCCGGTATGCTTGGACGAGCTGCTCGTAGCGCTGTTCGCGCTGTTCGAGGTATTTGGAGTAGTTGCCGTTGTAGGTGACGAGTTCGGCGCGGTCGGGGTCGATCTCGACGACGGTCTCGATGATGGCATCCATGAAGTCGCGGTCGTGCGAGATCATCAGCACGGCGCCGGAGTAGTTGAGGAGGTAGCGCTGGAGCCAGAGGAGCGAGAGCAAGTCGAGGTGGTTCGTCGGCTCGTCGAGCATCAGCAGGTCGGGCTCCATGACGAGGAGGCGGGCGAGGTGCGCGCGCATCACCCAGCCGCCGGAGTATTCGCGTGCGGGGCGGTTGAAGTCGGTCTGCCGGAAGCCGAGGCCAGCGAGGATTTTCTTCGCCTTCGGCTCGAGCTGGTAGCCGTTGAGCGCGGTGAACTGGTCCTGCGCCTTGGCGAACTCGGGGTGCGAGAGGTCGCCGGTTTTCTCGTGCTCGCGGATGGTGCGGAGCAAGCCGATCATTTCCGGGGTGATGCCCATGGCGATCTCGATGACCGTTTCGTCGCTGGGTTCGCCGGCCTCCTGCGGGAGGTAGCCGGTGATCGCGTATTCGTCACGCTCGATGGTGCCTTCGTCGGGATCGTCCTCCCCGAGGATCATGCGGAAGAGGGTGGACTTGCCGGCGCCGTTCGGGCCGACGAGGGCGACGCGCTCGCCCCAGTTGATCGTCATGCCGGTCTCCCGCAGGAGGGTGCGCCCGCCGAGGGTCTTCGTCAGTTTGTGGATCGTAAGCACGCCGGGGGTGTAGGGGTGACGCCCCGGAAACGCAAGCACACACCCAGGAAGGAGCCGGAGGCACCTTTTACGGGGGAGATCGATGGTGGACAGGGGGGGCGGGTTGCGGCACGTTGGGTTGAGGATCGGACGCGTCGCGGGCCGGTCGCGAAACTCTCATATCATGAAAAGATGATGGAATTCCTGATCAACTCCCTCCAACAGCCGTTCACCTGGGGACTGCTGCTCGGATTGCTGGTGGCGTTTTTCACCTGGAAATCCGGCTTTGCCAGTTCGCGCTGGCAGAAAAAGGAAATCCGCCGCCTTGAGGACGAGATGCGCGATCTCCAGACGCATTTGAACACGCAGTTGAAAATCAACTCGACCGGCAACGAGGCGATGCAAACTGAGCTGGAGGAACTGAAGCGGCAGAACGAGAATCTCCGGGTGAACAACGCCTCACTCCAACAAAAACCCGGCCGGGCGGAAATGCGGACGCTGCGCGCGCAGGAGGCTGCGGTGGCCAAGCTCCGCGAGCAGGCCCCGGGATTCGCCGCCGCGTGGGAGAAGGCGATGCGCGAGGCGGAGGCGGATCTGGAATCCGCCGAGGGCGGCTTCCGCAAGCTGGTGAAGCGCGTGATTCCGGCGATCGGCACCAGCGGCGTCGGCAATACGGCGGACGACGGCGACGAGGCCGGCGAACGGAGGGAAATCGTCCGGCGCGAGCAGTCGTGATCCGCGTCCCGCAAGCCCGCGCCCCACATTGAAGTCATGCGATTCCCGCTCATCATCGGCCTCGGCAATCCCGGCCGCCAATACGAGGATACGAGGCACAACGTCGGCTTCATGGTGCTTGACCGGCTCGCACTGGCCGCGGGGACTCCGTTCGCATCCGTGCCGAAATGGCAGTGCCACACCGCGAAGCTGCCGGATGGCGCGCTGCTGCTCAAGCCACAGACATTCATGAACCTCAGTGGACAGGCGGTCGGCAAGGTGGCGCGCTTTCACAAATGGGAGCCGGGAGAGTTGCTGGTGGTGTATGACGACGTCTCGCTGCCGCTCGGGACGCTGCGGTTTCGTGAAAAAGGTTCGGCCGGAGGCCACAACGGGATCAAGTCGATGATCCAACACCTGGGCACCGATGAATTTCCCAGGCTCAAGCTTGGGATCGGCGGTCCCCGGCCCGGGGGGATGACCGGTCACGTGCTCGGCAAGTTCGCCCCGGACGAGCGAGAGGCGCTTGAAAACATGCTTGCCACGGCGATGAAAGCCGTGCAATTTGCGCGTTCCCAAGGCGTCGCAGCCGCGTCGAACCGGTTCCACCGCAAGCCGGAGTCGGCGCGAAAAACCGGATCGGAAGCGGCCACGCCGCGAAAAGCGGGCCGTGCGGCCCCGAACACAACACTAGCCACATTCACATTCAATCCCCAGCACCATGAGCCGCAAATATCAGGGCCTGATCGCCCTTAACACGAAGACACTCGAAGGCGGAAACGTAGATGACCTCGTCACCTCCATTTCGAAGGAAATTGAAAGCGAGGGTGCCAAGGTCGAGCAGATCGAACAACTCGGTCGCAAACAGTTCGCCTACAGCACCCGCCACCTCGACGCGGGACACTATGTGAACTACTTCTTCGAGGCCGCACCGGACGCGCTCACCCGCATCCAGTCACGCTTGAAGCTCCACGGGAACGTGCATCTTCAACACTACCATCGTGTCGCCTGATCGCGCGGAGTGACATTCGCGCCGACATCCTTCCCCACCGCGATCCGTTTTCCCCAGCCGGACCGCGCCATCGATATTTATCAATAGGCCCCACAATTGTTTTCCAAACTGAACCACCCCATCACGTCATGGCCAACCTGAACAAAGTCATGCTCATCGGGAATCTCACCCGAGATCCCGAGCTGCGCTACACACCGAAGGGCACCGCCGTCGCCGACGTTGCCATCGCGATCAACCGTGTCTGGAACAACGATGCAGGCCAGCGGCAGGAGGAAACCACGTTTGTGGACGTGACGTTGTGGGGCCGCCAGGCCGAGCTGGCGCAACAATACCTCAACAAGGGCCGCGGCATCTATGTCGAGGGTCGCCTGCAGATGGACACGTGGGACGACAAGAACACCGGCCAGAAGCGCAGCAAGCTCAAGGTGATCGGTGAGAACATGCAGTTTCTTCCCGACGGTCGCGGCGGTGCAAGACGCCAACAGGATTCGCAGCAGGGCGGCAACGGAGGTTCCCGGGCGAACCAGGGCGGCAATTCAGACCAAAAGCAGGGTGCGACACCGGCGGCCGCCGAGGATTTCTCCGAAGAGGATGACATCCCGTTTTGAATTCCACTTTCGGGAGCATCGGCCCGCCGAAGGGTGGATGATGAAGGGACGAGCTTATTTGTCGTGAAGACAGGCGCAGGAGAAATCTGCTAATTTTTTACCGCGAAGACAGGAGTCGGAGGCTGCTACTATTTACCAGCCGGAGGCTCCGGCTGCGGGGAGTTCACCGGAAGTCTGGTCGCTCGGTATCGCCTGATGAGGAGACAGCCCGCTCATCCGGGAAATCACTCGCTTCCGGCGGGGTAGCGGTAGTGGCCCAGGATCTGGTAGTCGAACAGCACATCATCCCAGACCACGCCTGCGCCGATGTTGTGAACAATCCAGGGTTCGCTCGAACGGTCGCCGGGGCCGGGCACCACGATGCCAATGTGCGTCTCCGCGTTGGCGATGGCCCAGACGACGATGTCACCCGGCTGGTAGTCGCCCGAGGTGCGGCTGACGGGAAGTTTTTCGCCGTGGCGGTGGAAATAGCGCTGGAGGTTCGGCACGCGGCGGTGGTCGATGTTGGTGTCCGGCGCTGGCGAATTCCAGAGCTGGGGGTAGAGGCGGAAATTGCGTGACATGTCCTCGTGGACGAGTTCCTGGAGATCGATGCCGAGCTGGCGGTAGCAGCGGACCACCACGTCGGCCGCGACGCCCTTGTTCGGCGGGACGTCGCCGCCGGGGTAGTCGATCATGTAGTAGGCGGGATCATACATCACGTCCTCGGTGGAATGCGCGAGGGCGGCGGCGGCGAGGCGGTCACCCTTGCGGTCGGACGTTTCAAGCATTTCGACGAGCTGGCCGGCCTGTTCGGACGTGGCACCGGCCTGCGCGGCCTTGAGGAACGGCAGCAGCGGCTTGCCGAACCAGAAGACCATTCCCGCAGCGATGGCGAGAATCACCCACCCTCCGAAGAAGTTCGGCCGCTTGGGCTTGCTTGGCCGCGGTCCGATGTAATCGATCGTGTCGTAAAATCCTGATCTGCGTTTTGCCATGGGGTAGAGTTTGGCTACGGATGAGCAACCATGAATCATACGAATGTGCGAGGAATTTTCCGCATCACGTGCATTTTTTTGCGACGGCAGCACGCATGAACAACTGAAACGGCGGGCCGGGGCCGGTCACGGGTGGAGCTCGACCGGCGCGACGATCTCGTCGGGCTGCGGCGGAGCCGGTTCGGGAATCACCGGC
>SLAV01000225.1 GCA_007126655.1 Haloferula sp. | reverse complement strand
GGGGTGAACTCCTGCACCAAGGCATGGCGGGCGGTGTAGGGAACGTATTGGGTGACCTGACGGCGCAAGGTGCGGTGGCAAAGCGGTGCGAGGCGGGCTTTGAGCGAATCGAAGCTGTCGCCCTGCCCGAGATTTGCGAATTGCTGGCGGAAGCTATTGAGGTCGCCAAAGGCGTGTTCGTCGATGAAGGAGACGAGGCCGAAGAGTTCGAGAAGCGAATTTTGCAACGGCGTGGCCGTCAGCAGCACCTTGGGGCGGCCTTCGAGGGCCTTTTTCAGTGAATTGGCGATGACGTTGTTCGGTTTATAGACATTGCGCAGGCGGTGGGCCTCGTCGATGACGACCAGATCCCACGGGATGCCGACGATGTCCTCCTCCTTGTTCCGCGCGAAGTGGTAGGAGCAGATGATCATGATGGATGGCTCATCCGGCTCGAATGGATTCGAGGCGCCTTGTTTGATCGCTTGGTTGTAGGATCGGGCTTCGAGAATGGTGGCGGGGAGAAAGAATTTTTCCGCGAGTTCCTGATGCCACTGCTTGCGGAGGTTGGAGGGTGTGATGACCAGAATCCGCCGTTTCCGCTCGGCCCAACGCTGGGAAAGCAAGATACCGGCCTCGATGGTTTTGCCGAGGCCGACCTCGTCGGCAAGCAGCGCGCCGTTGGAAAACGGCGAATTGAAGGCGAACAGCGCGGCATCCACCTGATGCGGATTCAAATCGACCTGCGCCCCTGCCACCGCCGCAGCCAGCTTCCCGACGCTATCCGAGGACCACCGGCGGGTCAGCTCGTGGGCGAGGTATTTGGCTTGGTGGGGGGTGGTCGGCATTTTCCAAGGATCAGAGGCGGCATGGCATCTGATGTGGAAAAACTAAGAGCCCGGTGGTTTTTTGAAAGGATAAAGGCGAAACCCGACCGCAGGCCATGTTGGAAGTCAAAACGGCATGCGCGCGGCTCGGCGGAGCCGCCTTACGGATGCGAGAGCTTGGGCAGGCCGCGCTGCAGCAGCTCGGCATCGACCTGGGTCGAGACCTCCTCGTCGAGGTGGATGGTGAAGTCCTCGTCGGCGAATTCGATCGAATGGAGCGGGCCGTCGTGTTCGTCGAAGGCGGCGATGAGGCTCGGGATGTCGAGGATTTCGCGGCCGTTGACGCGGCGGACGATGAGGTTGCGCAGGCTTTCGTAGCCGATGGTCGCGTTGGTGGGGATGGTGCCGCTGAGGAAGACGATGCGGCGCACGTCGTCCTCATACCGCTCCGGGTTTTCGTAGGCGTCGAGCAGGTTGAGGGGGGCGCGCTGGCGCCATTCACGACCGAAGGCCTCGAGCAGCGGGCGAGAGAGTTCCTGGAAGACCATGCCGCCCTTGACGAGGAAATTGGGCGCCTCCTCGAAGCGGTAGTTCGGCACCAGCCGGTCGGCCTCCTCCTCGCGGGTGAGGGTGGCGGTGATTTCGAGCGGCTCGCCGTCGCGCAGCACCGAGAGCGTGACCTGCTCGCCCACCGCCTTGTCGCCGCGCACCAGGTGGCCCCAGAACAGGCCGCCGTAGATCGGGTGCTGGTAGAACCCGCGGCGGTCGATTTCCTTGCCGTCCACGGCGAGGATCACATCGCCCTGTTTGAGTCCGGCGGCCTCGGCGGCGGAGCCGGGGCGGATGGTGCCGAGATAGACGCCGCCCTGGTCGTCCTCGAGGTTGAGCCACGCGCGGAATGCCGGATCCTCGGTGCGGGCGATCACCACGCCGAGGCCCGGGAAGCCCTGGTATGGCGTGCCATCGGCCTCGGCGGTGGCGGCCGCATCGAGGAAACGCGCGATGATCTCGGTGGCGGCGGAGTCGATGACCTGCTCGCGCGAGTTGTAGCTGAAGACCATGCCGGCCAGGCGGTTGTCCGACAGGACCGGCAGCGAGAAGCTGCCGGCGGAACTCTGCATGGAGGCCTTGATGTAAAACGTGAGGAAGCTCTGCCCGGGGATGAAGGTGGAGCTGACGCCGATCCGCTGGAGGAACCCACTGGTGACCAGCGGCAGGCCGGTTTCCTCGACCTGGAGCACGTCGAGCGGGTCGCCGAGGGCGGGCGGTTCGGCGAGTTCGAGCGGTTCGGTGCCGTCGAACAGGGCTTCGCCGGCGTCGTCGGCCGGGGCGAGCAGCGCGAGGTTGGCCTCGTAGTCCACCGCCACGACACGGGCCTCGGCGAAGCGGGTGCCATCGGCCGATTCGAATCCAAGGAATGTCGCATCGGCCACCATTTCCGCGGTGGTGAGCACGCGCCCGGGTGCGACGATGGCGGCGAGGGCGCGGCGTTGCTGGGGGTCGGCTTTTTCCCAGGGCTGCCCGGGGTTCCAGCCCTGGGTGGTCGAGCGCAGGCGCACCACGGAGCGGGTGAGGTCGGCATCGGCGGGCTTGGCGTCGGCGATGGGTGGCGGGATCTCGCCGTCGGCGGCGGGTTCCACCTCGTCGTCGGTTGTGGCCGGGATTTCCGCGGGCGGGTCGTCCACGGGCGGGATGTCGGCGGTTTGCGCGCGGGAACCGGCGGTCGCAAACAGGAACGCGCCGGCCAGGGCGGCGAGGGGTGTGAATCGGAGTTTCATCATGGCAAATGGATCGGGTTGGTGGATTGGGGTGAAGTGGGGTGGGGTGGGACCGGGTTTATTCAAGACCGAGCACCTGCTGCATGTCGTAAAGGCCTGGCGGCTGGTCGCGGAGCCAAAGCGCGGCGCGGACGGCGCCGGCGGCGAAGGTCATGCGGGAGGAGGCCTTGTGGGTGAGTTCGACGCGTTCGCCATCGGCGGCGAAGATCACGGTGTGGTCGCCGACGACGTCACCGCCGCGCAGCGTGTGCATGCCGATTTCGCGCGGCTTGCGCGGGCCGATGTTGCCGACGCGGCCGTGGGCGACGTCGCCTTCGTATGCGGTGCCGGTTTCCTCGTGGAGGATGTCGAGCAGGCGGCGGGCGGTGCCGGAGGGCGCGTCGATCTTGTGGCGGTGGTGCATCTCGGCGACCTCGATGTCGAAGCGGTCCTGCCCGAGGACGCGCGCGGCCTTGCGCGTGAGCCAGAACAGGGTGTTCACGCCGACCGAGTAGTTCGGCGCGAGGACCACCGGCAGGGTTTTTGCCGCCTCGGCGATGCGGGCGCGCTCCGCATCGGTGTGGCCTGTGGTACCGATGACCAGGCGGGTGCCGTGTTTCAGCGCGGCGTCGAGCACGTCGCCGGTGAAGTCGTGTACGGTGAAGTCGATGGCGCATTCGGCGGCGGCCATGGCGGCGTCGAGATCCTCGCCGACGTCGTGGGTGGCGGTGACTTCCACGCCGGGATCCGCCGCGGCGGCCTCGATGAGGGCCCGGCCCATGCGGCCGGACTTGCCGGTGATCAAAAGGGAAAGCATGCGGGGTGGTGATTCTGCGTTGCGAGGGAATTGGTATGCGCGATCCACCGCCGGGGCAATTTGAGAATTCACACATTTGGTTGACCGCCCGGTGGCGGCCCCCGACGGTGCCGTTGTTTCCCGCATGGAGCGTTCCCAACCCGCCCGTGAGTGGGTGCGCCGCGCGGCGACCCATCCGGATCTGGCATCGCGACTGGCCCGGCTCGGGCCGGGCGGCGGCCCGTTGGTGCTCGATCACATGGCGGAAGCGTCGCACGGGTTTGTCGCGGCGATGGTGGCGCGGGCGGCGGAGTCGGCCGGGCGGCGGCGGGTGTGGCTGGTGGTGGATCTGCCGCGCCACCGCGAGCGGCTGGCGGCGGAACTCGAATTGTGGGGGCACGACGCGCTGGTGCTGCCCGACGCCCCGGCACCCGCCGGGGACGAAGCGCTCGCCGACCCGGAATCCGCCGCCGAGTGGTTCGGCGTGCTGGAGGCGCTCGCGGGCGAGGACGCGTGCGTCGTGGTGTGCGGCCCGGAGGCATTCGCCGCCGCGGCCCCGGCACCCGGCGAGTTGCGCGCGAGCCGCCGCCCGCTGAAACCCGGCGACACGCTCGACCCCGGGACCCTCGCCGCCGATCTGGCGCGCCACGGATACGAGCGGGTGCCGACGGTGGCGGCGCGCGGGCACTTCGCGGTGCGCGGGGGGATCATCGACGTGTTCGAGTGGCAGGCGGGCGCGCCGCTGCGGATCGAATTTTTCGATACCGAGGTGGAATCCATCCGCGAGTTCGACCCCGATTCGCAGGCCTCGACGCGCAAGCTGGCGGCGGCCGGGCTGCTGCTCAGCGAACCCGCGCCGGCGGCGACGGTGGCGGATTACCGCCGCGAGGGCGACGTGGTGGCCGCCTTCGGCGCGGTGGACGGCGGCTTCCGGGAGGACGTGCGGGTGATCGGGGAGGCCGAATTCCCCGAGGAGGAGCCGGATTTCTCCCGCGCCACGCACGCCAGCCCGTTCGGCGTGTTCGAGGCGGGCGACTTCGTGCTCAACGAGGTGCGGCGCGAGAATTTCTTCCGCCAGATCAACGACTGGCGGCGCGACGGCTGGGACGTGGCGATGGTGTTCGCCAACACCGGCGAGCGCGAGCGCTTCGCCGAGCTGGTGGGGGGCGACCTCGAGCGCGACCTCGGGATCGTGCCGCTGCGGGGCGAGTTGATGCTTGGGTTCACCTTTCCATTGATCCGGCTGGCGGTGCTGTCCTCGGCCGAGTTGTTCGGGCGCT